>RFHK01000152.1 GCA_003695825.1 Gammaproteobacteria bacterium | reverse complement strand
TGGGTGCACTACTCCCTGCATCCATCGCTGCCCGACTGGGCACGCCGGATCCTGCAAACGACGGCCGAGGCCCTCGACATGGAGACCTTCCGTGCCGACCGCGAACGTCTGCACGCGATGAGCGATCGGCCCTCCGCCTCCTGCTGCGCCTGATCTCCCGGACTGGTTACCAAGGACCGTCGATGAGCACCGTCAGAAACATTCTCTTTCTCTGCACCGGCAACTCCTGCCGTTCCCAGATGGCCGAAGGCTGGCTGCGCGTACTGGGCAAGGGCCGGCTCGAGGCCCGCTCCGCCGGGATCGAGGCGCACGGCAAGAACCCGCGTGCCATCGCCGTCATGCAGGAAGCCGGCGTGGACATCTCCGGCCAGGAATCCACCCGGCTCACGCCGGAGATGCTCGACTGGGCGGATCTCGTCGTGACCGTCTGCGGCCATGCCGACGAGCATTGCCCGGTCCTGCCTCCCGGCACTCGCAAGGAACACTGGCCGCTCGAGGATCCGGCACGGGCCACCGGTACGGAGGAAGCGATCATGCAGGTATTCCGCGCCACTCGCGACGAAGTGAAGGCACGCGTCGAGGACCTGCTGCGCCGCCTGGAGAATGAACCGGATGTTTGAGGCTCTCGGCAATCTCGTCGCCTATCGATGGCTCGGGCTGGCCTCCGGCAATCCACTCGGCGACGCGGTGCAATTCTTCGTCATGGACACCACCAAGATCTTCACGTTGCTGGTGGCCGTGATCTACGGAATGGGGTTGCTGCGCGCCCTGCTCTCGCCGGAGCGCGTGCGCGAGTACGTGCGCGGCAAGCCGAAATGGCTGGCGCGCGCCCTCGCCATCACCCTGGGCGCAGTGACCCCCTTCTGCTCCTGTTCCTCGGTGCCGCTGTTCATCGGCTTCGTGGAGGCCGGCATTCCCCTGGGCGTGACCTTCTCCTTCCTGATCGCCAGCCCCATGATCAACGAGGTGGCCGCCGTGGTCCTGCTCGGCGTGCTGGGCTGGAAACTGACGCTGCTCTACATCGCCTCCGGCCTGCAGGTGGCCTGGGTCGGGGGCACGATCATGGAACGGTTTCGCCCCGAACGCTGGGTCGAAGCCTATGTGTGGAAGATCCACATGGGCGAAACACAAATGCCCGAACTGCCGAAGACGTTCGCCGAGCGGCATCACTATGCACTGCACGAAGTGCGCGAGATCGTGGGACGCATCTGGCGCTGGGTGCTGATCGGCATCGCCGTCGGTGCCGGCTTTCACGGTTTCGTCCCCGAGGCCTGGGTGTCCAGCCACCTGGGCGGTGACGCCTGGTACAGCGTGCCGCTTGCGGTGCTGCTGGGCATCCCGCTCTATTCCAACGCCACCGGCGTGATTCCCATCGCCGAGGCCATGCTCGGCAAGGGCGTGGCGCTGGGCACCGTACTGGCGCTGATGATGAGCATCGCCGCCCTGTCCCTGCCCGAGATGCTGATCCTGCGCAAGGTGATCCGCTGGCCGGCGCTGGCCCTGTATGCCGGCGTGCTGGCCGTGGCCTTCACGCTGGTGGGCTGGGGCTTCAATTTCCTGTCCTGAACCCGCGAGGTGATTCCATGACCGACCAACCCGAACTGCACTCCGTCATCGTCTCGATGGTCTCCCTGGCGGCCGGCATCGCCGCCCGGCACCCGGACATGGGCCTGTGCCAGCTCGAGCGTTTGCGTAACGCCGGGGTCCCCGAACACCAGATCCGTGCCGTCATCGAGATCGCCCGTCACATACGCGACGAGGCCTCCGAGAAGCTGGATGCTGCCTTCGACGAGAAATCCGGCATCCGCCTCGAAGAACCTCCTGCACCTGAACGGAAGCCGGCGAATGGCCTCAACGCGATTGAAGTCAAAGCCGAAGGCAGCTGCTGCACGCCCACCCCGAGCGGACAGTCCTGCTGCTGAGATCGGAGATCATGCGATGAAAGAGGTCAAGGTACTGGGCACGGGCTGTGCCAACTGCAGGACCACGCTGCGTCTCATCGAGGAAGTGGCGCGCGAGAAAGGGATCCCGGTCCACCTCGTGAAGGTCGAGGACATCGCCGAGATCATGCGCCACGGCGTCCTGTCCACGCCGGGCGTGGTCGTCGATGGCAAGGTGGTCCATGCCGGTGGCGTGCCAACCAAGGCAAAGATCGCGGCCTGGCTGGAAGGCTGCTAGCAACTTCAGGGGTTGCCGGGCACTGCCACCCAGAAGGGAAAGGCCCCGGCAGGGCGCTCGCCCAGCACGCGTGCCGTCGCCGGATCGACCACCACGACGCGATTCTCCCCGGTCACGCTGACGTAGAGCCGGCGGCCGTCCCGGCTGAAACGCACGCCGTGCGGCCCCTTGCCCACCTTCACGTTGCGGACGTGGAAGGATTCCGGGTCGATCAGGGAGACGGCATCGCCCCCGATGGCACCGGTCGCCACGTACCGGCCGTCGGGCGAGACGTCGATACCGCCGTGGCCCGCACCCACCCGGATCACCTTGCGCACGCGCCCGGTGGACAGGTCCACCACGGCCACGTTGTGCACGAAGTCCCGGACCCAGGCCGTGCGCTCGTCGGGCGAGAGGTCGAGGTTGTGGGGACCCACGATGCCGGGCAGGGGGATCGTGCGCACCTGCTTGCGTGACGCAACGTCGATCACGCCCAGGGCGCCACCGTTCTGCAGGGTCACGTACGCGGTCCTGCCGTTGCGCGTGAAGCGCACGTTGTGCGGCCCCTTGCCGGTATGGAGGGTGTCGACCACCACGTGCCGGTCGAGGTCGATCACGCTGATGCTGTCGCTGCCCTGGTTGCTCACCCAGGCCTGGGTGCCGTCCGGGGTCACCTTCACGCCCTTGGGATCCCGCCCCACATCGAGCAGGGCCAGCCGCTTGCCGCGCGCTGCGTCCAGGATGGCCACCCGGTGTTCCGAGGGGACGGTCGCCAGTACCAGGCGGCCGTCCGGCGTGACGGCATCGTAGAGGGTCGTGGAAGCCGCCCTCCAGCGGGCGCCGTCCGGATACCGCCACAGGCTGCCGTCCTGTTTCATGGAGACGTACACCGGGGCCGGGAAGAGGGCATCGGGCTGCAGCGGCCGGGCGCTCGATGCGGCCGTGGCCAGTCCCAGTGCGGCGACCAGGGGGATCCAGCGGTGCTTCCTCGGGTGCATGGTGTTCTCCTTCGTTGGCATCTCGTCGAAGGCTGCATTGTATCCAGATGCCGGCCCCCGGATGGACCTTTCATTTCCTCGTAAAACGCAGGGGTTTCGTCTCTAAAGAAATTTTTTACCCGGCCGCTGTGCCGGGTGAAGTGCGACCGCGTCCCGGGCCGCGGGATCGATGGTTGCCGCCGTCACAGTGCCGCGCACGTACCACCGAAGGAGGAAAAAAAACACCATGAGAATCGTTCGGATGCGTGACTGGAAGGTCGCCCCTCGCCTGTATGCCGTCACCGGGGTGCTCGTCTCCCTCGCCGCCTTGCTCTGGGGCCTCGGCCTGCGGGACGCCCACGAGATCCAGGCACGGCTCGACCGTACCTACCACGAGGACCTGGTGCCCGTGGCATCGCTCGGGGAATTGCTGAGCATACTCTCCGGCGTCCGGGACACCGTGGCCCTGCACGTCCTGGAACCCGCACAACGGGACACCCAGGAGGACCGCATCCGGGCCCTGTCCGACCGTTGGCAGGCCGTGGTCCGTGACCTGCAGGAGGTGTCGAAGCAGGATCCACGAGCGGCCGGGCGACTCGAGCCGATCGTGCGCGACGGCACTGCCTACCTGACGCTGGTTCGGACACGCCTGCTGCCGGCGAGCCGGGCCGGCCGCAAGGCCGAGGTCGACCTGCTCCGGGAACGCGCCGTGCCCAGCCTGCTTCGGGACCTGAACCGCAACCTCGATAGTCTGTTGCAGGAGCGGCGTCGGGATGCGGAGCGCGGCAACGCACAGGCACGCACCCTCTTCGAGAACCTGCGCCGGACCTCCACCACCATCTTCGTACTGGTCATGTTGGGTGGCCTGGGCTTCGCATACCGCCTGGTCGAGAGCCTGCGCCGGCCCATCGAGGCGGTGCGCGCCGTACTGGCCCGGGTGGGCGAGGGAGATTTCACCCGGACCGTCGAAGACGAGGGCCGCGACGAGCTGGCCGAGATGGCCCGGGATCTCGATGCCACCATCCGGCGGCAACGGGAGACGCTCGCCAAGCTCGCCTCGATCGTCGACCAGCTCGCCGCCGCTGGCGAGGAGCTCTCCGTGGTCACCGAGCAGACCACCCAGACGGTCACCCGCCAGCGGGACGAGACCGACCAGGTCGCCACCGCCATGAACGAGATGACGGCGACCGTGCAGGAAGTGGCGCACAACATCGCCCATGCCGCCGAGGCCGCCCAGGAGGCACAGCAGGAGACCGACGCCGGCAGCCGTATCGTCCGCGAGGCGGTAGGGGCCATCGAGTCCCTGGCCCGGCAGCTCGAGGAGGCCGGTGACACCGTCCAGGAACTCGAGCAGCAGAGCGAGGCCATCAATGCGGTGCTCGAGGTGATTCGCGGGGTCGCGGAGCAGACCAACCTCCTCGCGCTCAATGCCGCCATCGAGGCGGCACGAGCCGGCGAACAGGGCCGCGGGTTCGCCGTGGTGGCCGACGAGGTGCGCACCCTGGCCGGCCGCACCCAGGAATCCACCGAGGAGATCAACGACATCATCGAGCGGCTCCAGGCCCGCTCGCGCAAGGCCGTGACCGTGATGGAGCAGAGCCGGGAGCAGTCCCGTAGCGCCGTCGAGCTGGCCAATCGTTCCGGGGCGGCCCTGGAGCGGATCGCCGAGGCAGTGGGGCAGATTCACGACATGAGCGCCCAGATCGCCAGCGCCGCGGAAGAGCAGCGCGCCGTCTCCGAGGAGATCAACGGCAACATCGCGCACATCCACGCGATGGCGAACGAGACGGCCGAGGGGGCCGAAGAGACGGCGGCCGCCAGCCGCGACCTGGCACGGACGGCGGGCGAGCTGCAGGGACTGGTGGCCCAGTTCCGGGTCTAGGCGCCTGTCGGACCTTGTCCGGATCGACCGTGCGCCCACTTTGCTCGCTACGATCCCCAACGCCCGACAGGCTGCATCCCCCGACAGGATGCCAGCCGGGTACACCCACTAGTCGGTCCCCGGCAGGAACTTGCCGAACACGCTGGCGAGGAGTTGTTCGAGCTTGGGTCGCAACCGGCTTTCGAGGACCTGGTTGCCGCGGGGATTGAACACCAGCGGCAACAGTCGACCGTACTTGCGCGCCAGCCGCTTCCGGTCGACCGGGTGCAAGGGACATTGCCGCCCTCCTGTGGCCTCGGCGATGCGCCGGCGCACCTTCTCGAGCAGGTCCGGCGTACGGAAGTCGCTGCAGTTGAGGGCCTCGTCCCAGGCTGGGTCTACGTAGTCCCGCCAGTCGAAGCGGCGCACCAGGCGCCAACGGCCGAGCACGCACTGCACGTAGGGGTGCCGCACGGGAGTACCGTCGAGCGGGTCGGGCAAGGTTCCCAGGATCTCGTTCCAGAATCGCAGGCCGTTGAGGTTGGCCGCCAGGTCGGCGAAGGAAAAGACCCCGGTGGTCAGTTCCCCATAGAAGGTGCTCTCGGTGATCTCGCCGAAGTGCAGTGCCGACTTCCGCCCGGCCGAGGCATAGAGCTCATAGTAGGTGTGGCCCTCGGTAAAGAAATGCCCGAACTTGTCCGAGCCCAGGTAGACGTCCCCGACCCGGACCAGAACCGCCATGCGCCGAGTCAGCGAAATGACGGGAGACTCCGTGAACTGGAAGTCCCGGTAGATCGAGGCCTCGAAGGGGACGCGGATCACGTCGAAGGCCGGGTCCTCGTTGACCCGGGTCTCGAGCGGTCCGGCGATGAAACCCACGAAGCGGCGCACGAGTGCCTCGTCCAGGCGCTTGGCGTCGCAACCGGTCACCAGCGGTGCCCCTTCCTCGCCGGTGAGCAGGAAGGGTGGCCGGTTCGCCTCCCGCACGGCCAGCTTCAGCCACCGGTTGACGATCGCGTTGAGCGCCGGGGCGGAATCCTGCAAGGGGTGGCGATGGGTGAAACTGTCCACCTCCGCCGCCAGGCTGCCGGCAGAGGCCAGGACCCCCGCCAGCGCCCACAGCAGGACGAGGCACGCCAAGAGGCCCCCGTACTGGCCGCCTTTCCCCTGGAATCGGTCGCGCATCGCACTCCACCGAAGATTTCGGAGGCGGGGGCGGCATCCGCCGGCCCACCCCGCGCTCCGCGCCACCGCCATCGGCTCCCCGCGCGCCGCCCCGGCAGTGACATGAACGAACTCGGCATTATCGCACAGGGGCCGCGCCCGTACGCGCCCCTTGCCGGCGCGGCGGGCGCGTTGCATGCTGAAGCCATGTCCCACCCACTTCTGACCCGCCTTCCCCACGATCCCGAGCGCCTGGCCGCGCACCTCGCCGAGACACCGGGCCCGGTGCTGCTGTGGGGTCCCCCGGGTGCGGGCAAGACCACCCTGGCCAGGCGGCTGGCCCGGAGCCTGTGGCGGCAAGGACGAAGGTACCTGCGCCTGGACGCCGATCCCGGCGCGCCCGACGTCGCCCCGCCGGGCGCGGTGGCGCTGGTCGAGGAGGTGGACGAAGGCCCCCGGCTCGTGCTACTCGAGGCCCTCTGCACCCTCGATGCCGGGCGATTTCGTCTCCCCCTGGCACAGGCCCTGGCGCGCCTCGTCGCCGCCGCCGGCAGCGACCGGCTGCTGGTGGATGCCCCGGGAGTGGTGCGCGGCACCCCCGCCCGCGAACTCGCCCAGGCCCTGGGAGCCCTGTTGCCGCACCCGCTGGTGCTGTGCCTGGCACCGGACCCGGAAGCCGCCCGCCCACCCCCGGAACTCTTCCAGCGGGCGTGGGCGGTCGCCTGGGTGCCCTCCCCTCCCCAGGCGCGGCTGCCCGGGCGCCGGGAACGGGCGCGCCGCCGCACCCGGCGCTGGGAGGCCTGGCTGGCCGGGGCCGTGACACGCACCCTGGCCCTCGAGTCCCTGTCCCTGTGCGGCAATCCGCCACCGATCGAGGTCACCGAGGCCTGGCCCGGCCGGCAATGCGCCCTCCTGCGGGGCGGGCACACCCTCACCCTCGGCGAGATCGAGCGCTGCGCGGACGGCCGGCTGTGGCTGCGTCACCCACCCGTGGCGGCGGCCGAGGCCGAGGCCCTCCTGGTGCGGGATGCCCGGCGCCGTCCCGACGGGCTGCTCGGTTCCGCCGACCCCTTCACCAGCCCCCAGCCGGTCCGTGTCCAGGGCATCGAACCGGCTCGGCATCCCCCCGAGAGCCCGCCGCTCTCGGGGCGCTGCGGGCCGGTGGACTTCACGCTGGTCAACGGCGTCTTCGGTGATCCGCTGCTGCACCTGCGCCTGCGCCATGCCGGTCGCAGCCTGCTCGTCGACCTGGGCGAGCCGCCCCGGCTCTCCACGCGGCTCGCCCACCAGGTGACCGACGTCCTGATCAGCCATGCCCACATGGACCACCTGGTCGGCTTCGCCTGGCTGCTGCGCAACCGCCTGGGCGACTTTCCCCCCTGCCGCTGCTACGGGCCGCCCGGCCTGGCGAATCACCTGGCCCATTGCATCGACGCCTTCCTCTGGGATCGCATCGGCGATCACGGCCCGGTCTTCGAGGTCCACGAGCTGCATGACACACACCTCCTGCGCTGGCGGATCCAGGCAGGACGGGGAACACGCGTGCCCCTGGCGCCCTTGCCCGCACCCGGCGGCCTGCTGCGCCGGGAAGCCGGCTTCCGCCTCCGCGCCGTCGAACTCGACCACCACACCCCGGTACTGGCTTTCGCCTTCGAGCCCGACCGGGAACTCCACGTCCGCAAGGACCGGCTGGAGGCACGCGGTCTGCCGCCCGGCCCCTGGCTGGGCACGCTCAAGGCCGCCGTGCTGGCGGAGCGCCCGGAGTACCTCGTCCGGCTTCCCGACGGCACCCATGCCCTGGCCGGTGACCTGGCCCGGGAGCTGCTGCTCGTCCAGCCGGGCAAGCGGCTGGTCTATGCCACGGACCTGGCGGATACCCCGGGCAACCGCGAACGGCTCATCGCCTTCGCCCACGGCGCCCACACCTTCTTCTGCGAGTCCCCCTTCCGGGAAGCGGAGCAGGAGAACGCCCGGCGCAACGGTCACCTCACCACCCGTGCCTGTGCCGAGATCGCGCGCGCCGCCGGGGTCGGCCGCCTCGTCCCCTTCCACTTCTCCCGGCGCCACCAGTCGGATCCGGACGCGCTCTACGAGGAGATCGCCGCCTCCTTCCCCCGCCTGGTCCGCGCCTGAAACCCTCCAACGCATTGGTATTTCTAGGGATGCTGGATTTCTCCGCCAGCATTTTGCCGAAATCGACCCTTGAGTCCCCGTGGCCGCTCTGGTAGGTAGGCTTCAATACCCGAGTATCCATCGGGGTTTTATAAGTGCTCAAGCACATTAGGAAAATCTGAACGCTAACGACAGGAGAGCCGCCATGCACACAGGGGATCCGCGCACGTTGCGCACCCGCGCCAGCATCCTCGCCTTCTCGGTCGCCGTCGCCGGACTCGGCCTCTCGCTTCCCGTCCGCCAGGCCGACGCCCTCTTCGGTGGGTTCAACCCCTTCAACCCGTCGAGCTACGCCGGCGTGTTCAAGGACATGCTCAAGACCGTCGCGGGCGTGACCGGCGACGTCTTCGTCGGGTCCATGAAGATCGCCGGCAAGTCGGTCAAGGTCATGCTCGACTTCGCCCAGATCGCTGCGGGCGTGATGGCGGTGCCCCCCTTCGACTTCGCCCGGGACGGCATGAGCCGCATGCTCGAGATCTCCATGCGCGTGGCCCGCGAGATGATGCGCCAGGATCCGGGCCTCATGGAGTTCATGACCATCTGGGGTTTCAAGAGTTACGAGATGATGGCCAATGCCTTCCCCGGCCACCTGGAAGACGAAGTGCTGGGCGAGATGTTCCTGCTCCTGCTCGAGAACGACCTGCTCACCAAGGAAATGCTGTGGCACACCCAGCACAACAAGGGCCTGGCACTGCTGATGAACCGCATCGCCGGCAAGAACCGGGCCCTGCGCCACAAGCTGGTGGCCAAGATGGCCAAGGACAAGGGCCTGGCCGGCTCCGTGCTGAGCCTGGCCATCCGCTATCCCTTCCTCGCCCACACCCTGTGCGGCAAGATGGACGACCCCGCGTTCACCAACTTCAGCCGCGTGATCGCGGACTCGGTCGACAATGCCCGCAAGGTGGGAACCATCTTCTCGCGCATCTGCAAGGCCCACCCCGACCAGCCGCCGCCCCTGTTGCGGGTCATGCGCCACCTGGGGTCCACCACGGACAACAACGACGGCAACGAGGCCGCCGACGAGCGCACCATCTACGGCATGTTCCGGGACCTCACTGCCTCGCACCGCTTCCTCGACGGCGTCGAGCGCCTCGCGCCGGAGATCCAGGCGATGATGATGAACACCCTGTTCCTTGGCGAGGGTGACGACGAGAACGGGGAACCCATCCTCCACCATGCCCAGGCCTTCCTCAATGCCTATGCCATGGCCCGCGGCATGCAGCAGAGCGTGCTGCCGCATTACGACACGAGCCTGCCGCCGGACCCGGATTCGGACAATCCCGCCAATGCCCTGGTCGGTCGCATGCTGCCCATGCTGGTCTATCACGACAAGAACGGCGACCCGCACCTCACCGCCTGGGGCTGGCAGTTCGTGCAGGGCCTGATCACCGGCGCCTACCTCTACGACGACGAGCCTTGCCACGCGGTGCTCGACTTCCTGGGCGGGATCCTGCCACCCATGGACATGCCGCAGCCGGATCCCTCGGCACCCGCGCCCCGCGACTTTCTCGGCCGGCTCGCCAAGGCCGACACCCGGCAGGACACCAAGTCCGGCAAACCGGTGGAGGCGGTCCAGTTCGGTTACCAGTACCTCCATCAACCCCTCTACAGCCACGGTTCCGACGACGCCTGGCTGCTCATGCCCGAGTGGATCGCGCCGGCGACCTGGTACCGAACCGACGACAGCAAGCGGGACCTGGACGAGGACCGGGTCTACACCGAACTCCGGCTCGACCGGAACAAGGAACACCTCGTCTTTCTCGTGGTGCCCTTCGACGCCACCTATCCCACCTGGGCGCTCGCCGAGGGGTTCACGCCCATGTACGGCCACCGCTTCGAGTGCGAGCAGCAGACCGGCTTCCGCCTGTTCGGCAAGCGCGTCCCCCGCGGCACCGGGAAGCTGGAACTGATGGGCAACGGAGACGGCAGCCACAACTACGTCTTCGCCGTCATGGAAGAGAGCACGGACAACGTCTACACCTACGCCCGGGACCTGCTCCAGGAGTCCGAACTGCTCAACGAGAAGGCCAACTGGCTCTATACGCTCGATCACAAGAAAAAGGACGCCCATTTCTACGAGGACCTGGTCCAGGGCGAGGAGCTGGGCAACTGGGGGGCGAACGACGGCGACGGCTGGGACATCCGGGGCATGAAAGGCGGACGGCTCTGGCTGCACGCCTCCCCGGGCCACGAAGACATCGTCCGGGTACTGAGCCTGGAGAACCGCGACACGAAGCAACACTTCGCCCACGCGGGCAAGCGCGTCCTCGTGGATGCGCCGAAAGGCTACCGCATCATCGGCTGGTTCGATTCCGACAACGACGCGCGGGACAGCTACGGCAACAAGGGCAATCCCCACATCGCCATCGCCGTGAAGGAGGGTTACGAGGACGCCGTCAAGCTCGTCACCCTGGGCGGCAAGGTACAGCGCTACGAGGTCCTGCCCGGTTACCGCCCGGTGGGCTGGTGGAAGGTCGACGGTGACAGCATGGACAGCTTCGGGCGGCGCACCTCCGAGGGCTGGATGTCCCTGCAGATCCGGCCCCTCGACGCCCGGGACGGCCAGCCGAACCGCAATGCCTATGATCCCGGCCTGAACTACGCCGCCTGGTACACCGACCGGCACCTCCGCATCGAGGACGTCCCGGGCGGATCGCACCTCCTCGCCGCGTACCTGACCGAAAAGGACGGACACTTCTACTTCAACGACGTGAACGCCGCGGTCGTCCCGAACCCCGATCTGCTGGCGGCCTGGCTGAAACGGGGCAAGCCCGGCATCCACGAGGGCAAGCGGCACCCGGAGAATCCCCTGGAGATGGCCGCCTACCTCTACCTCAACGCCACCCGGGCGGACAACTACATGGGCCGCCACGTCATCGACGCCATCAACAAGGAAAAGGACGACGGCAAGTACCGCAACCCCTTCGGCGACGAACGGCGCTTCGTCATGCGGCTCACCGGCCGCCTCGAGGTCCCCGAGACCGGGGACTATGCCTTCGGGGTCGACGGGGACAACGCCGTCGAAGTCCGCATCGACGGGCGCCGGGTCACGGGCTGGTACGGAGAACACGGCAACCGGGACGAGGCGCGTGAGGTACGCACCATCCACCTGGAACGTGGCTACCACCTCGTCGAGTTCATCGGCGAGGACCTCTACGACTTCGACCTCTACTGGAGGCTGCCTTCCATGGAGCCGGATGCGCCGCTCGTCCCGGTCTCCGACCAGCGGTTCAGCCATCCGCGCTACGACGCCGATCTCGACGGCGTGGCCGATGCCTTCGACCGCTGCCCCGATTCGGTCCCGGGAATCCCGGTGGAACGCAACGGCTGCGCGCCCTACGGGCATCCCTACACGCCCGAGCCGGGCGATGGGTTCGGAGGCACCCCCCTGCCCCCGCCGCCCTCCGCGGGAAGTCCCGGCGGCAATGCCCCGGGGTCCGGTACCGGGCAGGGCGGTGGCCAGGGTGGCGGCGGTGCCACGGCGCCCGGTGGCGGTTCCAACCAGGTGCCCAACCCGCCGATCGCCACGCCGGCCTCGGACAACGCCTGGCTGATCGGCTGGACGCCGGAACCCGACTCCGACGCGGTGGGCGTCCCGCCCGGCTACCGGAAGATCGCCACCCTCGACGTCCACGGCAGCCACGGCGACGGCTTCGACCACGACGGCAAGTCGGCCCGGCGCATGCTGACCTTCGCCATCCGCGGCGACGAGCAGATCATGCACGGCGACATCGTCCGGTTCGTCAACGTCGAGAAGGCGCGTGACCGCATCGATGCCGCCGGCAAGCGTACCCGCGTGGCCGCCCTCGACGGCTACCACGTCATCGCCTTCCTGGAGCTCGACGGCGACCGGGTGCGCGACAGCTTCAATCAGAAGGACAATTACACCACCCTGCAGGTCAAGGAAGGCTACGAGCCCTACGTGCGCCTGGTCCGGATCCCGGGCCCCGAAGCCCAGCCGGCGGACGGGCGTGCCTTCGCCGCCAAGTGGAAACTGCGGCGCTTCGGTATCGACTCCAACGGCACGCCGCTCGAGAAGGGCGACTGGGTCGCGCTCGAGGTCGCGCCCCTGCCCGCCAATGCCGGCGGCTTCACGGGCGGGGAGTACGAGAACGGCCTGCTGGCCTCCACCTGGAGGTTCGGCTACTTCTGGGATGCAAAGAAAGGCGAGATCCGCAAGGGCAGCCGGCATCCGCAGACCTCGACCGACTTCGACAAGGCGCTCCAGGCCATCGTGCAGGACAAGGACCTGCTCTATGGCACCTTCAAGCTCGACCGGATCGACAACGACAGCCATCACGGCTTCGGCAATCCCTTCGGCGACGACGGCGACTTCGTCACCTGGCTGGCCGGCCGCATACGCATCCCCGCGGACGGTACTTATACCTTTGCCATCGACGGTGACGATGCGGTCGAGGTGCGTATCGACGGCAAGGTGGTCACCCACTGGCTGGACGGCCATGGCATGAAGGGCGAACCGGTGCAACCGCGCAGCCTCTATCTCCGCCAGGGCCTGCACAGCATCCAGTTCCTGCACGAGGAACGGGGCGGCGACGAGGGATACCGGCTGTACTGGAAACGCCCGGGCGCGGACCAGTTCACCGTCGTCCCCGCCGAGGCCTTCTCACACGCCGTCCACGACCAGGACCTCGACGGCATCGACGACCTCGACGACCGCTGCCCCGACACGCTTCCGGGCAGCGGGGGCATCGGGCCCGACGGCTGCGTCGTCACACGACCTTGACCCGCTTCCCGTTCCCTTCGACCTCGCACCTGGCCCGGCCCGTGCCGGGCGTTTTTTTGTACGTTCACGCGCGCTGGGGCAGAATCGGGCCATGCACATGCAAGCCTCCCGGCACGTTGCCGTGCCCTGTGACCGGGCGTTCGCCGTGCTCGCCGACATCGAGCGTTACCCCGAGTTCCTCCCTGGCTGGGAAGCGGCCCGCATCCTGGAGCGCCGGGACGACCGGCTGGAGGTGGAACAGTCCGTGCGGGCCGGCCCCGTACCGGTACGCTTCCGCACCCGCGCCCGCCTGTACCCACCGCACCGCCTGCACATCGAGGGGATCGAGGGTCCTTTCCATCGCCTGCACATCGACTGGACCCTCGCGCCCGACCCCGGGAAAGGCTGTCGCATCCGGCTCGAGGTCGACGTGGCCGTCCGCTTCGGCCCGCTGTCCGTCCTGGTCGAACGGGGCTTCCGGCACCAGGCCCGGACGTTGCTCGACCACTTCGAACGCCGGCTGGAGGCGCTGGCTTCCGGCACTTGAGGGCCAGGCACCCCGCTGGCACACTGCAGGGCCATGAACGACCTCGCCCACCGTTTCGGACGCCGACGGGTCGACCCCGAGGAACGCACCCGCCTGATCCGCGACGTCTTTCGCCGCGTGGCACCCCGCTATGACCTCATGAACGACTTGATGAGCCTGGGGATCCACCGGTACTGGAAAAGGGTGCTGGTGCATGAAGCCGAACACGCGGCACCGCGGCGGGTGCTGGACCTCGCCGGTGGCACCGGCGACGTCGCCTGGAAACTGGCCCGCGGCGACCGGGCAGTGGACGTCTGCGATCCAAGCCTGCCCATGATGCAGGTCGGGCGCCGGCGCGGGCCGGCGAACCGCATCGGGTGGGTGGGCGGATGCGGCGAACGGCTCCCTTTCCGTGACCAGGCGTTCGACCTGGTCACCATCGCCTTCGGTATCCGCAACGTCACCCACCTGGACGTCACGCTGCAGGAGATCCGCCGGGTACTGCGACCCGGCGGCCGACTGCTGTGCCTGGAGTTTTCCCGCCCCGCGCCCTGGCTGGCGCCCTTCTACGATCTCTACTCGCGGCTGGTGATCCCGCGCCTCGGGGCCTGGGTCTCCCGCAACCCGGACGCCTACCTGTACCTGATCGACTCCATCCGCGCCTTCCCGGACCAGGAGACCCTGGCCGAGCATTTTCGCGCGGCCGGTTTCACTGGCGTCCGCTACCACAACCTCTCCTTCGGCATCGCCTGTATCCACCAGGGCGTCCGTCCCCCCGGTGATGCATCCTGAGAAGGCGTTGCTTAGGCAGATCCAGGCACGGGCACGCGAATGGCCGTTGGCACCCGCCTGGCGTGCCGAGGACGGTACCGTGCTGCACCGGCAGGCACTCTCCGCGCACATCGCAGGATTGGCCCGTGCGCTGGCGGCCCATGCGGGCCCCGGAGGCAGGCTGGCGCTGCTCGTGGAGACCCGCAGTCACCTGGTACTGCACCTGCTCGCCGCCCTGCAGGCCGGTTTGCGCGTGCTGCCCATCCATCCCCAACCCCCGGACTGGGGTGCCACCCTCCTCTCTCGCGCGGGCATCGGCCTCGCCGTCACCGAGGGGGACTTCCCCCTCCCCGCGTCGGTGCGCCGCATCGCGCCCTTTCCGCCGGCAGGCGCCGGCGATGCCGAAGCGGATCCGGTGGAGCGGGCGGAGCTCTGGCTCGCCACCAGCGGCACGCTCGGCGGACCGCGTATCGCCCGCCATTCCCCGGAGACCCTGCTCGCCTCCGTCGAGGCCACCCGCAAGTCCCTCGCACTTTCCGACCGGGACCGCTGGCTGTGTTGCCTGCCGGTCGACCATGCCGGCGGCCTGATGGTGGCCCTGCGCGCCCTCGTCACCGGTGCCCACGTCCGCTTCCTGCCCGGTTTCGACGCGGCGCAGGTGCTGGAGACCCTGGAATGGGACGCCGTCACCCATGTCTCGCTGGTTCCGGCCCAGCTCCATCGGCTGCTGGAAGCCCGTTCCGGCCCGGCGCCCTCCTCCCTGCGCTGCGTGCTCGTCGGCGGCGGACCCTTGTCTGCGCCTCTCGCGCAGACCGCCCGGGAACGCGGCTGGCCCCTGTACCTCACCTGGGGCATGACCGAGACCGCCTCGCACCTCACCCTGTGCCCGGTGGATGCAGAATGGCAACCTGGGCAGGTGGGGCACCCCGTTCCCGGCGTCCGGATCCGCGTGCTCGGTCCGGACCCGGACGGTACGGGCAGGATCGCGGTCTGCGGCCCCCAGGTGATGCGCGGCTATCTCGGTGCGTCGGAACTTCCGGCATGCAGGCAGGGGCGCCGCCTCGTGACCGGAGACCTGGGACGCTGGACCACGAAAGGCGGGCTGGAATGGCTGGGCCGTGCGGATGCCGTGCTCAATACGGGCGGGCACCTCGTGGACCCGGAAACACTCGAAGTGACGTTCCAGACGTGCCCGGGCATCCGGGAGGCCGCCATCACGGGCATCGAGGATCCGGTCTGGGGTGAGCGGATCGTGCTCCTTCATGCAGGTACGGCTTCGTCCGATGCCATCGATGCCTGGTGCCGGGATCACCTGCCCGCCTGGCAACGCCCCAGGCTCCTGCTGCCGGTGGAATCCCTGCCCCGCACCCGCAGCGGCAAGCTCGACCGCGCGGCATTGCGCCGGCTGGCCCGGCAGGCAGCAAACAACACAAATGAACGCCGGCTGCGGTGAAAAATTCAATCCGGATAGAAAGCGATCTCGCGGTAGTCTCCATCGCGCAGGGCATGGGCCTCGCGACGACATGCCTCGAAGGCCTCGGGGTTTCCTGAGAACAACCTTTCGATGACCTCCGGTTCCGGAACGCCCGCCGCCTCGGCATCCAGCAGCCGCAGGCAGTGAAGCCAGCGATCATGCCGGTCGCGCACCCGTTTCATGCGCAGGCCTTCGCGGCGCAGACGGGCCTGTCGGGCAGCCAGCCGCCGGCCGGCTGCCTCGAGCTGGGGTCGCAACGGCAAAGCCAGGTCGAAGCAAAGGCTCATCCCGGCCTCGACTTCATCGCAGTCCTCGAAGGGCGGGGTCTCGTCGAGCGGACGCCACTCGATGTCCGGCTGGTCCTCGCCGGGGTCGGGCGGGAACTTGTAGAAACCGTACTTCGCGCCCAGGGCGCACTCGATGAG
>RFHK01000151.1 GCA_003695825.1 Gammaproteobacteria bacterium | reverse complement strand
GTGTTCGGTGCGGTGTGGCAGGGACTGGGCATGTCGGCCGCCTTTCTACTGGCCGCGCTGCTCACGGCGATCTCCGCCCTGGTGCTGGTGTGGCTGGCCCACCGCTCCGAGCCCGGGGAGGGGCATGCTCCGTCCTCTTAGCGCGCCATCGGCATACCGTCATCCGGCAGCCTGCCGGCCCATCAGTTCTCCCGTTCGAGAGATGACGGCGGTGACGGTGTCGGGACCGCCGCCAGCGATTCGAGGTAACGTGCCGCGGCCAGGGCGGCGAGTGCGCCCATGCCCGCGGCGATGACGATCTGCTTGTCGGGAATGTCGGTGACGTCGCCGGCGGCGAAGAAGCCAGGCACCTCGGTGCTGCCGTCGCAATGCGTCGGGATCTGTCCCTGTTCGTCGAGCTTCAGGAGTTTCTCGACCGGTTTGCTGTTGGGGACCAGGCCGATCTCCAGGAAGACCCCGTCCACGGGCAGATCCTGGCGTTCCCGGCCGTCTTCCGATTCCAGGCGCACGCCGGTCAACTGGTCGTCACCGAGGAAGGCGCGCACGTGGGTCGAGGGGTGCAGTTTCACCTTGTCGTTCGCCGTGACCTCCTCGATCAATACCGGGTCGGCCTGGAAGTCGGGCAGGAGGTTGATGATGTGGATCTCGCGCGCCCAGGGCAGCAGGTCACGCGCCGCGGTGAAGGCGGAATTGCCGCCACCGACCACGGCCACCCGCCGGTCGGCATAGAGTGGGGCGTCGCAGGTGGCGCAGAAGGCGATACCGCGCCCCAGGAAGCGTGCCTCACCGGGCACACCCAGGGTGCGGTGCTGCTTGCCGGCACAGTAGACGATGCTGCGCGCGCGGTAACGCTGCCCGTCGCGTGTGCGTACCTCGAAGTCGCCATCCTCGCGCCGGCGCACCTCGGTCACCTCGGTACCCAGCCGCTCGGCCACGGGAAAGCGTTCGGCATGATTGCGGAACAGAGTGGCCAGTTCCTGTCCGCCGATGGCCGGGATGCCGGGCCAGTTCTCGATGGTCTCGGTATTGACGATCTGGCCGCCCACCTCGCGCCCGAGGACAGCCACGTCCAGGGCCTTGCGTGCCGCATAGATGGTCGCGGTCATGGCCGCGGGTCCGGCACCCACGATGATGAGGTCGTACAGGTGTCCCGGCTCGGCGTCGTGGGCCTTGCGTTCGCCACGCAGGGTGCGCAACTCGCGGTCGATCCGCTCCCAGGCCTCGGGATCGGCGAGCTTGAGGATCTCCAGCAGGGCATCCCGGGGCGGGAGGGCACCCTCGAAGGCCGGCTTGCCGTTGACGATGGTCTTGGGCACACCGCTGACCCGGTAGCGTTGCACCAGTTGCGGGAATTCCACCGCGTCCACCATGTCGGCGCGGATATTGGGATTCACGAAGGCCAGCTGGTGCGCCAGGCGCACCATCTTCGGGCAATAGGGGCAGGTGAGGGTGACCATCACCTCGAGGTGGGTCGGCCGGGTGATGGCGTTGGCCAATTGCAGGATGCCTTCCGGCAGGCCGGACTCGCCCGTGCCCACCGTCTCGATGGCCTCGACCAGGGAATCGAACTCGTAGCCGCTGGTCACCCCGTAGAAGCGGATGCCGGTATCCCTGCCGTCCTCGTCGAGGAGGAGCGTGGCCGGGATCTTGTCCACATCCAGTTCCCGCACCCGGGCGGCGTCCTCGACCAGGTCGATGCGTTCCAGGGAGATGCGGTCGCTGGCCGCGGCCACGGATTCCAGCAGGGCCTGTTGCTCGCTGCAGTGACTGCAGGGCGGGGTGGATTGCCCCACGAACAGGACCCGTACCCGGCGCGGCAGGGCTCCGAGGCGGTTCTCGAGTGTTTCCTGCAGGCGTTGGTCGAGTGGTGCGTGCATGGCGGCGGCTCCATTACCCGGAATGAACATGGAGCCGGCACCCGCGTCGGTCAAGGGGGAAAGCCCGGCAGGCGCTCAGAACGGGTTCAGGCTGAGCTCCGGCGTGAAATCCAGGTATCCCACGCTCGCACCCTGCCGCCAGCCGGCGCCGAAGCGGATGGGGGCGATGACCGTTCGTCCCGATTGCAGGTAGTTCATGCCGACGCCACCGACGAAGAAGAGGCTGCCCTCCACGCCGGGAAAACGCTGGAACAGTTCTTCCGGCGAGGACAGGTGGTAGACCAGCATGAACACCTTGGAGAGGTTGCCCCCGGCATCGAAACCGATCGAAGGCCCCTGCCAGTAGACCGTGCGGGTGGGGCCGGCCTTCATTTTCAGGACCCCCTTGCCGTAGCGTACGCCCGCCACCAGCGCGATGGAGAACTCGTTGCCGGCGATGTAGGCATTGGGGCGGCCGTGGTCGCGAAAGGCCTTCTCCACCACCTTGCCGAGGTCGCGGGCACCCTTGCCGAAGAATTCCTCGAGCGCCGCCAGGACCTCGTTCTTCGAGTAGGTCGGTGGTACCGGTTTCTCGCCGGCATGCGCGGCGAGCGAGGCCAGCAACAGCAGCAGGGCGAGGTGCGCTTTTCGCAGCGGCATGGGCAGATTCCTCCTTCCGGGTCGATCGGCTCGCGAAGGTCGAATGATGCCACACTCGGCCGCGGCGTTGCGTGAATCGGGTCCCACGCCGCGCCCGCGGCTCGGGTCGTACCGCGGGACCGCACGCCGAACCCGGGTGAGGGCCTCATCCCTGGTTGACCGCACGTCGGGACGGGGCCTCGTGTTCCATGCAGATCTTGCGCAGGTCGTCGTCGGTCAGCGGCTGTTGCGTGAGCCCACAGCGCAAGCCTTCCGCGGTCGTCTGCAGGTGGCGGCAGGTCCGGCACTGCTGGAAGGTGCGGTAGCCATGGCGTTCCTGTAGTCCCATGAGCAGCCGCTCCAGGCCCCGCACCAGGGAAAGCACCTCCTCTTCCGGCAAGGCGCGAAGCACCGCGTGCCAGGCGCCGTCCATGCCGGACCGTGCCAGCGTCCTGCCCCGGCGCGTCAGGCCGAGCCGCACCACCCGGCGATCCTCCGCGTCCGGTTGCTTCTTCAGCAGCCCCCGGGATTCCAGCAGCTTGATCGATTGGGAGATGGTGCCCTTGGTGATGCCCAACCAGGCACTGACGGCCTGCGGCGTATTGCTGAACCGGTTGCAGCGCGAGAGGTAATCGAGAATGGCGAGGTGAACCTCGGAGAGGCCGTTTTGCGCCGAGATTCTGCGGCGTTCCGTGCGCAGCAGCGTGCCGAGGCGTTCCAGCAGGTCGAGCAGACGTTGGCGATCGTCGTTCATGGAATGAAGGTATCGCATCGAAACCATCTTGACAACCCGGGACCGGCTTACTAGTATCGAATCGAAACCAACAACCGCAAAGGAGGACGAAGATGAAGCGCTATGCCTGTCTGCTGGTCCTGCTGCTGGGAAGCCCGGTAGCCCTGGCTGGAGGCAAGGTGCCCTACCCCGACGGGTACAGGCACTGGACGCACGTCAAGTCCATGGTCATCCTGCCGGGCCATCCCCTGGCCGACCCCTTCGAGGGGATCCACCACGTCTATGCCAATGCCAAGGCCCTGGAAGGGCTGCGCAGCGGTCGGTACGCCGACGGTTCGGTGCTGGTCTTCGACCTGCTCGAGACCATGCGCGGTGCGCATGCCTTGACCGAGGGCAAGCGCAAGCTCGTCGGTGTCATGGTGCGGGATGCGCGCAAGTATCGTGACACCGGGGGGTGGGGCTTCGAGGGTTT
Organism: Gammaproteobacteria bacterium; assembly: GCA_003695825.1. Lineage (GTDB taxonomy): Bacteria > Pseudomonadota > Gammaproteobacteria > Thiohalobacterales > Thiohalobacteraceae > J048. The sequence continues at coordinate 1,760 of RFHK01000151.1, read as the reverse complement.
CGCCGGGGACAGCCACGACAAGCGGCTGACCCATGACGGCGGGCGCGCCTGCTTCCAGTGCCACCAGTCGCAGGAAGCGCGGGGGTACGTGTTCAGCCAGTGGCGGAAGTAGCGGGGCAGGGCAATTGCACTCGAGAGGTCGTGGCCGGATGACCGGCCACGACCCGCTTCTTCGGAACGATCTCGGAGAACTGCTGTTTCAACCCGTGCTCCAGGCGCGGGGCCGTTGCATCCCGGCCAGTTTGCAGGCCTGCTTCACATAACCATAAGGGAACAGCTCGAACAGGTGTTGCTTGGCCGATTTCTTGTCGAAATTTCCGGTTCCGACAAGAAAATCCACCACATGGCGGACATCGGGCGCCACGCGGTTTTCTTCCCAGTAACTGCGCATGAAACGAAGGATCGGCCAGTAGCGCTCATCCAGTTCGATGCCTTCCTCGGCGGCGAGTTCGCGCGCCACTTCCTCGTCCCAGTCCTCCGGGTTGACCAGATAGCCTTCGTTGTCACGCAATACGTTCACTTGCAGGTTCATGGTGGCCTCCTCATGCTTTCCTGCATTGATATTCAGGAATGTTAGCGACCCCCTAAAAGATTGATCAAACGAAATTTATTAAACGATAATATCGACGATGTCGATAAAAAGAGAGGCGGGTGGCACGATGGACATCAATCAGGCGCGCACCTTCCTTGCCATTGCAGCGAGTGGCAGCTTTCTTGAAGCCGCGCGGCAATTGCATCTGACGCAGTCGACGGTCAGTGTTCGGATTCGCCGGCTGGAGGAAGAGCTGGGCGTGCGCCTTTTCGTCCGCAACCGTTCCGGCGCCAGCCTGACGCCCGCGGGAAGGCGCTTTCTCCCTCATGCCAAACGGCTCGTGCTGACGGCCGACCAGGCACGGGACGAGGTAGGGCTGCCGGAACGCTATCGCGCCACACTGCGGATCGGCGGGCGGATTGCGCTCTGGGAAGGCTATCTGCCCAGGTGGGTCGGATGGATGCGCCGGCAAGCGCCGGACGTGGTGCTGCAAAACGAGATCGGCTTCGAAGAAGACCTGATGCGGCGCCTGATCGAGGGAACGCTGGACATCGGTCTGATGTATACGCCCTATCACAGCCCCGGACTCACCGTGGAACATCTGTTCGACGAGACGCTCGTTCTGGTCAGCAGCCGGCCCGATGACCGGGAGCCCGGAGACGACTATGTGTATATCGAGTGGGGGCCGGGATTCTATGCCCAGCATTCACGGAGTTATCCCGACATCGAGCGTCCTCCCCAGGTCGCCAACATCGGTTGGCTGGGCGTGCAGCTCATCCTGACCAATGGGGGAAGCTGTTTCCTGCCCGAGCGCATGGCTGCTCCGTTCGTCCAGTCCGGCCGCCTCCATGTGGTGGCCGATTCACCCCGGTTTCGGCATCCCGCATATGTGGTCTATCCCCGCGAGAGCGACAACCCGGTCCTGTCGTTGGCTATCGACGGGCTGCGGGAGCTCGCCCGGCGGGAAGTCGAAGTCGGGCATGATGCATGATCTTCCGACGATATAGGCGGCATCGGTGGCCGAGAGTATGCGGACGGTACGATAGGCAGCCATTCCTTGGCGGTCCTCGTCTCGAATATGGTTGTCCGAATATGCAAAAGCCCCTGGCCGTCCGGCCAGGGGCCTTGGATTGGTGGAGGCGGCGGGAATCGAACCCGCGTCCGTGGATCCTCCGCCTGAGGATCTACATGCTTAGTCTGCCTATTGGTCTCGCTGCCCGCTGCCCGG
>RFHK01000150.1 GCA_003695825.1 Gammaproteobacteria bacterium | reverse complement strand
TGCAGGCGCGGCTCGCTCGGCTCGACCCCGAGGAGTCCGTGCCCGTGCTCGTGCGATTCACGCGCCGGGTGAACCTGCAGGGCTACCGTACCGCCTTCGACCGCCTGGGGCGGGCCGCGGTGGCAGGGCCCTTCGAGCGGGAGGTGATCGAGCAGCAGCGCCGGCGCCTGCATGACGAGATGGTCCGCACCCTGCGCCGGGAGGCCGAGGATAGCCAGCGGCCGGTCGTGGCGCTGCTCGGCCGGCTGGGGCACCGGGGTGGTCGGCGCCTGTGGCTGATCAACACCCTGGCCGTGCGCGTCCCGGCCTTCCTGGTCGGGACGCTGGCCCGCCTGCCGGGGGTGCGCGAGGTCCGGCTCGACCGCATCGTCGTCTTCGGCGGCACGGCACCGGGGACGACGACCACACCCGGCTGGAACCTGGACCTGCTGGGCATCCCCACGGTCTGGTCCGCCGGCATCGACGGGCGTGGCGCCGTCGTCGCCGGCCTGGACACGGGGGTGGACGCCGGCCATCCGGATCTGGCCGGGCGCTGGCGCGGGCGGCCCGCCGACTGGTTCGACCCCTACGGCGACTATGCCACCCCCACCGACGTCCTCGGCCATGGCACCGAGACCATGGGCGTGATGGTCGGGGGCAGCGCCTCGGGGCAGCCCATCGGGGTCGCGCCGGGTGCCCAGTGGATCGCCGCGAAGATCTTTCGTGACGACGGCACGGCGACGCTCTCCGCCATCCATGCCGCCTTCCAGTGGGCGCTGGATCCCGACGGCGATCCCGCCACGGACGACGCCCCGGACGTGGTCAACAACTCCTGGGGTGCGGCGGCGGGGATCGGGCAGTGCGATCCCGAGTTCCAGCCCGACATCGATGCCCTGGAGTCGGCGGGCATCGCGGTGGTCTTCGCCGCCGGCAACGACGGTCCCGGGACGAACACCGGGTCCAGCCCGGCCACCTATGGCAAGGTGCTCTCCGCCGGCGCGGTGGACCGCAACCTCCAGGTGGCCGCGTTCAGCAGCCGTGGTCCCAGCCCGTGCACGGGCGGGATCTTCCCGAGCCTGGTTGCGCCGGGCGTCGACGTCTATACCACGACCCCCGCGAAGGGGCTGGGACTGGCCCTCTCCCCCTACGCCAGCGTCTCCGGTACCTCGTTCGCCGCGCCGCACCTCGCCGGGATCATCGCGCTCATCCGCAGCGCCCTGCCCACGGCCAGCCTGGGGGCCATCAAGGCGGCGCTCACCGCGACCGCCAGGGACCTGGGCCCGGCAGGACCGGACCAAGCCTACGGCCATGGCCTGGTCGACGTCCAGGCCGCCATCACCGCGCTCGAGCAGCCGGGCGGCGTGCTGGACCGGGACGGCGACGGGCACTATGATGCCTTCGACAACTGCATCGAGATTCCCAATCCCTCCCAGCTCGACAGCGACGGCGACGGTTACGGCAACGCCTGCGACGCGGACATGAACAACGACGGCTACACGAACGGCCTGGACCTTCCCCTGTTGATCCAGGCCTTCGCAGCGCGGGATCCGGCCTTCGATTTCAACGGAGACGGATACGTCAACGGGCTCGACATCGGCTACCTGGGACAGCTGTTCTTCCGCCCGCCGGGCCCTTCCGCCTATGTCCCCTGAGAACCGAACCAGCAGCAGAAGGATAACGAGATGAACCAGGATACGATCGATCTGCCTGAGTCAACCCGAATTCGCCGGTCGCCGCGGGCCTTGGTGCCCGTGTTGGCACTGCTGGCGGCCCCGGTACTGGCGAACCCCACGGTCCGCATCGAGGCGCTGAAACAGAAATTGCGCCCCGGGGAGACCTTCACCGTGCAGATCGGCCTCAAGCAGGCCGAGCACCTCTACGGCGGTGGACTCTCCCTCCGTTTCGATCCGCGCGTGGTGCAGGTCGAATCGGTCCAGCTCGACCGTTCGACCTGGAAGTTCGCCGCCACGCCCGGGCGCATCGACAACCGGAACGGCGCGTTGCGTGACCTGCTCTTCACCGACTTCAGCGGCGTCCAGGGTGACGTGCCGGTGGCCAGCATCCGGTTCCGGGTTGTGGGCGAGGGCAGGCCGGGACTCCAGGCCACCACCTCCCGGCTCAATCCGTTCAGTGGGGACCAGGGCGAGGTGGCCGTGACCTTCGAGAACCTGGCCCGGAACCTGGTCACGGAAGGCTTTGTGGCGGATTCCTCCGCGCAGCCGGCGGACCCCGCGCCCGCGAACGATACGCCGCAGGCACCGGCGGCCTCCGACGGGACCGCATCGGCCCCGGCGGAACCCGGTTCGGCGACACCGGGCACGGCGGAGCCGCAAGGGGGCCCTTCCCGGGGCGCGGAGCCGGCCACCGCCGGTACGCCACCTCCGGCATCCCCGGCCGCGACGGCGACACCTGCCGTGGTCGCCATGGGGTTGCCCGTGCCGACGCCCGCGGTCCAGCCAGGCCTCGAGCACGATCCGGCGCCCCCGGCCGTGCCGGGCCGTGCCGATCATGGGCCCACCGGGTCGGACTCCGCTGCGGCGGTCTCGGCCCCGTCGGGTACCCCCGCCCACCCCGTGGCCCCGGCTCGCGCCGCGCCCGCGCAGCCGAGCGCACCGGCCCGGGTGGCGCCCGTGCCGCGGGCCGGGACGTCGAGCCCCCGGGCAGCGGGTGAGGCCACCCGCGCGGGCACCGCGTCCCCTGTGCCTTCATCGCAGCCCGCGGGTCGGACGGGATCGACCGTACCGGCTGCACCGGTTCCACCGAGTCCTGACGGACGGCCCCTGCCCTGGTGGCAACGCCCGGTACACTGGGCGTGGATGACCGTGCTCGCCACGGCCCTGCTCGTATGGCTGAGCGGACGGCGCGCCGCATCCGGGAGGGAGGCATGAGGGCCTTGCACCGCTGCGTGCTGGCCGCATGCTGCGCCTCGGTCCTGGCCGCCGGGACGGGGCAGGCGGCCGGGCAGCCCCCCGCGGGGGCGGCCGGGGTGGCCCAAAAGGAAGCTCCCGCCGGCTGGCAGGCGCAGGCCTCCGGGCCCGGGCATCCCTCCGCAACCTCGGGCCGCCACCAGGGCAAGGCCGCCTCGGGGGAGGCGGCCCCGGCGCGGGGTCCGGGTGTGCCGGCCCGCCTGCGTCCCCTCGAGGCCCTCGACGTCCAGGTGGTGAGCGTGCGTCTGACGGCCGCCGGTTACATGCTCGATCTGCGCCTGCGCGTGGGAGACGGGAAAAAGGCCCGCCCGATCTTCGACCGGAAGCTACGGCCCTACATCGTGGAGGAAAAGACCGGCTACCGTTTCTACGTGCCGGAGTCTTCCAAGCTCGGACCACTGCGGCAGGCACCGCAGCGGGTGCGCAGCCATCGTGTCTATTTCCTGCTCTTCGCCAACCCGGGGCGACGCATCCGGCACGGCGACCGCATCAGCTTCGTCGTCGGCGACTACGGGGTCCGGCACCTCGTGGTGCAGTGATCCCCGGCCGGGTGCCGGTCGCCTCCCTGTCTTGCGAAGCCTCATGGGGTGCGCAGGGGCGTGACGGGACGCAGGCGGCCCCGGGGTCCGTCCAGGGCCACGATTCGGCACCCCTTGGCAGCGAAGCGCTGGTCGGGGCCGAGCGAGAAGGACGGGTACATGCCGGTGACGATGGCGTTGTCCACCATGTGTTCCAGCAGCTCGATGACATAGTCGCGCACCAGCAGGCCGCGCGCGTGACGGATCGCGTCCGCCGTGAGCTGCAGGGCCGTGTAGGTGTCGGCCAGGGTGGGGAGGTCGAGCCGGTCGGGATCCAGCCCCCGCCGCTGGGCCCAGAGGCGGACGCGGAGCAATTGGCCGTCACGGGGGTCGGGCAAGCGCCAGCAGTAGGGGGCAGAAAGGCTCCGGGAGGCGAGGGGCCCGTGCGCGAGGCGACGCAGCAAGGCCGAGTCGACGTGCACGCCTGTCTCCTGCGGCAGGTCGGGCAAGAGGCCGGCGACCAGGAGGGCGGAGGCTTCCCCGTCCTGCAGCCAGAAGACCAGGTGACGTGGATGGCGGTCCGCGACCGCCGTGCGCAGGCGGTCGGAGGCCTGCTCCTCCTCTGGCACGATGACCAGGGTCTCGATCTGCACGGAGGGGCGCGCCGACCGCAACCGCTCGGCGAGACGCCGTGCGGCACGCCGCCCGATGGGGCTGTCGTCGCGGACCTGCAGGATGGCGCCGCGATCGGGCGACTGCAGCAGGTGGTTCGCCAGGGTGTCGGCTTCCAGGTCGATACCGCGGTCGAAATAGAGGGTATAGAAGGCGCCGTCCGTCACCGGCAGGCGGGTGTTCGGGAACAGGCAGGGCAGGGCCTGGGCCTCGCAGAAGGCGTGGATGGGCGCCCAGTCCCCACCCGTCAGCCCGCTGACGAGCGCGAACACCGGGGTGCGCCGGTAGGCGTGCTCGAGCTGCTCACGCCAGGTGGCCGGCGGGCCGTGCAACCGCCACACGAGCAGGCGGAAGTGCCGGTAATGGCCGTATTGCCAGTGCTTGTGGACGGGAGGATGGGTGGCGCGCAGGCTTTCGTAGCGGGTCTCCGCGTTCAGGGTATCGACGTAGGTATTGAGCACGGCGAGCATGGTCTCGGCCGCCCGTTTCGGCGCGCCGTCGGCGATCACGGTGGCGAGCCGGATCTCGGTGCGGGTGACGCCCGGCGATACGTGCGAGGAGAGGGTCGAGAGATAGGCCAGGAGGTCGTCGAGCTGCGCGTCGTCGAGACGGTAGCGGGGCATGAGCGGAGAGAGCGTCCTGCCATCCGGGTTGCGTCCCTCGCGGATGGCGCGGAAGAGGGTCTCGCGCCGGTAGGCCGAGCGTTCCGTCGCCGCCAGGGACTTGGAGGAGAAGACGCGCCGGATCGGGAGTTTCCGGGGCTGGAACAGGGCCTCCGCGGTCACCGGCGGGGCGACGCTGCGCCCCTCGTTGCTGCCCTGCCCGCTGCGGCGGTGGCAGTTGACGCAGGCCACCGCCTCGCCGGAGGCCGGCACGTCTCCCTGCACCCTGGCAGTGACGGGGGCACCCGAGCGCAATCGCCCGTGCAGGTAGATCTCGCGTCCCTGCTCGATGTCGACGGCGTGCACCGCCGGGCACAGCCCGAGCAGCACGAGCAGGAATCCCCGGGAGTGACGCCGCGCCCGGGCGTCAATGCGCCGCCGTCGCCGCATGGGGATCGAGCTGGGCCAGGTAGGTCTCGACGAGGCGGCGGGTGCCCGTGAACCCGTCCATGCGGACCCAGGCCGCGCGGCCCGGCAGGTGGATGAGAGTGACGGGTTCATGGTTCAGCTTGCTGCCGCGATAGACGTCCAGCGCCTGTTCCAGGCGGCGCACGTCCTGTGGTGACCCGGTCAGGAACAGCCAGTCTTTCCCGGCATGGTATTTCTTCCGGTAGCGGGCCAGGACCTGCGGATCGTCGTGTTCGGGGTCGATCGTCACGGACACGAGCAGGGGCCGGACCGGGGCGGCCATGAGCCGGTCGTAGGCGCCGGCAAAGGTACTGGTCATGACCGGGCAGATGGTGGTGCAGGTGGTGAAGATGAAGTTCATGATCAGGGGGCGGGGGCCTTGGGCCAGCCGCTGCAGGTCCACCGGCCGGTCCTGGTCGTCCCGCAGCACCAGTTTCGGCAGCCGGTAGCGCGGGTGGGTGATCCGGGGAGCGGCCGCCTGCGCCATGTGCATCATGTGGTGATGATGGGCGTGGGGATCCGGGTTGCCGGTCGCCTGGGGCTCCGCGGCCGGCAGGCGGGTGCCGGGGACGAAGGCAAGGAACAGGGTGGCGAGCAGGCACGGAAATGCGTATCGCTGCATGGTCGGTACCTCGTGATTCGTTATGGGTCGTTCTCTCCCTGCAGGCCCGCGTTGGCGACGGGTGCATTGCGCGGGACAGACTTCTATAGTATGGGTTCGGGATGCAAATGGGAAGAATAACTCATTCGTGATGGACGATCACCGGGCACACGGACAGGAAGAAGGGAAGCCCCTCGAGCAGCACCTCGCGGAGCGGCTGGAGGCCGAAGGCATCATCACCCGGGACGAGCTGGAACGCCTGCAGCGTACGGGACTGGCCCAGGGCATCGAGGCCTCGCTTCCCGTCCTGCTCGTGCGGCTGGGAAGGGTCGGCGAGGAGGTCATGGCCCGGCTGCTGGCCGAGCTTGCGGGCTGCGAATGCCTCGGCGAGCACGACTACCCGGAAACCGCGCTCTTTCCCGACCAGCTCAATGACGCCTTCCTGCGCCGTTGCCTCGTCGTGCCCCTGGGCCGGGAGGGGGACGTGCTGCGGCTGGCCATGGTGGATCCGGGCAACACCTATGCACGCCGGGCCGTCGCCCTGGCCACCGGATGCCGCGTGGAGCCGGTGGTCGGCCGCCTCTCGGAGATCGAGTCCGCCATCGACCGGCTTTACGGCCAGGCCCGGCAAGAAGCACAGCGGGATGCGGCCCAACCGCAGGCCTCCCTGGCAGACCAGGAAGCGGAGCGCCTGCGTGACCTGGCCAGCGAGGCCCCCGTCATTCGTATCGTCAACCGCCTCTTCGAGGAGGCGGTGCGCGCCGGGGCCTCGGACATCCACGTCGAGCCTTTCCGTGACCGACTGGTGGTCCGCTACCGCATCGACGGGCGCCTCCAGCAGGTCGACAGCCCACCCTTCGAACTCGCCGGCGGGATCGTCTCCCGGATCAAGCTCATCGCCCAGCTCGACATCGCCGAGCGGCGTCGCCCCCAGGACGGCCGGGTACGGATGCGCCTCCAGGGCCGTGACATCGACGTGCGCATCTCGACCGTGCCCACGCTGCACGGGGAGAGCGTCGTGATGCGCCTCCTGGATCCCGGTGGAATCGCCCTCGATTTCGCTGCCCTCGGTTTCGACCCGCACACGGCGGATCGCTTTCGCAGGCTGCTCGATCGGCCACACGGCCTGATCCTGGTCACCGGCCCTACCGGCAGCGGCAAGACGACCACCCTCTATGCCGCGCTCGACCGGCTCAACGACGAGCACCGCAAGATCCTCACGGTGGAGGATCCGGTCGAGTACCAGCTCCAGGGTGTCAACCAGATCCAGGTCAATCCGGGCGCCGGGGTACATTTCGCGTCGGCGCTGCGCTCCATCCTGCGCCAGGATCCGGACGTCATCATGGTGGGCGAGTTGCGCGACGAGGAAACCGCGCGTACCAGCGTCCAGGCCGCCCTCACGGGTCACCTGGTCCTGGCCACCCTGCATACGAACGATGCCGCCGGGGCCGTGGCGCGCTTGCTCGACATGGGGATCGAGCCTTATCTCCTGGCCTCGACGCTCACCGCGGTCCTGGCACAGCGCCTGGTGCGACGGCTCTGTCCCCACTGCCGTACCGAGCAGCCTCTCGCCGAGGGAGAGCGCCGTGCCCTGGGACGCCTGGGCGGCACGGTGGAGTCCCTGTACCAGGCAAGGGGTTGCCCGCACTGCCGCGAGAGCGGTTACCGGGGGCGGACCGCGCTCTACGAATTGCTCGTCGTCGACGAGGCGATCCGGGAGCTCATCGCGGTCCGTGCCGATGCCCAGCGCATCGCCCGGGCCGCCCGTGCCCAGGGCATGCGGACGCTGGCGGAGACGGCGGGCGAGAAGCTGGCCTCGGGCATCACCAGCCTCGAAGAAGTGATGCGGGTCACCTTGGCGGGGGAATGAATCGTGCCTGAATTCCATTACCAGGCGGTATCGGCGCAGGGACGCGAGCAGCGGGGCGTGATCGAGGCCGCCAGCGTGCCCGAGGCGGTGCGCCGGCTGTCGGCCCAGGGACTCACGCCCCTGCGCCTGGACGCGCGGGAAGTGCGCCGACGGACGCCGCTCCCGGGCCGGCGCCGCCGGGTCCCGCGGGATCTCCTCCTGCAGGCCCTCGCGGAGCTCCTCGGTGCCGGTATCGAGCTGGGTACGGCGCTCGCCATCCTGGCCCGTACCAGCGAAGAGCCGGGCCTGGCGCCGCTCGCGGAAAGGTTGCTCGAGGACCTGCGGGAAGGACGGTCCTTCTCCCAGGCCCTCGCCGGCCAGGGTTTTGCCCCCGACCAGGTGAACCTGGTGGCCAATGCCGAGCAGGCCGGCCGCCTGGCCGGCGCGTTGCACGACCTGGCCGCACACCTGGAGCGGACGCGCGCACTGCGCGAGAGCCTGGTCTCCGCGTTGCTCTATCCCGCCATTCTGGCGATCGTGGCCCTGGCCTCGATCCTCGTGATCCTGCTGTTCGTGGTGCCCCGGTTCGAGGTGCTCTTCGAGGAAGCCCAGGGACGGCTCCCGGCGATGACGGCGCTGGTACTGGCCCTGGGACACCTGTTACGCCGGTTCGGCGGGGGGCTGGTGTTGCTCCTGGCGTTGCTCGGGATCGCCGGTTGGGGATGGTTCGGCCTGCCCTCGAGCCGCAGGCGCCTCGATCGCTGGGTGTTGCGCCTGCCCTGGCTGGGCGAGCACGTCCGGTCGGTGGAAGGGGCCCGGTTTTTCTACAGCCTGGGGATGCTGCTCGAGAACGGTATTGCCGCCGGGGAGGCCCTGCCGGCGGCCGTGCAGGCCGTGCGCAACGGCGTCCTGCGGGAACGGCTCGCGGCCGTCGAGCAGCAGGTGCGCGAGGGCGGAAGCCTCGCCGCCGCCCTCCTGGCACTCGAGGTCTTCCCGGCCCGCGCCCTGCAGATGCTGCAAGTGGGCGAGGAGACGGGACGCCTGGGCCCCCTGGCCACGCGGGCGGCGCGGCACCTGGCGGCCCGTACCGAGTTGCGGGTCCGTCGCCTGGTCACCGTGCTCGAACCCGCGATGATCCTGGCCCTCGGCCTGGTGATCGGGACCCTCGTCATCGCGCTCTTTCTCGGCATCGTCAGCGTCAACGACCTCCCCCTGGAGTGAGCCCCCCGGCCCGCAAGGTGCTAGAAGTCCGCGCGGTAGCCCAGGGTGAAGAAGTAGGCCGAATCCCGTGTCGTCGTGCTCGAGAAGCGGCGGCTGGACCACTCGCTGCCGACTTCGAGCTCGAACTCGACGTTGCGCTTCATGCGGTAGTCGACGCGCAGCGTGGGGGCCAGGGTCCACTGGGTGCTCCCGTCGTTCTGGTTGTCCCGGTAGTCGAGCCGCGCGCGCGGGTTGATGCGCCACTGGCGGCTGATGGGGTAACGGCTGTCCGCCGTCAGGGAGAGGGTCCGGCTGGAACTGGTGTCGGCATAACGCACGCCCAGGATACCGATGTCGCCTTCCTTCAGGAGACTGCTGCCGATCAACTGGACGTTGAGGAAGTACTGGTTCCCGGTCGCCGGGATGCCCTGCACCCCTGCAGAGGTGGCGGTGGCGGAAGTGTTGCTGACCGTGATGTCCGTGTTGATCTGGTAGTGGGCATCGAGCGGGTGGGTCAGGCCCAGGGTGAAGTTGCGGGTCAGGGAAGTGCGGTCCAGCGCGACCTGGCGCAGGGCGTCCTCTCCGCCGAGCTGTCCGGAAAGGACGCTCAGGTCGGTCGTTGTCTGCCCCTGCAGGGCGTTCGACGTGGTCAGCAGGGGATTGCGCCGGATGTCCACCGTGGCGTTGATCGTGGAACCGTCGGCCAGCTGCAGGTTGCCGATCAGGAAGAAGGTGTTGAGCAGCCGGTAGGAAAGGTCATAGTCGACGGAGGTCAGCAGGGAGCGTTTCGGATCGAGGTAGCGGATCTCGCCACCGGCGGCCCGCCGGTCGAGGATACCGTAGGCGTGCTGCTCGATGTAGTAGAGCACGGTATCGATCCGGTCGAGAAAGGTACCCATGTCGAGGCTGATGCCATAGAAATGGCGGTGGGTGTCCACGCCGTCCCGGCTGCGCTGCACCGGGGAGCCGAAGACCCCGTTGAGGCGCAGGCGCGGTTGCCATCGCCAGGTCGCGAGCAGCCCGTCGAAACGCCCGAACACGCCTCCCGTACTGCGGGTCTGGCGACCGGCGCGCAGGCTGTAGGTGGTGGAGGCATCGGTGAGGTCGAGATAGAGACTGCTCACCCGGGTCCGGCTCCCCTTGCCGTTGTTCAGGAAGTCGTGGTCGTAGCCGCCGGTGAACCGGAACCGGTAGTCCAGGCGTTCGCCGCGCTTGCGCGCCGTCACGTCCAGGTCGTTGATCAGCATGGACTGGGTGACGGTGGTGGAGCCCGAGTCCGGCACCGAGATGTCGCGCCGGTAGTACTGGGCGATGCCGCCGAAGAACTCCCAGGGTTCGCGGGCACCCCGCTTGCGGCCCAGGCGTGCCCGGGGCTTGGCGCGTGCCGTCACGATGCCGAGCAGGCGCTGGCGTACGCGCCGGGCGCCCGGGTCGTTCGGGTACTGGTCGAGGTACTGTTCGTAGAGCGCCTTGGCCTGGGCGAGTTGGCCCAGGCGTTCCCGGGCGAGCCCGAGCTTCTCCAGTGCCGTCTTGCCGGCTTCCGGGGTGCCGCGTTCCACCAGCGCGGTGTAGAGTTGCGCTGCCCGCCGGTAGTTCCCCTTCGCGAGCGCCGTGTCCGCCTCCGACATCATCCGCCGAATGCGTTCGGGGGGCAGGGGGGGCAGATCCGGCCGGTGCACCACCAGGTACTCCCGGTGCCGTGGCGGCCTGGTTCCGCCGGGTCGTGCCGCGGCCCGGGTCTGTTCCACGGCATGGCGCTTCTCCTCGCGCGGCACCCGTGCCACCCAGGCCCGGGGATAGAACGAGGCCAGCCGGGGCAGCACGGCCTTGGCCTGGGCCCGGCTGGCGAAGAAGCCGAGGCGAAGTCGGTACCAGAGCTTGCCCTCGATGGTGACCTGGGTCGTGTAGAGGATGTGCTTCTCGACCGGGATCCGCCGCGCGGCCGCGCGCAGGTCGAAGGGACGGGTCGAGGAGGCGAGGTTGATCACGTAGCGGCCCGCCGGCAGGGAAGGCCGGTGGGCCGGCCGTGCGGCCGCCGGGCCGGGCTTGGGCGCCGCCTGGGCAGCCGCCGGCGGTACCAGGTCGATGAGCAGCGTCCGGGCATCGGCGGAGAGCCGCAGGTTGCGGTAGTGGACCGGGCGACGGAAACGTACGAGCAGGCGCGCCTGGCCGGCGACATCGGGTTCGAAGCGCACTTCGTAGAGCGGGATGCGCTCCGTGGGCGTCCATTGCAGGATCTCGTTGCGTTGTGCCAGGACGAGGTCCTCCTGGGAACCGGTGAGGCCGAGGGTGCGCAGGCGCACCTGGATTTCCTGGCCGTGGTCGGGCGGGCTGTGCGTGATGTACTGGACCGCCGTGCTGAAGTGGATGAGCACCTGGGGCGTGGCGCCGGGCGGGCTCACGTCGATACCCTCCAGCACGTCACGGGCGAAGACGGTGAGCGGCACGCACAGCAGCCACAGCAGCAGTACGAAGCGACGCGAGGGGCGAGCATACGGCTTCGGGATCACGGTGTCTTCCTCTTCTTGTCGGTGGACACGGGTGCGGGGGCGGCGAGATCGAGCACCAGGGCCCTACCCTCCCTTTCGGCCTGGACGGTGAAACGGCGCACGGCCCGGAAGCGGATGATCAGCCGAGGGCCATGCACCGGATCCTGCTCGAGCGCGACGTCCTCCACCTGGTTTCGCAACGCCGGCGGCAGCACGGCATGGTGCCGGAAAGCGCGCCGGGGGACAAGCGCACCGCACTCGGCGCCGAGCCGCAGCAGGATCAGCAGGCTGTCTCCCTGGTAGGCGGGCGCCTGTTCGCGCCATTGCACGGGGCAGGCGAAATGGAGTCGCATCCGCGTACCGCCCGCCGACGGAATGGATTGCACCTCGAGCAAGGCCTTGCCGGCCAGGCCCTGGGCGCCGGCGGTGAAAGTCAGGAGCACCCCCAAGGTCGCACCGAGCCACCTTGCGTACCCCGCCTTGTTCGGTTCCGGGTGCGCCGGCAGCCGAGGGCCTCGATACCGCTGCCGGGGCCTCCTGGACCCGGGGTGCGGGTGCGTCTTCCTGGGCTCAGGCCACATCTTGCATCGGGACGGCCGCCTTGCCTACCGGTCCCAGGTCCGGGTGGAGTGACAGACGTTGCATTCCTGGTTCGTCACCGGGTGTTCATGCCTGGGCTTGCCCTTGGCGATGATGCCATTGTGGCAGGAGGAACAGCTACCCAGCACGTGGTTGTGGTCCGGCTTGCGCCGCACGTCCGACCAGGAGGTCGTCCGGTGACAGGCCTCGCAGACGTTGTCGGTGAGGATGTGGTTCGCCGGCTTGCCGGTGGCCGTGGTGCCGTTGTGGCAGCTCACGCAACTGCCGGTGACGGCGCTGTGGTCGAAGCGTGCCCCCGAGAAGGTCCGGGTGTTGTGGCACTGATCGCAGGAGGCGTTGGTCGGTACGTGACCGGCCGGCTTGCCGGTAGCCGTGACACCGTTGTGGCAGGTGGCACAGGTGCCCGGTGCGACGGAACCGTGATCGAAGACGGCCGGCGTCCAGGCCCGGGTGGTGTGGCAGTCGTCGCAGGCATTGCCGGAAGGCAGGTGCCCGGCGGGTTTGCCGCGTGCGGTGCGGCCGTTGTGGCAGGAGCTGCAGGAGCCGAGCACGTCGGCGTGGTCGACGCGCACGACGGGGGTCCAGCC
>RFHK01000028.1 GCA_003695825.1 Gammaproteobacteria bacterium | reverse complement strand
GGCGGTCCCAGGCATCCCGAACCCTCCCGGGCGTTCGTGATCGTCACCGAGTTCAACCGCTCCATCCAGGGGTTCCTGGTCGACATGGTCGACCGCATCGTGAACCTGAACTGGGAGCAGATCCTGCCGCCGCCTCGCACTGCCGGTCACAGCAACTACCTCACCGCGGTGACCGAGGTGGACGGCAAGCTGGTCGAGATCATCGACGTGGAGAAGGTGCTCTCGGAAGTCATCGGCATGGAGGAAGAGGTCTCGGAGGAGTGGCGCGAGCGCGCCCGCGAGGAAAGCCGGCCCTACGAACCCCACATCCTCGTCGCGGACGACTCGATGGTGGCACGCAACCAGATCAAGCGCACGCTGGACTCGCTCGGCATCCCCTGCACCCTCGCCATGGACGGGTGCAAGGCCCTGGATATCCTCCAGAAGTGGGCCGAGGAAGAACCCGATCGGCTGCGTAACCTGGCCATGGTGATCTCGGACATCGAGATGCCGGAGATGGACGGCTACACCTTCACCACGCGCGTGCGCGAGGACCCGCGCCTGTCGGACATCTATATCCTGTTACATACCTCGCTCTCGGGCGTCTTCAACGAAAACATGGTCAAGAAGGTCGGCGCCGACGAGTTCATCGCCAAGTTCAAGCCGGACCTGCTGGCCGAGAGCGTGCTGCGCCAGGTCGAGAAGCACGGGCAAGAAGTGAGGGAAGCCTCCTGATGGCCCAGGCCGGGACTTCCTTTCGCGCCGCCTGTGGCGTGCAGATCACGGACGCGGACTACCGGCGTTTCCGTGCCCGGCTCGAGGAACTCTCGGGCATCCTGCTGGGGGAGGACAAGAAATACCTGGTGGCGAGCCGTCTCTCCCGCCTGATGGAAGACTACGGCATGAGCTCGCTCGGGGAACTGGTCGAACGACTCTCCCTGCCCGCGGAACAGGAGTTGCGCACCCGGGTCATCGAGGCCATGACCACCAACGAGACCTCCTGGTTCCGGGACGGCTACCCGTTCGAGATCCTCGCCGCGGTCATCCTCCCCGAGTGGCAGTCCCGGGGGATCCGCCGCCCACGGATCTGGTCGGCGGCCTGTTCCACGGGGCAGGAGCCCTACTCGATCAGCATGGTCGTGAGCGAATACCTCGAACGGCACCCCGGGGCCTTCGAGGAGGTCGACATCCTGGCCACGGACATCGACGGTCGTGCCCTCGACGTGGCGCGGGAGGCGCGTTACGACGAGCTCTCCATCCAGCGCGGCCTCTCGCAACAGCGCCTCTCCCGCTTCTTCGTGCGCGAGGGGCGTACCTGGAGGGTCCAGGATACCGTCCGGCGGCGCGTGGCCTTCCGGCGGATGAACCTGCAGGCCGGGGCGGTCACCCATCGCTTCGAGGCGGTCTTCTGTCGCAACGTGCTCATCTACTTCGCGCCCGAGACCAAGCGCAGGATCCTGCAACGGATCGCCGGCGCCATGCGTCCCGGGGGCTACCTCTTCCCGGGGGCCTCGGAATCCATCAGTCAATACTCCGACGCCTTCGAGATGGTCCGCACGCGCCACGGCATCCATTACCGCCTGCGCTGACGCGCCACCGGCCCCCGTCCACCCGTTGAACTGAGCCGCTCCCGCCCCGGAACGGCAAGGTGGCGGCAAGGGCTTGCCGCTTTTCCGGCCCCGGGGTTGCCGTTTTCCCCGCAGGCGGTTCCCCTCTCGACGAATGCAGGGTGCGGAATGCCGGCTGGCATGCTGGTTGCTTCGGACCGCGGCAGGACAGGCTCAAGTTCGAGGACGCCATGCCGATAGACTTCGATTCCGCACTCGGTCCGCTGCCGCAGGCGCTCGCGTTGCGTGCGCAACGCATGGAGTTGCTCGCCGGCAATCTCGCCAACGCGGACACCCCCGGGTACAAGGCGCGCGACATCGATTTCCGTGCCGCCATGGCCGAGGCCCGTCGGCAGACCGGGATTCGACTCGCGACCACCCGGCCCGGGCACCTGGGCGGAGGCGACCGACAGGGGATCACACCACCCGTGCGTTACCGGGTACCCGACAGCCCGTCCCTCGACGGCAACACGGTCGACTCGCAGCGCGAGCAGGCCGCCTTCGCCGAGAACGCCATCCAGTACCAGGCCACGCTGACCTTCCTGAACGGACGGATCGACACCCTGCGCAAGGCCATACGGGGAGAGTGAACCATGTCGCTGTTCAAGGTCTTCGACATCTCCGGTTCCGCACTCAGTGCCCAGACGGTGCGGCTCAACACCACGGCCAGCAACCTGGCCAATGCGGACACGGTCAGCGGCGACGCCCGGTCGGCCTACCGGGCCCGGCATCCCGTCTTCGCCACGGTGCTCGAGCAGGCCGGCGGGGAGGGAGATGCCGTGGCCGGGGTGCGCGTGGCGGGCATCGTCGAGGATGCCGCCCCGGTACAGAAGCGCTACGACCCGGGCAACCCCCTGGCCGGGGCGGACGGCTATGTCTACACCTCGAACGTCAACGTGGTCGAGGAGATGGTGGACATGATCGCCGCCTCGCGCAACTACCAGAGCAACGTCGAGGTGATGAACACGGCCAAGCAGCTGCTGCTGGCGACGCTGCGGCTGGGACGCTAGGGGAGGGCGCCATGATCGACCGCATCGATACCCAGAGCCTCTCGGAGATCGGGCTGCGCACGGTGGAGCAGGCGCAGCAGAAGTCCCAGGACAGGAACAAGCTCGGCCAGGAGCAGTTCCTCAAGCTGATGGTCGCGCAGCTGCGTAACCAGGACCCGCTCAAGCCCATGCAGAACGGCGATTTCCTGGCTCAGATGGCCCAGTTCGGCACGGTTTCCGGGATCGGCGACCTGCAGAAATCCTTCGCCAAGCTCAGCGAGTCGCTGGTCTCCAACCAGGCCCTCCAGGCCGCCGCCCTCGTCGGCCACCAGGTGATGGCCGCCACCGGCTCCGCGGTGCTGGAGGACCAAGGCGGGGTGCGGGGCATCGTGCAATTGCCCGAGAGCACGCGCGAGCTGGTCGTCAACATCACCGACGAGAACGGGCGCCTGGTGCGCCGCCTGGAACTCGGGACCCAGGCGGCCGGTGAAGTGCACTTCCAGTGGGACGGGTTCGGCGACGACGGCAAGCGGGCCACACCCGGCACCTACCATTTCTCCGCGGAGGCCCGCATCGGCGATCACGCCGAGGCCGTGGAGACCCTGACCACCGGGCGCGTGGATGCCGTCACCCTCGGCAAGGGCGGAATCGTGGTCGACCTCGCCGGCATCGGCGAGATCGACTTCGGCAAGATTCACAGGATTCTCTGAACAGGAGGAAGCACCATGCCTTTCCGCATCGCACTGAGTGGCCTCAACGCCGCTTCCGCGGACCTCAAGGTCACGGGCAACAACATCGCCAACGCGAGCACGACGGGGTTCAAGGCCTCCCGCTCGGAGTTCGCCGACGTCTACGCCACCTCGCTGGCGGGCGTGAGCAGTACGGCCGTCGGTGGCGGTGTGCGCCTGGCCCGCGTCGCCCAGCAGTTCTCCCAGGGCAACGTCGAGTTCACCAACAACAACCTGGACCTGGCCATCAACGGTGAGGGATTCTTCGTGCTGAGCGACAACGGCGCCAACGTCTATACCCGCGCCGGCGCGTTCAGCATCGACCGCCAGGGCTACGTGGTCAACAGCAACGGCCAGCGGCTGCAGGTGTTCAAGCCCATCGGCAACACCGGCCGCAGCTTCGACACGGGGTCGATGGGTGATCTGCAGATCTCGCTCGCCGAGGGGGCGCCCAAGGCCACCACGAAGGTGGACCTCTCCATCAACCTCGACGCCGGCGAGAGCACCACGGGTGCGGCGGGAAGCATCAACCCCAACGACCCGAACACCTACAACTATTCCACCTCCTTCACCGTGTACGATTCCTTCGGCGAGTCGCATGCCGCCTCCATGTATTTTCTGCGCGACTCGACCAACGCCCTGCAATGGCACGTGCTCCTGACGCTGGACGGCACCACGGTCACCAGCGGCAGCCCGGCTTCGAATACCATCGACCTCACGTTCAACACCGACGGTACCCTGAGTTCGCCGACCACGGTCACCTACAACCCGGTCACGCCATCGAACGGCGCCGCACCCATCGCGCTCTCCCTGGATTATGCCGACCTCACGCAGTACGGCAGCGACTACGCCGTCAACGGCCTGATCCAGGACGGCTTCACCACCGGCAAGCTCACCGGGCTCGACATCGACGATTCCGGCGTGGTCTCGGCCCGCTACACCAACGGCCAGTCCACCGCGCTGGGCAAGATCGCGCTGGCGACCTTCCCCAACGTGCAGGGCCTGCAGCAGCTGGGCGATACCACCTGGGCCGAGACCTTCGCCGCCGGCGACCGCATCATCGGCGAGGCCGGCACGGCCAGCTTCGGGCTCATCCAGTCGGGTGCGCTGGAGGCCTCCAACGTCGACATCGCCGAGCAGCTGGTCAACCTGATCACCGCCCAGCGCAACTTCCAGGCGAACTCGCAGGTGATCAGCACCGCCGACACCATCACCCAGACCATCATCAACATCCGGTAGGAGTGACCCGGAATGGACCGCCTGCTCTTCGTCGCCGCCAGCGGCCTGCGCCAGATCCTGCAGGCCCAGGAGGTCAACGCCAACAACCTGGCCAATGCCTCCACGGTGGGCTTCCAGGCCGATCTTACCCGTGCGCGGGCGCTGTACCTCAATGGTCCCTACTACCCCGACCGGGTGTTCTCGGCCACCGAGTCCCCGTCGGTGGACTTCTCCCGCGGAGGCATCGAGCGGACGGGACGCGCACTGGACGTGGCGGTGCAAGGCGAGGGCTGGATCGCCGTGCAGGCCCCGGACGGCAGCGAGGCCTATACCCGGCGCGGCGACCTGCGCATCTCGCCCGAAGGGCTGCTCGAGACGGGCAACGGCCTGCCGGTGCTGGGTGACGGCGGTCCGATCCTCGTGCCGCCGCACGAGAAGCTGGAGATCGGCAGCGACGGGACCGTCTCCGTGCGGCCCCTGGGGCAGGGCGCCGAGGGCATGGCAGTGATCGGGCGCATCAAGCTGGTCGCGGCCCGCCCGGGCGAACTCGTCAAGGGGCCCGACGGCCTGCTGCGCCGGCGCGACGGGCAACCGGCCGAGCCCAGCGCCGAGATCCGTCTCGCCACCGGTGCACTCGAGACCAGCAACGTCAGTCTCGTGCAATCGCTGACGGAGATGATCGCGCTCGCGCGGCGGTTCGAGGCCCAGGTGAAGCTGCTCGAATCCGCCCGGCGCAACGACGAGGCCTCGAGCCGTCTCATGAACATCCAGGGCTGAGGCCCGGCGAACAGGAGGGAGGTGACCCATGAACAAGGCCATGTGGATCTCGATGACGGGGCTGGAGGCCCAGCAGACACGCATGAGCGTGATCTCGAACAACCTGGCCAACGTCAACACCACCGGGTACAAGCGCAGCCGCGCCGTGTTCGAGGACCTGCTCTACCAGAACGTGCGCCAGGTCGGCGCCCAGTCCACCCAGGGCACCCAGTTGCCGTCCGGGTTGCAGATCGGCACCGGCGTGCGCACGGTCGCGACCCAGAAACTGCACACCCAGGGCAACATCGTGCAGACGAACAACACCTTCGACCTCGCCATTCAGGGGCGCGGCTACCTGCAGATCCTCATGCCCGACGGCACCCTGGCCTATACCCGGGACGGCACCCTCAACCTCGACGCCAACGGCCAGCTCGTCACGAGCAGCGGCTACCCGGTCCAGCCCAGCATCACCATTCCCACCGACGCCCAGAGCGTCACCATCGGCTCCGACGGCGTGATCACGGTGCAGCTGCAGGGGCAGAGCGCCCCGACCCAGGTGGGGACGCTGACGCTGGCCGATTTCGTCAACCCCGCCGGCCTGCAGCCCATCGGCCAGAACCTCTACGTCGAGACGGCGGCCAGCGGGGCGCCGGTGGTGAGCAACCCCGGCCAGAACGGTGTGGGTACCCTGGTGCAGGGTGCGCTCGAGACGTCGAACGTCAACGTCGTCGAGGAGCTGGTGAACATGATCGAGACCCAGCGCGCCTACGAGATGAACTCCAAGGCGATCTCGACGACCGACCGCATGCTCCAGTACGTCAACAACAACCTGTAGGGGGCCGCATGAACGTCCAGCGCCTGTTCCGCCTGCTGCTGCCGGTCCTCGCCCTGGGCCTGGCCTCCGGCTGTGCCACGCGCCCCGTACACGAGGTGGTCTACCGCCCTGCCATGCCGCCGGTGGTGCCCGAGCCGCCGCAGCGGGACGGCGCCATCTACCAGGAAGGCCGGGAGGTCTCGCTGTTCACCGACCTCAAGGCACACCGGGTGGGAGACGTGCTGACCATCGTCCTGCAGGAGAAGACCCAGGCGAAGAAGACCGCCCAGGTCAAGACGAGCAAGGACAGCAAGGTCAGCCTGCCCAACCCCACCGTGCTGGGCAAGCCCACGCGCTTCGACGTGCCCTTGCTGCCGCACGGGCGCGGCGGGCCCCACACCCTGGAGACCAATGCCGACTCGAGCAACACGTTCGAGGGCAAGGGCGACAGTACCCAGAGCAACAGCCTCACCGGCAGCATCACGGTCACCGTGGCCCGGGTGCTGCCCAACGGCAACCTGGTGGTGCAGGGCGAGAAATGGCTCACCATCAACACCGGGGAGGAATACATCCGTATCTCGGGCATCGTGCGGCCTGCGGACATCCGGCCCGACAACACGGTGCTCTCGACCCAGGTGGCCGATGCCCGCATCACCTATAGCGGCAAGGGCGAATTCGCCGATTCCAACCGCATGGGTTGGCTGGCCCGGTTCTTCATGAGTCCCCTGTGGCCCTTCTAGGAGGGAGGCTGTGATGAACAAGTATCTCGGGCGAAGCACCCTGATCCTGGTGATCCTGGCCTGGATCTTCGCCGTACCGGCCCGGGCCGAGCGTGTCAAGGACATCGCCAGCATCGCCGGGGTGCGCGACAACCAGCTCGTCGGCTACGGGCTGGTGGTCGGCCTGCACGGCACCGGCGACAAGACCCCGTTCACGGTCCAGAGCGTGCGCAACATGCTCACCCAGATGGGGGTCACCATTCCGCCGAATGTCAATCTCAGCCTCAAGAACGTCGCCGCGGTGTCGGTGAGCGCCAAGCTCCCGCCGTTCGCCAAGCGCGGCCAGACCATCGACGTCACCGTCTCCTCCATCGGCGACGCCAAGAGCCTGCGCGGCGGCATGCTCCTGATGTCGCCCCTGCGGGGGGCCGACGGGCGCATCTACGCCATCGCCCAGGGGAGCCTCGTCGTGGGCGGGCTCAGCGCCGGTGGCGAGGACGGCTCCCGTATCACGGTCAACGTGCCGAGCGTGGGCCGCATCCCCAACGGTGCCACCGTGGAACGCGAGGTTCGCAGCCCCTTCCTCGACGGGGACAGCATCACGCTCAACCTGCATACCCCGGATTTCACCACGGCCATGCGCCTGGCCAAGGCCATCAACCGCATGATCGGTCCAGGCACGGCCAAGGCGATCGATGCCGCCTCCGTGCGTGTCAACGCCCCCCGGGATTCCGGGCAGCGCGTGGCCTTCGTCTCCATGCTGGAGGAGATGGAGATCGACCCGGGCGAGGCCCCGGCGCGCGTCATCGTCAATTCCCGGACCGGCACGGTGGTGATCGGGGCACACGTGCGCGTGATGCCGGCGGCCGTCTCGCACGGCAATCTCACCGTCACCATCAGCGAGTCGCCGCGCGTCAGCCAGCCTCCCCCGCTCTCGGGTGGACAGACCACCGTCACGCCCCGTAGCCAGGTCCGGGTGGAGAAGGAGAACAACCGCATGTTTCTCTTCAACCCGGGGGTGACCCTCAACGACATCGTCACGGCCATCAACCAGGTGGGCGCCGCCCCGGGCGACCTGGTGGCTATCCTCGAGGCACTCAAGGCGGCCGGCGCGCTGCGCGCCGAGCTGATCGTGATCTGAGGCGGGGGGGGCATGAACGCGCTCGAGCAGGCCGGGTTCTATGCCGACTTCGCGCAGTTCCACGACCTGCGGGCACAGGCCCGCGCCGACCCGCGCGACCCGGAGACCTTGCGCCGGGTCGCCGGCCAGTTCGAGGCGCTCTTCCTGCAGATGATGCTCAAGGAGATGCGCAAGGCGGTGCCCAGTGACGGGCTGTTCGACAACGACCAGACCCGGTTCTACCAGGGTATGTACGACCGCCAGATCGCCGTCGAACTCGCCCGCAGGCCGGGCCTGGGACTGGCCGAGCTGCTGGTGCGCCAGCTCGAAGGCAAGCCCGGGGTGCCCGGGCGGTCCCGGGTCACCGCCCCGGCGGCTACCTCTCCCGCACGCGCCGGTGCACGGACGGGTGTGCCGCGCGGTCCTGCACGGCCGGCACCCGAGGCCGCGCTGCCGCCGCTCGATCCCCGTGCCTGGGCCCGGGGCGATCCCGCGCGTTTCGTGCGTGACCTCTTGCCCCACGCCCGGCGCGTCGCCCGGCGCCTGGGTGTGCCGGCGGAGGCGATCGTGGCCCAGGCCGCCCTGGAGACCGGTTGGGGACGCGCCATCCCGCGCGGCCCGGATGGCCGGCCCTCCCACAACCTGTTCGGAATCAAGGCCGGTGCCGACTGGCACGGGCCGCGGGTGGCGGCCGGCACCCTCGAGTTCCAGGAGGGCCACCTGCGCCGCGTATCGGCCCGCTTCCGCGCCTATCCCTCGCCCGAGGCCAGCCTCGAGGACTACGCGCGTTTCCTGGAAGGGCACCCCCGCTACCGCGAGGCCCTGCGCGCGCGGGACCCGCTGGCCTTCGTCCAGGCCCTGGCCCGGGCCGGCTATGCCACGGACCCGCACTATGCCGAGAAGATCGCCGCCATCCTGGACCGGCCCGCCTTCCGCAAGGTGGTCGCGGAGTTCAAGCCCCGGGCCCCGGTGCCGATGCAGGCTACAGGGGCCGTGGAGGCCGGGCGGCGGTCCGCTGAAGCCGTCCACAGCAGAGGAAGCATCTGACCATGGGCAGCAGCATCCTGGGAATCGCCACCGGCAGCCTGATCGCCATGCAGCGAGCCCTGGCGACCACGGGCAACAACATCGCCAACGCGAACACCGAGGGCTACACGCGCCAGCGGGTGGACCTCACCATCCAGACTCCCCAGCTGACGGGGGCCGGCTACGTCGGCACCGGGGTCCGCGTCGAGGGCGTGCGGCGCCTGTACGACGCCTTTCTCGAATCCCAGCTGCGGGCCAGCATCGCCGCCCGCGACGGGGCCTCCACCTACGCCGAGTTCGCCTCCCAGGTGGACAACATCCTCGCCGATCCCAACACCGGCCTGGCACCGGCCATGGAGCAGTTCTTCGCGGCCGTCCAGCAGGTCGCGGACGATCCCACGTCCATGGAGGCACGGGGGCAGCTGCTCTCCCAGGCCGGCGCCCTGGTGGACCGCTTCCGCTACGTCGACGGGCGCCTGGTGGGCCTGCAGCGGGACTTCGACAGCACGCTCACCGAGGCCGTCTCCCAGGCCAACCGGCTGATCCAGGACATCGCCGCCCTCAACGAGGACATCGTGCGTGCCTATGGTGCCGCCGGCGGGCAGCCGCCCAACGACCTGCTCGACAAGCGGGACCGCCTGGTGCTCGAGCTCAGCAAGCTGGTGAAGGTGACCACCGTGGAGCAGGACGACCATGCGCTCAACGTCTTCATCGGCAAGGGCCAGGCCGCGGTCATCGGGCTGACGCCGAATACCCTGGAGGTCATCCCCGGCAGCCCCGACGGCTCCCGGCTGGAGGTGGGCATACGCACCGGCAGCGGCGCACCGGTGCGCGTGAGCGAGAACCTCACCGGCGGCAAGATCGGGGGCCTGCTCGATTTCCGCCGCCAGATCCTGGAACCGTCCCGGGACCGGATCGGCCGCCTGGCGGTGGTGCTGGGCGCAAGCTTCAATCTCCAGCACCGGCGCGGGCAGGATCTGGACGGCAACCTCGGCGGTGATTTCTTCCGCCTCAACAACCCCTCCGACCGGATCTTTCCCGATCTCCAGGGCGGCAGCACGGCGACGCTCGCCGTGCAGTTCGATCCGGCCACCATCACCGAGCTGCGCGCCTCCGAGTACCGGGCCAGCTTCGACGGCACCCAGTGGACCGTCGAACGCCTCTCCGACGGCACCACCCGCAGCGGTACCGGGCCCATCACCTTCGACGGCATGACCTTCACCTTTGGAGGCGCTGCCAAGGCCGGTGACCGCTTTCTCGTCCAGCCGGTACGCTATGCCGCCCAGGACTTGGCAGTCGCCGTCAACGATGCCCGCCAGGTCGCGGCGGCATTGCCCGTGCGGCTCGAGGAAGCAGTGGACGCCAACGGCGTGCCCACCAACCAGGGCACCGCCGCGATCACCGACCTGGCCGTGGTCGATCCCGGCGCCTTCTCCCTGCCCATGACGATGATCTACCGGCAATCCACCGGTCGCTTCGAGGACGGCAGCGGGAACCCGCTCTTCACCTACGATCCGGCAACCGATGCGCCCAAGACGGTCACGCTCGGCGGGGTCAGGTTCACCGTCCAGGGCGCGCCGGCCGACGGGGACCGCTTCGTGATCGAGGCCAACAGCGGGGGCGTGGGGGACAACGGCAATGCACT
>RFHK01000149.1 GCA_003695825.1 Gammaproteobacteria bacterium | reverse complement strand
GCAAGACCCCTTCGTGGCATCGAGTGTCCTGGAATTCCCCTCGACCGGCACTGGGGACGGCTGGCCTGCGATCGAGGACGACCGCTTTGCACCGTTCGACCAGCGCCGCCAGGCGCCCTGCATGCGATACCCGCGCACCGACTGCCCGCTGGCGGACGCGCCATTCCTGCACTGGACGGCACCGGGATGGAGTCCGGCTCCTGCCGGGGAATTCCCTGTCACGCTCCTTGGCTTCGACCTGGGAACCAGACGCCACCCCGATGCGGCCGCCGCCCCTAGATCCCGTCCCCGCCCCCAACCGCTGGTCCTCTGCCTGCTCGGTGTGGGCCTGTTCGGGCTGTCGCTGGCCTTGGAGCGGTTGCTGAAACCCTGGTTGGAGGAAGGAGAAACGCGGCCTCGCGTGCATGCGAAGTGATGCAGCGAGGCTCTGCCCCGAGCCTTTCTCGTCCTTGGTACGATAGGTGAAGGCTTGCGAGCGGGCCTTTCGCAGTGCCCCCGCAATCGACCGTGTGCGATGGGAACGATTGGTGGCCAGGGACAGAATCGAACTGCCGACACGGGGATTTTCAGTCCCCTGCTCTACCAACTGAGCTACCTGGCCGCGTCGAGGGAGAGTAATTACACCCCGAGGCCGGGGGCGAGTCAAGACGAAGGATTCAGGTCTTGGGCGGCACGTAGTCCGGCGGGGTCTCCGCCCCTTCGCCGAAGAAGAACTTCTCCATCTGCTCCTCCAGGAACTTGCGCGCCTTGGGGTCGATCGGCGAGAGGCGGTACTCGTTGATGAGCATGGTCTGCTGGCGCAGCCAGGCCTGCCAGGCCTCCTTCGAGACGTTCTCGAAGATCCGCTTGCCCAGCTCCCCGGGATAGGGGGGGCGGTCGAGGCCCTCGGCCTCGCGACCGAGTTTCACGCAGTGCACCATTCGGGTCATCTTCGGTCCTCCGGTACCATGGATTCCCCCGGCAAGGTTTCCAGGGAGTCGAGCAGGCGTCGAACCGGGGCGGGCACGCCCCGCATCGCCGGGGAGGAGCGCACGTTATACCAGACCCGGTCCCGCCCTTCCATGGTACGGGACCTGCGGTTTTCGGGGACCTCGCACAACAGGGGCGTGATCTCGAGTCGGAAGTGGGTGAAGCTGTGCCGGAAAGGTGGAAGCATGCGCCCGCCGACGAGGCCCAGATGGGCGGCCAGCCATGCCCGCGCGGCGGCGGGATCCGGCTGCTGCGGGAAGCACCACAAGCCGCCCCAGAGCCCGGGGGAAGGGCGGCGTTCGAGGAGCACCTCCTCGCCCCGGCGCAGCAGGACGAAGCAGGTCTTGCGCACCGGAAGCACGCGCCGCGGGCGTGGTTGCGGCCAGCGTAGCGGGTCCCCGCTCGCCCGGGCCCGGCAATCCTCCTGCACCGGACAGGCCGTGCAGCCCGGTCGGCTGCGCGTGCAGAGGGTGGCGCCGAGGTCCATGATGGCCTGGGTGTAGTCGGCCACCCGCTGCCGTGGTGTGAGGGCCTCGGCCAGCGACCAGAGGCGGCGTGCCACCTGCGCCTCCCCGGGCCAGCCGTCGATGGCACGGTGCCGGGCGAGCACCCGCTTGACGTTGCCGTCGAGGATGGGATGGCGCGCATCGAAGGCCTGTGCCAGGATGGCGCCGGCCGTGGAGCGCCCGATGCCGGGCAGCGCCATGAGCGGTTCGAGCGCGCGGGGCATCTCGCCCCCGTGCACCTCCTGGATCCGGCGGGCGGCACGGTGCAGGTTGCGCGCCCGGGCGTAGTAGCCGAGTCCGCTCCAGAGGCCGAGCACCTCATCCTCGCTGGCCGCGGCTAGGGCCTGCACGTCCGGGAAGCGTGCCAGGAAGCGTTCGAAATAGGGGATGACGGTCTCGACCCGGGTCTGCTGGAGCATGATCTCCGCCACCCAGATGCGGTAGGGATCCCGCGGGTGTTGCCAGGGCAGGTCGTGCCGCCCGTGCCGGTCATACCAGGCCAGCAGGCGCGCAGCGAACGCCTCGGGCAACGCGTCTTCAATCGGCACGATCCCGCTCCTTGGCCAGACGCTCGAGGTTGTCGATGGTCGTGCGCACCTCGCGTTCCAGGGCATGGCGGACGAGGAACGGCCCGATGAAGGGCGGCACCCAGAAGGCCGGTTCGATCTCGCTGTAGAAACGCATGCGGGTGGCATGCGGTTCCTGCCAGAACCTCCAACGGGCGATGCCGTAGCGCAGGTCGCTCGCCCTGGGATCGGTCACGGCCATGAGGTTGCCTTCCTCGTCCCGGTCGATGTCCTGCACCTGCCGGAGGTCCTTGCACAGGAAGAGCACGCAGATGCGTGCCCGCGTGCGCACCCGGGCATGGCGATCCCCCTGCCTCTCCAGCACCCTGACCTCGCGGATGGAAGGATTGAGCCGGGGCAGGTGCTCGTAGTCCATGACCACCGCGCGCACGCGCGCCACCGGGGCATGGATGCGTACGTCCACCTCCGCGGCATAACTGTCCTCGTGACGCACCACCGCCAGGTCGAGAATCTCCGCCCCCTGTGCGAGCCCCGCCACCAGCAGCGGCAGGCCGGGCGCGAGTCCCCGGATCGTACCGTGCAGGTTCATCGCCCGAAGAGCCCTTCGAGCCGGTCGCCGAACCGCTTCTGCAACTGCGGCAGCAAGTGTTTCTCGAGCCGCTTTCTCACCTTTCGCTCGACGGTCTTCTTGAGCACCCTGTCCAGTTCCACCCGGTAGCGGGGCGATGGCAACGGCCCCTGGATGCGCAAGGGGATCGCCAGGCCACGCAGCGATTCCATCGGCTTGCCGCCCTCGCCTTCGAGCGTGCCGACCAGCTTCACGGTGAGAAGATAGTCGATCCGGTTGCGCGGCAGGTCCACCTTGCCGCGACCGGCCGCACGCAGCAGCGGCGACTGCAGGCGAAGATCGTCGTTCAGCAGCACCCCTTCCTTCACCGCGGCGGTGGCCGTGAGCGAGGTGAAGTCGGTCTGGCCGGGTCCGTTCGCGGCCGGCAGGGTCTGCCCCTTCAATCTTGCCTGGGCCTCGCGGATCATGCGTGGGATGTCGATGCCGGCGATGGCACCGTCCCGGAAGGACAGGGACAGGTGGCCGTTGAGCGTGGGCTTGATCTGCTCCGGGTCCAGTCCCTTCCCGGTAAGTTTGACCTGCACCTCACCCCGCCCCGTCATGGCGGCCTTGCCGGTGAGGTCCCGGAGCAGGGGACCGGCCTGGATCGCGATCACCTTCTCGTTCATGGAAAAGGCGGGTTGCCGGCCCCGCACGTCGAGACGGAAGTCGCCTTCGTACTTGCCCTCGTAGAGCTCGGCCGAGGCCGGATGCAACCGGATCTTGCCGCCGCTGGCGCGGGTCGTGAGCGTGATGTTGCGGCTGCGCAGCTGGAATGCCTTGAGTTCACCAATGGTCAGCGTGCCGTCCAGGTCGAGCCGGCGCAGGGACTCGAGCGGCAGTTCCGCCGCGGCGCCGGCAGCCGCCTGCCCGGGCGTGGCTGCCTGCGGGGCCGGTGCCTGTTTCCCTTCAACGCTCTTCTCCTTCGGAGGGAGATAACGGTCGAGGTCGATCGTGTCCAGAGAGAGACGGTAACGCACCTTCGGCCCCTCGAACGAGGGCAGGCGCAGGTTGCCCTCGAGCGTGGTATCGTCGAACCGCAGCCGGAGGGGATCGAG
>RFHK01000148.1 GCA_003695825.1 Gammaproteobacteria bacterium | reverse complement strand
TCCTCTACCTGGAGGCGCGCGACGAGGTCCTGGTACGGCGCTACAAGGAGACGCGACGCCCGCACCCGCTCGCCGCGCCCGGGCGTTCCCTGGAAGAGGCCATCGCCCGGGAGCGGCGCCTGCTGGCGCCCTTTGCACAGCGTGCGGACCTGCGCGTCGACACCAGCGAACTCAACGTCCACCAGCTGCGGGCCCTGGTGCGCGAGAGCCTGGATCCCCACCGCGGGCGCCCGGGACTCACGATCCAGGTCTGCTCGTTCGGGTACAAGCGCGGGCTGCCCATGGACGCCGATTTCGTCTTCGACGTACGTTGCCTGCCCAACCCGCACTGGCACCGGGAACTGCGCCCCCTGACCGGCAAGGACGCCCCGGTGCGGCGGTTCCTCGAGAGCCACCCGGAGGTCGAACGGATGTTCGGCCAGCTGCTCGCCTTCCTGCACGACTGGATTCCCAGGATCGAGGAAGAACGCCGCCACCTGATCGTGGCCATCGGCTGCACCGGCGGCCAGCATCGCTCGGTCTACCTCGCCGAGCGGCTGGGCAGTGCGCTGCGCGAACGTTATCCTTCTGTCGTCGTCCGTCACCGGGAACTGTCATGACCATCGGACTGCTGCTGATCACGCACGGCGAGACCGGCGCCCACCTGCTCGCCACCGCCCGCACCATGCTCGGCGTGTGCCCCCTCGAGACCGAGGCCCTGGGCGTCTCGTTCGACTGTGATCCGGACCGGGTCCTGGAGGAGGCCGAGCGCCTCGCCGCGCGGCTGGGCAACGCCGAGGACGGCCTGCTGGTGCTCACCGACATGTACGGTTCGACGCCCGCCAACATCGCCTGCCGCATCCAGATGCGTTACCGCGCCCGCGTGGTGGCCGGGCTCAACCTGCCCATGCTCGTGCGGGTGCTGAACTATCCCACCCTGAGCCTCGACGAGCTGGCCGAGAAGGCCGTCAGCGGCGGGCGGGACGGGGTGGTCGTGTGCCGGCTACCGGAAGGTGCACCCTGAGATGCAGGAACGCGAGATCGAGATCGTCAACAAGCTGGGCCTGCATGCCCGGGCCGCCGCCCGGCTGGTGAACCTCACCTCGCGTTTCGAGAGCCGCATCGAGATGGGCCGCAACGGCCAGATGGTCAATGCCAAGAGCATCATGGGGGTGATGATGCTGGCGGCCTCCCGGGGCACCCGCCTGAAGGTGATCGCCGAGGGTCCGGACGAACGGGAAGCCATCGAGGCGATCGTGGAACTGGTCGGCAACCGGTTCGACGAGGAGGAGTGACCCCCGTGGCCTTCCACCTGGTCGGACTGGGCGTCTCGCGCGGCATCGCCATCGGACCAGTGCACGTCCTGCACCGCGGCGAGGTCGAGATCGCCGAGTACCACCTCCCCCCCGAGGCCATCGACGAGGAGATCCGGCGTTTCCGAGAGGCGCTGGAGGTGGCCCGTGCCCAGTTGCGCGAGATCCGCACGCGCATCCCCCCCGACACCCGGGCCGACATCGTGGAGTTCATCGATACCCACCTGCTGATGCTCGAGGACTCCACCCTCACCGTGGCCCCCGAGCACCTCATCCGCAGCCAGCGCATCAATGCGGAATGGGCGCTCAAGCAGCAGCGGGACGCCCTCGTCGAGGTCTTCGAGGCCATGGACGACGCCTACCTGCGGACCCGCAAGGACGACATCGACCACGTGGTGACCCGCATCCAGCGCATTCTGCAACGCGCCGAAGAGGCGGAAGCGAACACCGCCCCCCTCCCCCTCGAGGGCGCGATCGTGGTGGCCGACGAGCTGACGCCGGCCGACACCGTGGTGCTCCAGCACCAGGGCGTGATCGGCTTCGTGACCGAGTCCGGCGGTCCCCTCTCGCACACCGCCATCGCCGCCCGCAGCCTGCGCATCCCCGCCATCGTCGGGGTGCACGAGGCACGCCGGATACTCCGCGACGGCGAACGCATCATCCTGGACGGGCAGCGGGGCGTGCTGGTGGGCGACCCCGACGAGGGGCTGCTCTCCTGGTACGAGGCGCGCCGGCTCGAGGAGCAGCGGCGCCGCAGCGACCTGGCCCGACTGCGCGCGCGACCGGCCACCACCCGCGACGGCGTGCGCGTGCGACTGCAGGGCAACATCGAGCTGCCCGAGGACGTGCAGGCGCTGATCGAGGCCGGTGCCGAGGGCGTGGGCCTGTACCGCACGGAATTCCTCTACATGGACCAGGACCGCCTCCCCGACGAGGAGACCCAGCTCGAGACCTACGCGGAGATCATCGCCCACCTCGAAGGGCTGCCGCTCACCATCCGTACCCTCGACCTCGGCGCCGACAAGTCGCCGGCCGGTACCGACGGGACGCCCTGTACCAATCCCGCCCTGGGTCTGCGCGGGATTCGCCTGTGCCTGCACGAGCCCGGGCTCTTCCGGCCCCAGCTGCGCGCCATCCTGCGGGCCTCCGCCTTGGGCCCGGTACGTCTCATGCTGCCCATGCTCACCAACCTCGACGAGGTTCGCCAGGTGCGCCGCCTGATCGGCGACCTGCGACGGGAACTGGACGAGCAGGGCCTGCCCTACGACCCCCGGCTGCCCGTCGGCGGCATGATCGAGACCCCGGCGGCCGCCCTGCTCGCCGAGGGCTTCGCCCGCGAGCTGGACTTCCTCTCGCTGGGAACCAACGACCTCATCCAGTACACCCTGGCCATCGACCGCGTCGACGACGAGGTGGCCTACCTCTACGATCCCCTCCACCCGGCGGTGATCGAGGCCATCCACCGCGTCCTGCGGGCGGGCGAACGCAACGGGACTCCGGTTTCGATGTGCGGCGAGATGGCCGGGGATCCCGCCCTCGTCCCCCTGCTCCTCGCCCTGGGGCTGCGCGACCTCAGCATCCACCCGGCGGCCCTGCTGGAGATCAAGGACCGGATCCGCCGTACCACCCTCCCCCCTCGGCGGCTCTCGGACCATCCCGACTACGACGAGATCACGGCCTTCGTAACCGCCCTGACGCACACCCAGCCCATCTAGCCCGCAGTACTTCGTCCGGGCCGGGCTTTGGCCGGATCGACTGCGCAGGCGGCGCGTGGGACGATTGCGGATGATCACCCGCGGCAACCCTGCTACACTCGCGCGAGCCCGCAATCCACCGGACCGGAAGACCCCCTTGGACAGCGCACAGGAACAGGCCTACGCCACCCAGGAACACCTCAAGGACGTCTCCCGCGCCCTGGAATCCGGTGCGGCGGAACGGGTGCGCCGCCTGCTCCACAACCTGCATCCCGCCGAAGTCGCCGACATCCTGGAATCCGTCCCCGTCCAGAAGCGCCTGCTGCTGTGGGAGCTGGTGGACCCGGACGTGCGCGGCGAGGTGCTGCTGCACGTCAACGACGAGGTCCGCGCCGGGCTCATCGACGAGATGGAGACCGGCGAGCTGATCCGGGCGACCGAGGGGCTCGATACCGACGACCTCGCCGACCTGCTCCAGGACCTCCCGGGCACGGTCATCCACGAGGTCATCCGCTCGCTCGACAAGCAGAACCGGGCACGGCTGGAGGCCGTGCTCTCCTATCCCGAGGACACGGCCGGCGGCCTGATGAACGTCGACACGGTGACCGTCCGTGCCGACGTCACGCTCGACGTGGTGCTCCGCTACCTGCGCCTGCGCGGCAGCATCCCGGAGATGACCGACAGCCTGTTCGTCGTCGACCGGGAAGACCACTACCTGGGGGTGCTGCCCCTCGCCCGCCTGCTCACCAGTGACCCGGACCTGACGGTGGGCGAGGTCATGGACACCGGCATCGAGGGCATTCCAGCCGAGATGCCGGCCCAGCAGGTGGCCCGCCTCTTCGAGGACCGCGACCTGGTCAGCGCCCCGGTCGTGGACGGCGAGGGGCGCCTGCTCGGGCGCATCACCATCGACGACGTGGTGGACGTGATCCGCGACGAGGCCGACCACAACATGATGAGCATGGCCGGCCTGGACGAGGAAGACGACATCTTCGCCCCGGTGATGTCGAGCACCCGCCGGCGCGCGGTCTGGCTCGGCATCAACCTGCTCACCGCCTTCCTGGCCTCCTGGGTGATCGGCCTCTTCGAAGGCACCCTGCAGAAGGTCGTGGCCCTGGCCGTGCTCATGCCCATCGTGGCCAGCATGGGCGGGATCGCCGGCAGCCAGACCCTCACCATCGTCATTCGCGGCCTGGCGCTGGGCCAGGTCGGGGAGTCGAACGCCCGCTGGCTGATGTTCAAGGAGATCGCCGTCTCGCTGCTCAACGGGATCATCTGGGCCCTGGTGGTGGCCATGATCGCCGTCGCCTGGTTCCAGGACCTGCGCATCGGGCTCGTGATCGGCGCGGCCATGGTCATCAACCTGCTGTGTGCGGCCCTGGCCGGTTTCACCATCCCGCTGGTGCTCAACCGCTTGGGCATAGACCCGGCACTCGCGGGCAGCGTACTGCTGACCACGGTGACCGATGTGGTGGGTTTTCTCGTGTTCCTGGGCCTCGGCACCTGGTTGCTGCTCTGAGAAGATCTGAGAAGACGGTCGGGCATGGTCAAGTTTCGTTCCCCCCTGCCGATCTGGCCGGGTGATCCCAACGCCATCCACGCCGCCAACCGAAACGACCGGGAGGATCGTCATGAAGTTCGCCAGGGAAGGGTTGCCGTGTTTCCTGCTCCTGATGCTGCCTTGCCTGCCGGCCCACGCCGGGGAGGCCGCCCTGCCGCAGGATTTCACCACGCACTGGGCCGGGTGGCTGGCCGTAGGCATCTTCGTACTCGCCTACGTGCTGGTGATCCTCGAAGAGAACATCCATCTGCGCAAGTCCAAGCCCGTGATCGTGGCCGCCGGGCTGATCTGGTTGATCGTGGCCCTGCTCTACGGCAGCCGAGGTGACTTCCACACCCCGGAAGCGGCGGTACGCCACAACCTGCTCGAGTTCGCCGAGCTCTTCCTCTTCCTGCTCTCGGCCATGACCTACATCAACACCATGGAGGAACGGGGGGTCTTCGATGCCCTGCGCGCCTGGCTGATCTCGCGAGGATTCTCGCGCAAGGCCGTGTTCTGGCTGACCGGGCTGCTGGCCTTCTTCATCTCGCCGGTGGCCGACAACCTCACCACGGCCCTGCTCATGGCCACGGTGGTGCTGGCCGTGGGCGGCTCCGATCGCCGCTTCGTCACCGTCTCCTGCATCAGCATCGTGGTCGCGGCCAATGCCGGGGGCGCCTTCAGCCCCTTCGGGGACATCACCACCCTCATGGTCTGGCAGAAGGGGCAGGTGGAATTCCGGGAATTCTTCGACCTGTTCGTGCCTTCCCTCGTCAACTGGCTGGTGCCCGCCGTGATCATGAGTTTCGCCGTCGCCAGCGGCCGACCGGAGAACACCGATGCCCATGCCGAGCTCAAGAGCGGGGCCCTGGTGGTGGTGGGCCTGTTCCTGCTCACCATCGTGATGGCGGTCTCGGCCCACAACTTCCTGCACCTGCCCCCCGTACTCGGCATGATGACCGGTCTCGGTTTCCTCAAGCTCTACAGTTACTACCTCAAGCAGCGTGCCGCCCAGCTCGAACAGGAGGAAGAATTCGCTTCTTCCGCCCTGGTCACGGAGGGCGTGCCGGAAAGCGGGGGCGCGATCACGCCCTTCAACGTCTTCCGTTCGCTGGAGCGGGCCGAGTGGGACACACTGATGTTCTTCTACGGCATCATCCTCTGCGTGGGCGGGCTGGGCACGCTCGGCTACCTCGCCATCGGCTCCCGACTGATGTACACGGACCTGGGGGCGACGGTGGCCAACGTCCTCGTGGGTCTCGTCTCCTCGGTGGTGGACAACATCCCGGTCATGTTCGCCGTGCTCACCATGCAGCCGGAGATGTCGCACGGGCAATGGCTGCTGGTGACGCTCACGGCGGGCGTGGGGGGCTCCCTCCTCTCCATCGGGTCGGCGGCCGGCGTCGCCGTCATGGGGCAGGCACGCGGAATCTACACCTTCTTCGCGCACCTCAAGTGGAGCTGGGCCATCGCGCTCGGCTACGCGGCCAGCATCTGGATCCATTTCCTGCTCAACGCCGACCTGTTCCGGATCGTGCGCTGACCGGGGATCGTCGGACCGGTGGCATCCGCAGGCCGGGTCTTGCACGAGGCGCCATGACCCGACCGGCGAGCAATGGCGTGACGGGCCCGGGTGTTCAATGCAGGGAGCGCACCAGGCGGCGGGTCTCGTCACGCACGGCTTCGATCGCCGCCTCCAGCCGCTGCACGGCGGCCGGGTCCTCGGGCATGGCCTCCCAGTCCGCGGCCCAGGTGGCGCGCAACCGGTGGGCACGCGCCTCCACCTCGGGGGAGGCCAGCATGCTCAGGTCCTCGATCAGTCCCACCAGCACCCAGCCACGGCGCGGATTCCCCTCTTCCGGGTCCTGGTCGTAGTGGGCGGCGAACAGCACCTGTTCCAGTGCCGCGAGGCGCGTGAGGATCTCGAAACTGGCGGTGCGGACACGCTCGTTCTGCTCGGTCGCCTCCATGCGCCAGACGTTGTAGGAGAAGCCGGCCAGCGCGAAGAGCATGCTGAAGAGGATGCCGAGCCGGTGCATGCCCATGCGCCGGTTCAGGCGCCGGCGAAAGCGGCCTTCGGCGGGGTCGGGGGCACTCATCGGGGCTGCCTGCACACAGTGACGCCTCGAGGGTTGAGACTGCACGCCACCGGTGGGGTTCCCGACACTCGGGTGAAACGGGCGTCACGAACCGTTCACGCGCAAAGGCCATCCGTAACCCACACAACCCCCGCCATCCCGAGAAATGGATCCATGCCCGTTTCCGGCTGGGTGCAAGAGCGGACCCGCAGCCCGCCGGGCGTTGGCCGCATCGACTGCCCAGATCCCCGAAGCCCGACGGCTGCTAGTCCCCGGCGATGGTCATCTCGCGCACGAGCACGGAGCCGGTGTGGATGTTGCCGCGCGTGTCCACGTCCGCGCCCACGGCTTCGATGTCCAGGAACATGCGTGCCAGGTTGCCGGCGATGGTGATCTCGTGGACGGGATGGGCCACTTCACCGTTCTCGATCCAGAACCCCGCCGCGCCGCGGGAATAGTCCCCGGTGACGAGGTTCACCCCCTGCCCCATCAGCTCGGTGACGAGCAGCCCGGTACCCATGCGCCGCAGGAGCGCGGGCAGATCCTCCTCGCCCGGCTGGACCCGGAGATTGTGCACCCCGCCGGCATTGCCGGTGGTCTCCATGCCGAGCCGGCACGCGGAATAGCTGTCCAGGACGTAGCCCCGGAGTACACCGCCCTCGACCAGCGCGCGCCTCTGGGTGGCGACGCCTTCGCTGTCGAAGGGCGCGCTGCCCAGCCCCCGCGGCAGGTGGGGCTGCTCCTCGATGTGCAGGAACGCCGGAAAGATCGGCTCCCCTAGCTTGTCCAGGAGGAAGCTGGAACGACGGTAGAGGTTGCCGCCGCGGATCGCGGCCACGAAGCTGCGAAACAGGCCGGTGGCAACCTCGGGTGCGAACAGGACCGGGGCCTGGCACGTGGCGATACGGCGGGCGCCGAGGCGGTGCACGGTACGCTCCGCGGCGATGCGGCCCACGTCTTCCGGCGACTGGAGATCCTCCGGTGCGCGGGCGACCGTGTACCAGTAGTCCCGCTGCATCTGCCCATCCTGTTCGGCCAGCACCGAGCAGCTCAGGCTGTGCCGGGTGCTCGGATAGCCCCCCAGGAAACCATGGGTGTTCCCGTAGACGCGCAGGCCTTCGTGCGTGGAGAGCGTGGCCCCCTCGGAATTGTGGATGCGCGGATCCTGGGCGCGGGCGATGTCCTCGCAGCGGCGGGCGATGTCGATCCCCTCCTCGGCCGTCAGCGCCCAGGGATGGTAAAGGTCGAGGTCGGGGATCTCGCGCGCCATGCGGTCGGCCGGCGCGAGACCCGCGCACGCGTCTTCCCCGGTATAGCGCGCGATGTCGCAGGCGGCCTGCACGGTCTCGCGCACGGCTGCCTCCGACAGGTCGGAGGTGCTGGCCGAGCCCTTGCGGTGCCCGAAGTAGACCGACACCCCGAGCCCCTGGTCACGGTGATATTCCAGGGTTTCGACCTCTCCCATGCGCACGGTGACGGACAGGCCCTGGTCGCAGGAGACCCCGGCCTCGGCGGCCGTGGCCCCGAGGTCGACGGCCACCTCGAGGATGTGCTGCACGATCTGCTCGAGCCTTTCCTGGGAAGGAAGCCGGGCACTCATCCGCGGGTCCCTCCCACGGTGAGGGCATCCACCTTGAGGGTCGGTTGGCCGACGCCCACCGGCACGCTCTGCCCATCCTTGCCGCAGGTCCCCACCCCCAGGTCGAGCTGCAGGTCGTTGCCCACCATGGACACCTTCGTGAGCACCTCGGGGCCGTCCCCGATGAGGGTCGCCCCCTTGACGGGACGCGTCACCCGCCCCTTCTCGATGAGGTAGGCCTCGCTGGCCGAGAAGACGAACTTGCCGGATGTGATGTCCACCTGCCCGCCCCCGAAGTTGACGGCATAGAGACCCCGCTCCACGGAGGCGATGATCTCCTGGGGATCGTGCTCGCCCGGCAGCATGTAGGTGTTGGTCATGCGCGGCATGGGCTGGTGGGCGTAGGACTCGCGGCGGCCGTTCCCGGTGGAGGTCACCCCCATGAGCCGGGCGTTGAGGCGATCCTGCATGTATCCCTTCAGAATCCCCCGCTCGATGAGTACCGTTCGTTGCGTGGGTGTGCCCTCGTCGTCGATGTTGAGGGAACCCCGTCGGCCTGGCAGGGTCCCGTCGTCCACCACCGTGCACAGGGGCGAGGCCACCCGCTCCCCGACCCGGCCCGCGAAGGCGGAGGTCCCCTTGCGGTTGAAGTCGCCTTCCAGGCCATGCCCGACCGCCTCGTGCAGGAGCACGCCCGGCCAGCCCGGTCCCAGTACCACCGGCATCACGCCGGCCGGCGCCTCGACGGCCTCGAGGTTGACCAGAGCCTGGCGCACGGCCTCGCGGGCATGCCAGAGATGGCGGTCGTCGTCCAGCAGGAGCGCGTATCCGCCGCGACCGCCGCCGCCGGAACTCCCTTGTTCCCGGCGCCCGCCGTCCTCCACGATGACGGTCACGTTCATGCGCACCAGGGGCCGCACGTCGGCCGCGAGGGTCCCGTCGGTCGCCGCCACCAGCACCACCTCGTAGACCCCGGCCAGGCTGGCGATCACCTGGCGGACCCGCGCATCCTGGCGCCGGGCCTCGGCATCGATGCGCCTGAGCAGCTCGACCTTGTCGTCCGCGCTCAGGGTGCCGAGCGGATCCAGCGGGGGATAGAGACGCGGCGTGCCCACGGGCTGCCAGGCGCGCAGGGCCAGGCCCCGGCCCGGTTGCCGCGCGATGGCGCGGGCGGCGGAGGCCGCCGAGAGCAGGGCCGGCAGGAGGATCTCGTCGGAGTAGGCGAACCCGGTCTTCTCGCCGGCGATGGCACGCACCCCCACGCCCTGCTCGATGCTGTGGTTGCCTTCCTTGACGATCCCATCCTCCAGCAGCCAGGACTCGAAGTGGGTCGCCTGGAAGTAGAGGTCCCCCCCGTCCACGGCATGGCCCATGAGGCGGTCGAGGGCGCGCTCGAGGGCACCCTCGTCCAGGCCGGCAGGGGCGAGCAGCGTCTCCTTGGCCAGCGCGAGCGGTTGGTCGGTCATGCGAGGCCCCCTGTTCAGCGGCAGTGGATGCGACGATGGTCGATGCTGGGAAAATGCTTGCGGGTCGCGGCGGTCCGCTCGGGGTCCACCTCGGCCACCACCACGCCGGTGCCCCGTTCGCGCCGGCTGAGCACGTTGCCCCAGGGATCCACGATCATGCTGTCCCCGTGGGTCTCGCGCCCGTTGACGTGATAGCCCCCCTGGCCTGGTGCGATGACGTGACAGAGGTTCTCGATGGCCCGCGCACGCACGATGGTCTCCCAGTGCGGTCGCCCGGTCACGGCCGTGAAGGCGGAGGGTACGGCGCAGAGTTCCATGCCTTGGTCGAGCATGGCCCGGAAGAGCTCGGGAAAGCGCAGGTCGTAGCAGACGGCGAGTCCCAGCCGCCCGAAGGGCGTGTCCGCCACCACCACCCGGTCGCCCGGCTCGATGGTCTCCGATTCGTTGTATCGCTCCCCGCCGTCGGGCATCTCGACATCGAAAAGATGGATCTTGTCGTAGCGCGCCACGCAGGCTCCGGAGGGATCGAACAGCAGGCAGGCGGCACGCACCTTGTCCTCTGCCTCGGCGACGAGCGGCACGGTGCCACCGACCAGCCAGATGCCGTGCTGGCGGGCCTGCTGGGCGAGGAACCGTTGGATGGGGCCTTCACCGAAGGTTTCACGCAAGGCCACCTTGTCCTGCTCGTGCTTGCCCATGAAGGCGAAATTCTCGGGCAGGCAGACCAGCTCGGCCCCGGCACGCACCGCCTCGGCGATGAGGCGCTCGGATTCCATCAGGTTGGCATCCAGGTTCGGCCCCGAGGCCATCTGGATGGCAGCCACGATACTCACGGGGTGCGCTCCTCCAGTTCCAGTTCCAGTCGATCGTCCCGCCCGCTTCCGGGGACCAGTCGCAGCCGCTCGGAGGCCACGCCCAGGGCGATCAGCCAGGCACGCAAATTGAGTGCGCGAAAGGCGCCCTCCTCTCCCCCGGGGTAATGGATCACCAGCCGCAGCCCCGGGTCCGCGTCCAGCCGCGCGACGGCCTCGCGCAACACGGGGATGCGGGTCACCTCGTCGCCCGTCAGGGGGCGGTCCCAGGCCTCGAGGGAAAGATACAGGCTCGTGGCACCCGCACCTGCGACCGGTGCCAGGATCCCCGGTCCACACGAGGCAACGAGGCGCAACAGGAACACCAGGAAGCCCCGCAGCGCGGCT
The DNA here is from genome assembly GCA_003695825.1 of Gammaproteobacteria bacterium. Classification (GTDB taxonomy): domain Bacteria; phylum Pseudomonadota; class Gammaproteobacteria; order Thiohalobacterales; family Thiohalobacteraceae; genus J048. The sequence continues at coordinate 4,611 of RFHK01000148.1, read as the reverse complement.
CTCCGCCGGCCCGCGCAGCCCCCCTTCCTGCCCCGCAAGCCTGCCACGGGGATGGTCGCACGTTCGTCCCGGCACGGCATTCGGCAAGCATACCACGAAGGCGGAAGCCCGCGCGAAAACCCACCCGGACTGGCGTGGATGCGGGCGGTCCGCATCGAACCCTCACCGAGGCCGCCCCTGCCACTGCAGGCCTCTGTCAAGCAAAAGAGATCCCATGCCGGCCGTCATCCGGTCCGGGTTCAGGGCTTGCGGGGTGCCAGGCGGCGAAACTTCGGGGCGTCCCAAGGCCCCGTGACCGTGTATTGCACCCGCCCGATGCGATCGAGCCGCTCTCCCAGCAGGCGGTCGGCGAGCAGCAGGGCCGCACCGACGGCCGGCCCCCCGGCGAGGGCACCGGCGATCGGCAGGCTGCCCCGGAGATGGGGTGTGACGGTGACCACCTCGTCGTAGTCGCGCGCCGCGAGCCCGGTGCGCCCGGCGATCTCGATGCGCGCGGCGGGCGCTTCGATGGTCAGGTCGGTGGTATAGGCATCCCCCCCGACGAAGGTGAAACGCCCCTGCAACCGGTCGAAGACGAATCCCTTCTTGAACAGGTCGCTGAAATCGAGGGCGAGACGCCGCGGAATGGCCTGGAGGTTGAGCAGGCCGAGGAGACGACCGGCACCCGGCCGGAAGCGCAGAAGCCGCCCGTCGAGGATGTTCACGGACAGGGTGCCCTCGATCTGGGCGAGATCGAATGCCCAGGGAGGGCCTTCCCAGTTGGCCGTCAGCTCGGCGTGGGTGCGCCCCCCGTCGAGCGGCTGGCCGTAGCCGGCCCGTTCCAGCAGGTGGCCCAGGTCCGTGTCGTGGACCTGGATGCGGAAACGGGAGTACTCCCTACCCTGCTCCCGCGTCCAGCTTCCCGTGCCCCGGGCATGCAGCCAGTCGTTCTCGAGTACCGCGGTGTCGACGCGCAACCCCTGGCCGGGCAAGGGCCGCGTGACCAGGTCGAGGCGTCCCCAGGGGATACCGGCATAGGAAAGGCGCTTGACGTGCACCGACAACGGCGGGAAGACCTGGGGATCCAGGCGCCGCGAGGGGCGTGCCGGACCGGCGAGTGACGGGAGATCGAAGCGGGTGAGTGTGATGCGCAGGCCCCGGGTGGGAGGCCAGTCGAACCGGGCCTCTCCATCGAGCCGGTCACAGGCGACGGCGAGCCGCCACTGCGGTGCGGGCGGATCCAGGCGCAGGTGCACCTGGTTCCAGGGCAGGTGCAGGAACTGCAGCCTCCCGATCGACAGGTCCAGGTACACGGGCACCGACAACCGGGCACCGCCCCCGGCCTCGTGCCACAGGCGCAACCAGGCATCGAGTGAGAGTCGCTCGAGCCGTCCCCCCAGGGTCAGCCCGGGCCGGTCCGGCAGGCGGGCCGCAGGGCCGCCGAAGAGGAGCGCCGCCCGCCGGAGCGCGGGCGGATGCGCCGTATCGAACTCGAGGGCGGCGCTGTGGGTGCCGTAGACCAGGTAGACCGGGCCCATCCGTCCCGCTGCATCCAGCCGCGTGTTCAGCCGGAAGGGACGCCGCGCCGCGGCCGGCTTGCCCAGGGGGGGAGGCAGGTCCACGCCGATCCCCTCCAGGTTCGAGGCGAGTGCGAGCGCCAGGTCACCGCCCCCGCGGGCGATGTCGAGCTGCACGTGCCAGGGGGCCACGCCGTGCAAGCGCGACCCCAGGAACCCGCCGGGGTCGGGCAAGTGCGCGAGCACGGGGATCGGCCCGTCGGCTTCCACGCGGGTCTGGGCGCCGTCCAGGCGGGTGGCGATGGCCAGGCGGACCGGGGCCTGCCACAGGTGCGCCTGCAGGTCCCGGGCCGAGACCCCCGCGTCCGTGAACACCAGCCGTCCCGAGAGCCCCTCGAGTCGCACCGGGGTACCCGCAACGTCGAGGCGGTCGTGTGACAGCTGCAAAGTGCCCCGAACCCGCACCCGGTCCCCGTGCTGGGGTCGCAGGGGCACCGTGAGGGCCAGATCGAGCGTTGCGCTACCGCCACCATGCAAGCGCGCGATGGGATAGCCCCGATGGGCCAGGGGGCTCTCGCGCACGTAGCGCAGCAGGGTCTCGAAGGGGCCACGCGCCTGCCCCCGGGCCGTCAGGGGGGTACGGCGCAGGTCGCGGATCTCCACTTCCACGTCGCTGAGCCGCACGTCATGGATCCGCGCCCGGGAACTGCGAATCTGCATCCCCTGGTCGAGAAAGCGCACGTCCGCGCGGATGTCCTCGATGCGCTGCCACCGGGGATGGTAGTCGAGTATGCCCCCTTCGACGCGCGCGAGGATGTCGAGACGGCCGCCGCCCCGGTCGAAGGGCAGCGCATCCAGGGGGCCCTGGATCCGCGCGTATCCGCTGGTGACGTGCCCGCCGACGAGGGCCCGCTTCAACCAGTCCACGGCACGGGGCGGCATCACCCGTGCAGGCAGGTAGGCCGGCACGGCCGCCACCCGGGCATGGTGGATCCGCAGGTCGATGTTCGCCCAGGGCAGGCGATGCCCGGGACGGGACCGCAACCGGCAAGTCCCGGTCACGCCCAGGTCCCGGTTCTCGAGCACCAGGTCCTCGAGGCGTGCCTCCCAGCCACCCCGCTCCGATCGTTGCCAGCGCAGGCGCCCGGCCAGGCGCTCGAAGGAGAGGCGCGCGGGTAACAACCGGGGCATCTCGACGACCACCTGCATGCCATCGAGCACGACCTCGCCGCGACCCGCACCGTAGCGCAGGCGCCCTGCGAGACGCTCGATCCCCGGCAACCACTCTGCGGCCGGAAGGCGGGCGATCCGGAAGCCGGTCTCCAGGCGCACGTCCTGCAGCCGGTGGTCCGCATCGACCCGGAAGGCGGCCTGCAAGCCTTCGACGCGCCCACGGGCAGCGGCCAGGGGGCGGAGTGATACCGGCAGCCGCCCGGCGACGAGACGGGTGAGCCCGGCCAGGAGCCGGGTATCGAAGCGCTCCAGAGCCAGCCGCAGCCGCCATCCCCCGGCCTGCGGCACGAGGCGCACCGCCACCGAGGTCTCCCACGGCGGCTGGCTGACCTGCTGGATGTGCAGCGGGGCGAGGTCCAGTCGCATACCCTGCCCGTCACGGCGCCAGCGGAAGCGGGTCTCGACGGCGCCGGCGACGAAGACCGGCAGGGGATCACCCCGCGGCTGAACGGACGGCAGGTGCACCGCGATGCGCCCCAGCACCTGGCGCGAGCGGCCCTGGGCCAGGCGTCCCCAGAGGGCGAGATCTCCCATGCCCGCCAGGATCCAGGGCGCAGCCGGGTCGATCCGGCGCTCGAGGGCCTCCAGGGCAAGGCTCTCCCCGGCGAGATACCACACCCCTTCGAGCCCCCCCGGCCCGCGTGACCAGCCGGTGAGGTCGAAGCCCCCCTTCACCCGGCGTCCCAGCCCCCCCTCGGGGCGGGCCTCGAACCACAGCTGGCGGCGGTCACCGGCATGGCGCAGGTCGAGACGCAGGATCTCGAAGCCCAGGCCGGCGGGCAGCGCGCGTTCGTCCCGGAAGCGCACCCGGACGCGCCGGGCCTGGATCCGGGGCTGGGCGAGCAGCAGCGCCAGGAAATCGCTCCGGGTCCCCGGCATCCCCTCCAGCTCCAGGTGCCCGTCGGCGGTGCGCACCAGTGACAAGGCCGTCCCTTCCAGGCGGATCCGTGAGGTGACCACCTGCCGTTGCCGGAGCGTGGCGAAGAGATCCACGCCCAGGGCCAGTTCCTCGACCCGCACCAGGGGGGTGGATCGGCCCGGCACCCACAGGCGAACGTCGTGGAAGCGCATCTCCGGGCCGTGGGCCGACCAGGCGAAGTTCATGCGACCGATCCCGAGCCGGTGGCCGGTGCGTTCCTGGATCATGCGCTCGACGCTGGCCGGATAGGCTGCGAGCAGCGGGAAGAGGATGCGCCCTGCGACCATGCCCAGGGCCGCGAGCACGATCACCAGGGCCGCGAGATACCAGGACAGGCGCAGGGTGCGGCGGATGACCACGATCAGGCCCGCCGTTCAGATGAGGACCACGTCATACTGCTCCTGCGTGTAGAGCGTCTCGACCTGCAACTTGATCGGCTTGCCGATGAAAGACTCCAGCTCGGCGAGCGAGGTGGACTCCTCGTCGAGGAGCAGGTCGACGACCTCCTGGGAGGCCAGCACCAGCAGCTGTTCCACGTCGTAGGCGCGCGACTCGCGCAGGATCTCCCGGAAGATCTCGTAGACCACGGTCTCGGGCGTCTTGATCGTCCCACGCCCACCGCAGGTGGGACAGGTCTCGCACAGGATGTGTTCCAGGCTCTCGCGGGTGCGCTTGCGCGTCATCTGCACCAGCCCCAGGCTGGAGACCTCGCTGATGTGGCTGCGGGCATGGTCCTTCTCGAGCGACTTCTCCAGCGCCCGCAGGACCTGGCGCCGGTGTTCGGGATCCTGCATGTCGATGAAGTCGATGATGATGATGCCCCCGAGATTGCGCAGCCGGAGCTGGCGGGCGATGGCCTGGGCCGCCTCGAGGTTGGTCTTGAAGATGGTCTCCTCGAGGTTGCGGTGCCCCACGTAGGCGCCGGTGTTGACGTCGATGGTGGTCATCGCCTCGGTCTGGTCG
>RFHK01000027.1 GCA_003695825.1 Gammaproteobacteria bacterium | reverse complement strand
AGAAGTCAGAAGTCAGAAGTCAGAAGGCAGAAGGCAGAAGGCAGAAGACAACGAGGACCGGTGGTCGGTCGCTTCCGTTGCAACGGTTCGGTGCGGGAGCGGGGCAGGAAACCGTGAAATTGGTCGGGGTGACTGGATTCGAACCAGCGACCCCCGCCTCCCGAAGACGGTGCTCTACCAGGCTGAGCTACACCCCGAAAAAACCGCCAGGATTCCCTGATCAGTAGCGCCGGTGGGCGGCGAATTCGGCCAGGACGCAGAGGGCGTCCTTGTAGTCCGATTCCGGCAACGCGGCGAGGGCCTCGATGGCCCGGCCGGCCGCGCGCCTGGCGGCCTCGGCAGTGTACGCGAGCGCGCCGGTCGAATCAATCGCCTCCAGCACCGCGTCGAGGTCCTCGAGCCCGCCGCGCTCGATCGCCCGCCGGACCGTCTCGCGCTGGGCCGGCGTGCCCGCGCGGATGGCATGGATGAGCGGCAGGGTGGGCTTGCCCTCCGCCAGGTCGTCGCCGAGATTCTTGCCGGTCTGCTCGGCGTCCGCGCTGTAGTCCAGTACGTCGTCGATGAGCTGGAAGGCGATGCCGAGCTGGGCCCCGTACTCCCCCAGGGCCTCCTCGACGGGCAGCGGTTGTCCGCCGAGAATCGCGCCGATGCGGGCGGCCGCTTCGAACAGGCGTGCGGTCTTGGCCCGGATCACCTGGAGGTAACGCTCCTCGGTGGTGTCCGGATCGTTGCAGTTGAGCAACTGCATCACCTCGCCTTCGGCGATGGCGTTGGTGGTGTGCGACATCAGGTCCATGATGCGCATGCTGCCGACCTCGACCATCATCTCGAAGGCGCGCGAGTACAGGAAATCCCCCACCAGGACGCTGGCCTCGTTGCCCCAGATCGCGTTCGCGGTCTGCTGGCCGCGGCGCAACTCGGAGGCGTCCACCACGTCGTCGTGGAGCAGGGTGGCGGTGTGGATGAATTCGACGATCGCGGCGAGCATGTGGTGATGGTTGCCGCCCCGGTAGCCGCAGGCGTTGGCGGCGAGCACGACCAGCAGGGGGCGCAGGCGCTTGCCGCCGCTGTTGATGATGTAGTGGCCGAGCTGGTTGATCAGCAGGACGTCGGAGTGCAGGCGGGATTGGATGAGGCGGTCGACGGCGGCCATCTCCTCGCGCATCAGGGCGCGCACGTCCTCGATGGCGCCGATTCGCCGCTTGTCCGTGGTCAGGGCTTCCGTCATCGCGCACCGGCCTCCACGCCAGGGGTCCGGCCTCCGCGAAGGCCGGTCGGTCGCCCTAAGTTTACCCTTCCCCCGGGAGCCGTGCCAAACGATCGACACGGACCCGATTGACCCATGGCAAGGGAATCTATAGAATTGCCATCCTTTCGCAAGCACAGCGCGCACAACGAGTTGGAGCAGACCATGTACGCAGTGATCCAGACCGGTGGAAAGCAGTATCGGGTCGCACCCGGCGATGCCCTGCGGGTGGAGAAGCTCGCCGGCAACGAGGGCGACGAGATCGTCTTCGACAAGGTCCTGATGATCGCCGATGGCGACCGGATCGAGATCGGCACGCCGTACGTGGAAGGGGGTTCCGTGGTCGCGAAGGTCAAGGGCCACGGGCGCGGCAAGAAGATCGAGATCATCAAGTTCCGGCGCCGCAAGCACCACATGAAGCGCATGGGGCACCGCCAGGACTACACCGAGATCGAGATCGTCGCGGTGAACCACTGAACGGGACCGCTGTCACAACCGGACAAGGGGAGAGGAACCGATGGCACACAAGAAGGCAGGCGGCAGCACGCGCAACGGCCGCGACTCGGAATCCAAGCGACTGGGCGTGAAGCGCTTCGGCGGCCAGTTCGTGAAGGCGGGCAACATCATCGTCCGGCAGCGCGGTACACGCTTCCACCCGGGGGTCAATGCCGGGGTGGGCAAGGATCACACCATCTACGCCAAGGCCGACGGTTACGTGAAGTTCGTCGTGCGCGGGCCGAAGCGCCGCAAGTACGTGGACATCGTGGCGGCGGAATGAGGCGGCCCGGCTGCGAGGCAGCAATCCAAGCCCCGCCGCCGGCGGGGTTTTTTGGTTGCAGGCCATGAAATTCGTCGACGAGGCAATCATCCGCGTGGCGGCGGGCGACGGCGGCAACGGCTGCGTGAGCTTCCGCCGCGAGAAGTTCATCCCCTTCGGCGGCCCCGACGGCGGGGACGGCGGGGACGGGGGGGACGTCTGGCTCGTGGCCACCGAGAGCCTCAACACCCTGGTCGATTTCCGCTACGACCGCACCTTCCGCGCCGGGCGGGGGGAGAACGGCCGGGGCCGCAATTGCACCGGCAAGCGGGGCGAGGACTGTGTGATCCGGGTCCCGGTGGGCACTGTGGTCTACGACGAGGAGACCGGCGAGGAGATCGGCGACCTCACGGCCCCCGGGCAGCGCCTGCGGGTGGCCCGGGGCGGTCGGCACGGGCTGGGAAACACCCATTTCAAGAGTTCCACCAACCGTGCGCCGCGCCAGTGTACGCGCGGCACACCCGGCGAGCAGCGCACGTTGCGCCTGGAACTCAAGGTGCTTGCCGACGTGGGCCTGCTCGGCCTGCCCAACGCCGGCAAGTCCACGTTCATCCGCAGCGTCTCGGCGGCACGGCCCCGGGTGGCGGACTATCCCTTCACCACGCTCTACCCGAACCTGGGGGTGGTCCGCACGGCACCGCACGAGGGGTTCGTGGTGGCGGACATTCCCGGTCTGATCGAGGGGGCGGCCGAGGGGGCCGGCCTGGGCATCCGTTTCCTCAAGCACCTGGCGCGCACCCGCCTGTTGCTGCACCTGGTGGACATCGCGCCCCCGGACGGGATGCCGCCCGCGACCCAGGTGCGGATCGTGGTGCGCGAGCTCGAGAAGTACGGCCGGGACCTCGCGGGCAAGCCGCGCTGGCTGGTATTCAACAAGATCGACCTGTTGCCGGCGCAGGAGGCGGACCGGGTGGTGCGGGAGACGGTGCATGCCCTGGACTGGGAAGGGCCGGTGTACCGGATCTCGGCGGCCACCGGGGAAGGGACCCAGGGGCTGGTCCAGGCCGTCGCCCGCGCCCTGGCGACGCCGGCCCCGGAGGTGGAGGCCACGACCGGTGAGTGAGCGCGTGCGCCTTGCGAACGCCCGCCGCTGGGTGATCAAGATCGGCAGTGCGCTGCTTACCGCCGATGGCCAGGGCCTGGACCGCGCGGCGATCGCCCAATGGTCGGAGCAGATGGCACGGCTGCGTTCCCAGGGGCACGAGCTGGTGCTGGTCTCTTCCGGCGCCGTGGCCGAAGGGTTGTGCCGCCTGGGCTGGTCGGAACGGCCGCACGCCCTGCACGAGCAGCAGGCGGCCGCCGCCGTGGGGCAGATGGGCCTGGTCGAGGCCTGGGAGTCGGCCTTCGCCCGTCACGGCTACCATACCGCCCAGATCCTGCTCACCCACGACGATCTCGCCGACCGGCGCCGCTACCTCAATGCGCGTAGCACGCTGCGCACCCTGCTTGCACTGGGCGTGATCCCGGTGGTCAACGAGAACGATACCGTGGCCATCGACGAGATCCGTTTCGGCGACAACGATACCCTGGCGGCACTCGCCACCAACCTGGTGGAGGCCGATGCCCTGGTGCTGCTGACCGACCAGGCGGGGCTCTACGAGGCCGACCCCCGGGTGCAGCCGGCGGCGAACCTCGTCACCGAGGCACCGGCGGAGGATCCCGCCCTGGAAGGGTTTGCCGGCGGGAGCAGCACCCTCGGCCGGGGCGGCATGCTGACCAAGGTGCGGGCCGCACGTCGCGCAGCCCGCTCGGGGGCCTGCACGGTGATCGCCTCGGGGCGCGAGCCGGACGTGATCGTGCGCATCGCCAGCGGCGAGCCGGTGGGTACGCTCCTGCTTCCGTCGCGCGAGCGGCTGGCGGCACGCAAGCAGTGGCTGGCGAGCCACATGGTGAGCCGCGGCACCCTGCACCTGGACGCCGGGGCGGTGCGGGTATTGCGGGAACTGGGGCGCAGCCTGTTGCCGGTGGGGGTCACGGCCGTCGAGGGGCGTTTCGACCGCGGGGAGCTGGTGACCTGCGTGGGGCCGGAAGGCGAGGTGGTGGCCAAGGGACTGGTCAACTACGATCACGAGGAGGCGGCCCGCATCATCGGTCATCGCAGCGAAGAGATCGAAGGGATCCTCGGCTACATCGACGAACCGGAGCTGATCCACCGCGACAACCTGGTGCTACTCTGAAGCTCGAAAATCGCCACGAAATCCACGAAAGCCCACGAAAAACTTGAAACGCGAGGCATGATTCCGAAGGAGAATCCTGTGCCAGCATGAGCAGGTTTCTCGGCGCTCACGAACGAAAAAGCCGGTCTGTGACCGGCTTTTTCGTGTTCGGTTGCTGCGTGCCGCGCTCAGGCGCTCTGCTGCTGTTGCGCCAGCTTCTTGATGTGGGCGTTGAGGCGGCGCTTGTGGCGGGCGGCCTTGTTCTTGTGAATCAGCCCCTTGCCGGCGAGCGAGTCGATGTACGGTACGGCGGTGCGGTAGTGCTCGCGGGCAGCCTCGAGGTCGCCCTCCTTCAATGCCTTGAGCACCTTCTTGATGTGGGTACGCATGCGCGAGCGCATGCTGTGATTGTGCAGGCGGCGCTTCTCGGCCTGCCGGGCACGCTTTCTTGCCTGAGGTGAGTTCGCCACGTCCAAGCTCCTGAATCGGTCCGGATGCGTCTTCGTGAAAGACGGCGTAATATGCGCGAGTTTTCCATGTTTGTCAACGTATCCTGGGAGCCATGGGCGGGCTGATCCGGAACACGGCGCTGGTCGGTGGGATGACGCTGCTCTCGCGTATCCTGGGGTTCGTGCGCGACCTGGCCCTGGGGCGCCTGTTCGGTGCCGGGGTGGCGCTGGACGCCTTCTTCGTGGCCTTCCGCATCCCCAACCTCTTGCGCCGTTTCTTCGGAGAGGGGGCGTTTTCGCTCGCCTTCGTCCCGGTGCTCTCGGAGTACCGCGTCCAGCGTACGCCGGCGGAGGTGCGCGTCCTGATCGCCCGGGTGTTCGGGACCCTGGCGGCGGTTTTGGCCGTGCTCACGCTGGTCGGGGTGCTGGCGGCGCCCCTGCTGATGATGCTCTTCGGCATGGGCTGGTACCTGGACGGCGATCCCCAGTACCCGCTGGCCACCTCGCTGCTGCGCATCGTCTTTCCCTACATCCTGTTCATCTCCCTGGTGGCCTTCGCCGCGGGCATCCTCAACACCTGGGGGCGTTTCGGCCTGCCCGCGTTCGCTCCCGTGCTGCTCAACCTGTGCCTGATCACGGCCGCCTACTTCTGGCGGGGCCGGCCGCACGCGCTCGCCTGGGCGGTGTTCGCGGCCGGCCTGCTGCAGCTGGGCCTGCTGCTGGCGGCGCTCTACCGGATGCGCCTCCTTCCCTGGCCGGTCTGGGGGTGGGGCGATCCCGGGGTGCGCCGGATCCTCGGTCTCATGGGGCCGGCCATCCTGGGATCCTCCGTGGCCCAGATCAACCTGCTCTTCGACAGCCTGATCGCCTCCTTCCTGGTCACGGGGAGCGTGAGCTGGCTGTATTTCGCCGATCGCCTGGTGGAGTTCCCGCTGGGGGTCTTCGGGGTGGCGCTCTCGACCGTGATCCTGCCCTCGCTCTCGCGCGAGCACGCGGCCGAGGACCGGGCCCGCTTCCGGAGCCTGCTCGACCAGGCGCTGCGCTGGGTCTGGCTGCTGGGCGCACCGGCGACACTCGGCCTGCTGCTGCTCGCCGGGCCCATCATCGTCACGCTCTTCCAGTACGACCGGTTCACGCCGCACCAGGCGGCCATGGTGAGCCTGGCGTTGCGGGCCTATGCCCTGGGTTTGCCGGCCTTTCTGCTGGTGAAGGTGTTGGCACCGGGGTTCTACGCACGCCAGGACACGCGCACGCCGGTTCGCGTCGGCATGCTCGCCATGGGGGTGAACATGGGGCTCAACCTGGTTTTCGTGCTCTCCCTGGTCGGAATCGGTTTCGAGGGGCCCCATGCCGGGCTGGCGCTCGCCACGGCCTGTTCCTCCTGGCTCAACGCCGCACTGCTCTACCGGCGGCTACGCCGGGCAGGGGTCTATGCCCCGGAACCGGGCTGGCGGGGGGTGTGGGTGCGCGTCTGTACCGGGCTCGCAGTGATGGGGGCGATCCTGGCAACGGGCCCGGAACCCATGGAGGTCTGGTTGCATCGTTCGGGCGGGGAACGCGCATTCTGGCTCGGGGCCTGGGTCCTGGCGGCCGCCGCCGCCTACCTGGCCATTCTCCGGCTCCTCGGCGTGCGGCTCGAACTGTTGTGGCGACGACCGGAATGACCGGGCCCTCCAACTTTGGGTCACACCAACGGGTGACACGGAGTGCACGGAGGCACGGAGACCACGGAGGGGTACGAGCGTGATCCTCGGTCGGTTTCCACCACTTGACAGTAAAGGACCAAGGGACACACTTTGCCCAGCTCCCAGCTCCCAGCTCCCAGCTCCCAGCTCCCAGCTCCCAGCTCCCAGCTCCCAGCTCCCAGCTCCCAGCTCCCAGCTCCCAGCTCCTCACTCCTCACTCCTCACTCCTCACTTCCCGTATAATTTTCCCCTTTCACGACCTGGCGGTGCGGGATGCGGCTGATACGGGGACTGTACAACCTGCGCGCCCAGGATCGCGGTGTCGCGGCCACCATCGGCAGCTTCGATGGGGTGCACCTGGGACACCAGGCGGTGCTGGGCCAGCTGGCGGAGAAGGCGGCGGCCCTGGGGGTGCCGACCTGCGTGATCACCTTCGAGCCCTTGCCGCGCGAGTATTTCCATCCCGATAGCGCCCCGCCGCGGTTGACGCGCTTTCGCGAGAAGGTCTGCGCCCTGCAGCGCTACTCGGTCGACCGCCTACTGGTGCTGCGTTTCGATGCGCGCCTGGCGGCGTTGTCGGCGCAGGAGTTCGCGCAGCGCATCCTGGTCGATGGGCTCGCGGTCCGGTACCTGGTCGTGGGCGACGATTTCCGCTTCGGCCGGGGCCGGGAAGGGGACTTCCACTTCCTGCAGCGGCTGGGCGAGGCGGCCGGTTTCGGCGTGGCCCACATGCACAGTTTCGAGATCGGAGGCGAGCGGGTGAGCAGTACCCGGGTGCGCGCGGCGCTGGCCGCAGGCGACATGGCACTGGCCGAGCAGCTGCTGGGACGTCCCTACCGGATGCTGGGCCGGGTGGCGCACGGCGACAAGCGCGGCCGCACCATCGGCTTTCCGACCGCCAACATCTTCCTGCACCGCCACCGCACGCCGGTGCAGGGCGTGTTCGCGGTGGAGATGTTCGGGCTGGACCGGGAACCGGTCCAGGGGGTGGCGAACGTGGGCACCCGCCCCACCGTGGACGGGACCCGCAGCCTGCTGGAGGTACACCTGTTCGACTTCGACCAGGACATCTACGGGCGCCAGGTCGCGGTGGACTTTCTCTACAAGCTGCGCGACGAGCGGCGCTTCGACTCCTTCGATGCGTTGATGCGACAGATTCGCCGGGACGTGGAGGCCGCGCGCGACTGGTTCGCGCAGCGGGCGGCATGAACCGGCCAGGCAGGTCACAGGAAAGAGGAACGTGAGCGACTACAAGCATACCCTGAACCTTCCCCGCACCGAGTTTCCGATGCGCGGCAATCTGGCCAAGCGCGAGCCGGAGATGCTGGCGCGCTGGCAGCGGCTCGATCTCTATCGCCGCATCCGCGAGACCCATGCCGGTCGTCCGCGCTTCGTGCTGCACGACGGACCGCCCTATGCCAACGGGGCCATCCACATCGGGCACGCGGTCAACAAGATCCTCAAGGACATCATCGTCAAGAGCCGCTCGCTGAGCGGGTTCGATGCCCCCTTCGTACCCGGCTGGGACTGCCACGGGCTGCCCATCGAGCTCAACGTCGAGAAGCGCATCGGCAAGCCGGGCCAGGACGTGGACCCCGCCAGATTCCGGGCCGAGTGCCGCAACTACGCCGCCGAGCAGGTGGAGGTCCAGAAGCGGGACTTCGTCCGCCTCGGCGTGTTCGGCGACTGGGACCATCCCTACCTGACCATGGATTTCAAGTTCGAGGCCGACATCGTGCGGGCCCTGGGCCGGGTCGCCGCCAACGGCCATCTCGTCCGCGGCTACAAGCCGGTGCACTGGTGCACGGACTGCGGTTCGGCGTTGGCCGAGGCCGAGGTGGAGTACGAGGACCGTACCTCGCCGGCCATCGACGTGCGCTTCCGCGTGCTGGACGAGGAGGACCTGTTCCGCCGCATGGCCTTCGTCTCCGAAGACCGCGGCGAGGGCCCGGTCGCGGTGGTGATCTGGACCACGACCCCGTGGACGCTGCCGGCCAACCGTGCCGTCTCGCTCAACCCGGACTTCGAGTATGCCCTGGTGCAAGTGCGCGGAGAGCAAGGGCCGGAACGCCTGGTGCTGGCCACTGCCCTGCTCGAGGAGGCCCTCGCCCGCTACGGTATCGGGGCGTACCACCTCCTGGCGCGTGCGAAGGGCAGCGACCTGGAGGGGCTGCGGCTGGCGCATCCCTTCTATGACCGCGTGGTGCCGGTGATCGTCGGCGAACACGTCACCGCCGAGGCCGGTACCGGCGCGGTGCATACCGCGCCCGGCCATGGCCAGGAAGACTATGTGGTCGGCCAGCGATACGGAATCCCCGTCGACAACCCGGTCGGCCCGGACGGCCGCTTTCTGCCGGAGACCCCCCTGTTCGCGGGCGAACACGTCTTCGAGGCCAACGCGCACGTCATCGAGGTCCTGAAGCAGAAAGGGGCGTTGCTGCACCAGGAATCCCTGCGCCACAGCTACCCGCACTGCTGGCGCCACAAGACGCCGATCATCTTCCGCGCCACGCCCCAGTGGTTCATCGGCATGGATACGCGGGGCCTGCGCGAGCGGGCGCTGGAAGCGATCCGCGAGGTGACCTGGATCCCGGAATGGGGGCGGGTCCGCATCGAGAACATGGTCGCCGGGCGTCCCGACTGGTGCATCTCGCGCCAGCGGGCCTGGGGCGTGCCCATCACGCTCTTCGTGCACCGCGAGACGGGCGAGCCGCATCCCGACACGCATCGTCTCATCGAGGAGGTGGCCCTGCGCATCGAGCGGCACGGCGTGGAGGCCTGGTATGAGCTCGACCCCGCCGACCTGCTCGGCGAGGAGGCCGCCGCCTACGAGAAGGTCACGGACATCCTGGACGTCTGGTTCGACTCGGGCGTGACCCATTATTGCGTGCTCAACCACCGCCCCGAGCTGCACCGCCCGGCCGAGCTCTACCTGGAAGGTTCGGACCAGTACCGCGGCTGGTTCCAGTCCTCGCTGCTCACCTCGGTCGCCATGACGGGGGAGGCGCCGTACCGGACCGTGCTCACCCACGGTTTCACGGTGGACGCCCGAGGCGAGAAGATGTCCAAGTCCAAGGGCAACGTGGTGGCACCGCAGCAGGTGGTGGATACGCTCGGCGCGGACATCCTGCGCCTGTGGGTGGCGGCCACCGACTACCGCAGCGAGATGAGCGTCTCGGACGAGATCCTGAAGCGCATGGCCGATGCCTACCGGCGTATCCGCAACACGGCGCGCTTCCTGCTCGCCAACCTCGCGGGGTTCGATCCCGCCCGCCATGCCGTGCCCGTGGACCGGCTCATCGCGCTCGACCGCTGGGCCCTCGAACGCACGCGCCGCCTGCAGGCCGAGATCGAGAGCGCCTACGCGCACTACGAGTTTCACCACATCTACCAGAAGGTGCACAACTTCTGCACCGTGGACCTGGGCAGTTTCTACCTCGACGTCATCAAGGACCGGCAGTACACGACGCCGGCCGAGGGGTTGCCGCGGCGTTCCTGCCAGACGGCCATGTGGCACATCGTCGAGGCGCTCACGCGCTGGATCGCGCCCATCCTGAGCTTCACCGCCGACGAGATCTGGCAGCACATCCCCGGCGCCCGGGGGGATTCCGTGTTCCTCGAGCACTGGTACGCGGTGCCGGCGCCCTGGGGGGAGGAGGACCCGGAATCGGTGCCCTTCGGCATGCGGTTCTGGCGCAAGGTGCGCGAGGTGCGTGACGCCGTGGCCAAGGAGCTGGAACGGCTGCGCGTGGCGGGTGGCATCGGCTCCTCGCTGGAGGCGGAGGTGGACCTCCATTGCGGCCGCGAGCTCTTCGACCTGCTCTCCGGGCTCGGGGAGGAGCTGCGCTTCGTGCTGCTCACCTCGGAGGCGCGCCTGCACCGGGTGGAGGTGCCCCCCGAGGACGCGATCCATTTCGAGATCAGCGACCACGACGAGCTGTGGGTCTCGGTCGCCCCCTCGGATCACCCCAAGTGCGTGCGCTGCTGGCACCGGCGGCCGGACGTGGGGCGGCATCCCGGGCACCCGGAACTCTGCGGCCGTTGCGTGAGCAACGTCGAGGGGCCGGGTGAGACGCGCCGGTTCGCCTGATGCGCAACCTGCCCTGGCTCGGTCTGTCGTTGCTGGTACTGGGGTTGGACCAGCTCGGCAAGCACTGGGCGCAACGGGCGCTCACCGGGCGGGTACTGCGGGTGGCCGACTGGTTCAACCTGGTGCTGGCCTACAACGAGGGGGCGGCCTTCAGCTTCCTGAGCGAGGCGGGTGGCTGGCAGCGGGCCTTCTTCATCGCCGTGACGGTGGTGGTCGTGCCCGCGCTCCTGGTCTGGTTGCTGCGGTTGCCTCCACGGCGCCCCGTGGAAGCCGCGGCGCTCGCCCTGGTCATCGGCGGGGCGCTCGGCAACCTGGTCGACCGGGTGCGCCTGGGCCGGGTGGTGGATTTCATCGACTGGCACCTGGGGAGCTGGCACTGGCCGGCCTTCAACCTGGCGGATGCGGCCATCACGGCCGGGGCCGTGCTCCTGCTGGCCCGCATGGTACTCCATGGCGGAAGCGGGCAGGGTCATGGGTCTTCGAGGTAACCGAGGCTTGAGGTGGTTTCGAGCGGTTTTTGCAAGCGTACGGTGGGTGCCGCCCGTTTCCTGCTTCGGCCCACGCTCCCGCCCGCGCAGTCGATCCGGCCAAAGCTGCTGGCAATTGCGGAGGGGCCATGGGACCTGACATCGTGATGGGTAGCCGGGTGCGCATGCACCTGCGGCTCGAGCTCCACGACGGCACCGTCGTCGAGGACACCTTCGCCACCGGTCAACCCCTGGAGTTCACCCTCGGGGACGGCACCCTCGTACGGGGCCTGGAACTGGGATTGCTGGGCCTGCGTCCCGGCGACGAGCAGACGCTGACCCTGGCCCCGGAGCAGGCCTATGGCACCCGGGATCCGGCGCTCGTGGTGGAGGTCCCGCGGGCGGCCTTCCCGGAGGGGGTCGAGCCGAAGCCCGGGCTGGTGATGACCTTCGACCTGGGCGAGGTGAAGGACGTCCCTGGCCTGCTGCTGGCGGTGGGCGAGGAGAGCGTGACCGTCGACCTCAATCATCCCCTGGCCGGTAAGCCGATCATCTATCATGTCCAGGTGCTCTCGGTGAGCGTACCGGAGGACGAGACCGCATGAAGATCCGTCTCGCGGCGCCGCGCGGTTTCTGCGCGGGGGTGGACCGGGCCATCGGCATCGTGGAACGCGCCCTGGAACTGCACGGCGCCCCCATCTACGTTCGGCACGAGGTGGTGCACAACCGCCACGTGGTCGAAGGCCTGCGCGCGCGGGGTGCGGTCTTCGTGGAGGAACTCCACGAGGTCCCGGAGGGTGCCACGGTGATCTTCAGCGCCCACGGCGTCTCCCGGGCGGTGCGGGAAGAGGCGCGCCGGCGCCGCCTGCGGGTCTACGATGCCACCTGCCCGCTGGTGACCAAGGTGCATCGGGAGGTGCAGCGTTGTGCCCGCGAGGGCATCGACTGCATCCTGATCGGCCATGCCGGCCATCCCGAGGTGGAGGGCACCATGGGGCAATACGATGCGCGCGGCGGCGGGAGGATCCACCTGGTGGAATCGGAGGCGGACGTGGAATGCCTGCAGGTGCGCGACCCCAAGCGGCTGGCCTACGTGACCCAGACCACCCTGTCGGTGGACGACACCCGCCGCATCGTCGAGGCGCTGCGCCGCCGGTTTCCGGCCATTCAGGGACCGCGCAAGGACGACATCTGCTACGCCACCCAGAACCGGCAGGACGCCGTGCGGGATCTGGCCCGCCACTGCGACCGCATCCTGGTGGTGGGGTCGCGCAACAGTTCCAATTCCAACCGGTTGCGCGAGCTGGCCGAGCAGCAGGGCGTGGCGGCCCGGCTCATCGACGATGCCGGGCAGGTCGATCCCGGCTGGCTGGCCGGCGCCGAGTGCGTGGGGATCACGGCCGGGGCCTCGGCGCCCGAGGTGCTGGTCCAGGGCGTGGTGGACCGCCTGCGCGAGCTGGGCGGGGTGCTCGAACCCACGCCGCCGGTGCGCGAGGAATCCGTGACCTTCTCCCTGCCGCCCGGGTTGCGTCCCGACTGAGCCTCGACGTATCTCCTGCGGCCTTAGCTGCCCCAGCAGTGGCTGAAGGTCGAACTGCCCGAGGATCCCTTCTTGCCCGCCTGGTCGATGCTGAGCGCCAGGCATTCGCTGTCCTTGAGCTGCGCGTTCTTGGGGACGGCGCGCAGTACGAAGGTCGTGTCGGTCAACCGGGTCGCCGGCAGGATGATCAGGTACCGGATCCGCCCCGAGGCGGGGATGCGCTTGACGGGGAGGTCGGTGCGTGCCAGCGCCGTCCCGTCCGGCTTGGTCTTGTAGGAGCCGGTCTGGGTGAAGATGCGCTCGAGGAACTGGGCGTCCTCGAGCAGGGCCCGCTTGGCCTCGGCGCGGTAGCTTCGCAGCACGTAGTTCTGGTAGGAGGGATAGGCGATCGCGGCGAGGATGCCGACGATCGCCAGCGCGATCATGAGCTCGATGAGCGTGAAGCCGCGGCTGGGGTCTGTCAGGCGTCTCATGGCATCACCTCGATCGTCTCGAGCCGCCATACCGGCCCGCTGCCGGGAGTGACCCGGATGCGCACGTGCATGCCGGGACGCAGGGCACCGAGCGGCAGGGGCTTGCCCTGAGGGGAGAGGATCTCCGTGTTCGCGTCGACGCGGAACGGTATGTCGCTGATGACGATGCGCCCGTGCTCGGCATCGACGTGATCCACGCGGTTGGGGATGAAACGCCGGCCGGGGGGGCGGGCCCCGGCCGGGAGCGGGAATGCCAGCGCCAGGAGCAGGGGGCAGAGGCCGAGCAGCCGGCGCCGGGTCCAGTTCATGCCGTTCGTCTTCATCTCGTCGTCCTCTTATTCGATGTCCAGGGTCGTCCAGGAAGTCCGGTAGGGTTTCTGGATCGGGTTGGCTTGAACGGTGCCGGAGCGGATCTCCCCGGACGTGGTGGCCGTGAAACGTTTCGCGCCGATGAAGGTGGAATCCGAGGCGATGGAGTCGACCCGCGTGCCCACGGCGGTCTTGCCGCCGACGAGGTCGCTGGTGTCGATGACGCCGTCGCCGTTGGTGTCGAAGGGCACGAACGAGGGCACGCCGCCGTTGAACTGGTCCACGGACATCAGCCAGCTGGTGCCCCCGAAGGAGCAGGAGCCACCACTCGGGATCATGGTGTTGAAGAACACCAGGTCACCGATCGCATGGGCGTCCACGACCACCCGCTCGCGCGACACCAGGTCGATGTACCAGCCCTTGGCGGTGGAGTAGTCCACGGGATGGTCCGTGACGAAGCGGAAGGTACCGCTCGCGGTGCTCACCTGGGTGAGGGTCTGGGCCACGAGGCTGCCGCGGTCGAGGTCGGGCGTGTTGCCGTCCCAGACGCCGTAGAAGGTCTGCTGGGTGTTGCTCGTGTTGTCGGCAGCGGTCAGGTACTGGCCGGTGCCGAAGAAGACCATGATGTTGGGACTGGTCAGGCTGGACCTTTCCGTGATGTGCCGGGCGAGCGCCGGGCGCGAGGTGATCGGCTGCCGGTTGGACTTCGAGCAGGGCAGGCTGCTGCAGGCGTGGAACAGGGGCTTGGTGTAGGCCAGTTTCCAGGACGAGGCCGTCTTGCCGCTGAGGTCGAACACCCACAGGTTCCCGTGCAGGTCTCCGGCATAGGCCCGGTCCACGGTACCGTCTCCGTTGATGTCGGCGAGGGCCGGGCTGGAGAGCCCGTTGCAGTCGCTGGCCGGATCGTTGCAGCTGAAGTTGGCGATGCTGCCCGAGTGGGTATCGATGATCACCGGGTTGGTGAGGTTGCTGCCGTCGAGGTAGACGATGAACAGCTTGGCATGGCCGTCCCCATTCGGGTCGTTGTTGTAGCCGTTGCCGAAGATGGCGGCCCACTTGCCGTTGTTGAGCCGGGCGACGAAGGCCTCGCTGAAGCTGTAGCCGAGATCCTTGTGGGTGAACTCCCACAGGACCTTGGTCTCGTTGAAGGTGGACGGGTCCGTGATATCCAGCGCGAAGAGGCCCTTGCCGCCGCCGCGCAGGCCGCCCAGGAGCACGGTATGCCACTGGCCGCCGAAGAAGGCGTCCCCCACCTGCGGCGAGAGATCGACGTAGTAGCGGTGCCCGTAGTTGGGATCGGTCAGGTAGTGCAGCCCGGCGCCAGAGGCGGTGCTGGAGAGCAGCCTGGGCACGTAGGCGAAGAGCTCGGTGCCCTGGTTGCCGACGTCGAAGGCATGCAGCATGCCGTCGTTGCTGCCCACGTAGACCACCTTCTTGCGGCCCTTGTGGGCCTGGATGAAGGTGGAATAGGGATGCCCCGGCTCGATGTCGTCCGGGTAGGGCGCCGAGGGTACGCCGACGAAGTAGGGGCTGGAGTGGACGATGTCGCCGAGGCGGCTGGCACGGTCCCGGAACTGCTTGGCGGTGAAGGTGCCCACGCTGCAGGTGGACTTGGAGGAGACCTCGCAGCTGCGGTCGCCGAGAAGGTAGCGCAGGCGCGCCTTGCCGGCGTCGACGCTGCCCGTGGAGCCGTCCGGGTTGGTGCGCAGGTCGTTCTGCTGATCGGTCGTGAGGCTGGTCCAGGCGAAGGGCGCACCGGCGGTGCCGTTCCAGGTGTAGACGTGCCGGGTGCTCCAGCTGAAACCAGGGTCGTCGAGGCCGGTGGCCGATCCCGCGGTGGTCACGCGCCAGGCCTCGGCACCGATGGTGCCGTCGGGGTTGACGTTCCTGGCGACCAGTTCACCGCTCCACTTGGCCGAGTTGAACAGGGCCTGGAACACCAGGGTGCCGGCCTGCAGGCTGGTGGAGTTGAAGGTGACGGCCGAGGCGGTCGCGGTGCGCGATTCGATCTCGGCGATGGTGTCGTTGAGGGCCCCGATGAGCTGCTGGGGGTCGCGCGCACTGAGAAACTTGCCGCGCCCGTTCCAGGCCGCGTGGCGCATGTCGTCGACGGCCGTGAAATCGTCCGCGACCGGCTTGGGCCAGGAGAAGGAGGGGGCCGTGCGGCTGGGCGGACCGGAATTGAGCGTGCCGTTCACCCCGAAGGCCACGGTGAAGGTGACCATGTGCTGGTGCATGGTCGTCAGCGAGGGGCTCGAGGGCAGAGGGACGTCGACCTTGGTCATGGGGACCTTGTCGGCCAGCGAGGGGGCCAGGTCACGCTCGAAGTAATGCATGGCGACGTCGGCCAGGGTGTCGCTCCAGGCGTCGGCATAGGAATAGCCGTCCCAGGGACCGGGGCCGTCCTTGTCGGTGTTGCCGACGCCCGGCGAGCCGCCGTTCCAGAAGCCATCCGACATCAGGATGGTGAAGTTCTGCTGGCACTCCCCGCCCTGCGAGGCCGGCAGGATGGGGCTCTGCCAGGGCGCGCCGTACTTGTTCTCGTAGTAGTCGCCCGCGAACTTCAGGCCCTTGCGCAGGGGGGTCCAGCCGCCCGAGGAATACTTGAAGAGGTTTTGCAGCAGCTTCTCCTTGTTGCTCCGGGCCACGGGATCCACCGGCTTGGAGATGTCGTCGATGTCCCTGACCGGGGTACTGGTGCCCGTCTTGATGTGGTTGATGAGCGAGAAGCCCATGCGCGCGGTGGAGTTGGTGATCAGCTCCGACAGTGCCCGCTTGGCGACGAACTCGCGCTTCCGGTAGTAGGTGTACCAGTTGGCGTAGTTGATCTGCTGGGCGGCGGGCAGATCCCGTACCACGACACACTTGGCACTGCCCATGGCGCGGCACTGGCTGACGCTGGTGATGCCGCCGCTGCGGGTCGGGCATTCGCCCTTGTCGAGCTTGCCGTCGTGGTCGGCGTCGTTCCAGACGAGGTAGAAGTGATCCTTCAGGGAGACCGTCGGCCAGGGATAGTAGGGGTTGTACCGGGCGCTGGAGAGTGACTGGTTCTGGAAGGTCTTGCCGGCGCTGTCCTTGCCCTTCCAGGGGGTGTAGACGGCCTTGGGGTTGTAGGCCATCACGTTGTACCCGTTGCAGAGCTCGAGCTGCTCGTCCTCTCCGGTGGGCGTGAAATTGAGGTAACCGAAATTCGGGTACTGGACGAACCACCAGCCCCACCACCAGGACCACTGCTCCGGGTAGAGCTGGGTGGCCTCGTTGCTCTTGAGGATCTCCCAGTCCATGCTGCCGGAGTCGTCGATCATGAAGAAGATGTTGGGCTGCACGTGCGCCGACAGGAAGAGCGGCGACTGGGCGATCTTGCCGGGAGCCGCGTACAGGGCCGGTGAGCCGGCACCCAGGGTGAGTGCCAGGGCCAGGAGTATCGTGAACCAGCGGTTTCGAATCATGGCGGTCACCTCGCGTTCCGGTTCACTTCAACGGGCCCGGGATGTAGAAATGGCTCTGCAGCAGGTACGGCGTCTCGCCGTTCTGCCCCAGACCCAGGGCCGTGATGCGGAACATGTACGGCGCCGTGGCGTCCGTGCCGCAGACCGTGGTCTTGTCGGTCGGGTTGAGCGGCGTGGCATTGCGCCCGCCTCGCCCGATGTACTCGATGACGTAACGCGGCTGGTAGACGCTCCGGATCCCCGCCACCGCCACCGGCACGCGGTCGCTGTTGGCGCTCGACCATTTCGCCGGGTTGCGGTAGTCCCAGGTGAGTCCGGCATGTGCCGGTGCGCAACCGGCGGAGGTCACGGCCGCGTAGAGTTCGTCGGAACCGTCGAACCGGGCCAGGTCGGAGATCTTGGTGACGTTGTTGACCAGCCAGACCTCGGCCTGGCGCACGGCGGCCTCGGCCGCCTGCATGGCGATGGCACGCTGGCGGTGGCTGGAGGCCATCTTCTCCTGCAGCGTGGTGGTCTTCATGGCGGTCACACCGATCAGCGTCAGGACCAGCAGCAGGATGAGACTGACGAAGAGAATGGCGCCGGACTGTCGGGTCTGCGGGCTCATGACGGGCGCTCTCCTCGGTTGCGAATGCGCACGGTGCGGGAGAAGGTGCGGTTCTGCACGTCGCGGGTCCCGGGCACGGCGAGCGTCAGCGTGAACTGCACGGCCTGCACCTGGTTCCAGGAGAGGGTCGAGGTACCCTCGATGTCCGTGGCGGTGACGTAGCGGTCGACGCCCTGCTTGCCGTCGCTGTCGATGCCGTAGGCCACCTGGAAATTGACGACGTCCTGGACCAGCTCGTTCTTCCTCGTGTAGTCGTTGACGAAGAGCGCGTAGCCGCTTCCCCCGGGCTCCAGCGTGGGCGCTACGAAGTAGGTGTTGGAGAAGACCGTGTAGACCCGTGCCTGGGAGCCGCTGTCGCCCCCGTAGACGGCCTGCAGGTCCAGCGAGGCATTGGACTGGCCCGGGTTGTAGGGATGCGACGGGGGCGCGGTCACGCCCGTGGCGTGGGCCAGGCGGACGTCGGTGCTGCCGTCGTAGGCCGGTGTGTTGGTGATCATGAACACGCTCATGCCGCTGCAGTTCCCCACCGCCACCACGTCGTACTGCTTGAAATCGGCCGCCCGGGGATCGGTGCCGTCGAGGTAGATGTCGTCGGTCGGGCCGGCCATGCGGCGAACCACACGCACCCCGCCGTTGCCCAGGGAACGCCGGATGGTCAGGTAGTCCGTCCCCGCGACGGCGTGGCTGTCGTACCGGGTGGCGTTGTCACCGCCGGAGACGGCATCGAAGAAGTCCCACCGGCTGCCGGTCGCCTGCTTGGCGAGGACGTTGACCAGGTTGAAGCGCTTGGCGGTTCCCTTGTCGTCCACGTAATCCGACTCCACGCAGCCCATGAAACCCGCCGTGCTCAGGTCGCGGGCGATGCGGTCCAGGGCGTAGCGGGCGTTTTCCTGCATGCGCGACATCCCGTCTTCCAGCACGTAGCTCTGCTTCGAGCTCGACATGACCTGGATCACGCCGGCGAGGAGCACCAGGCTCAGGGTCATGGCGATCATCAGCTCGACCAGCGACAGGCCGTGCTGCCTCGTCGCCGGGGATCCTCGGTGGTGCCGCATCGTTCGCATGGCCGCGCGTGCTCCTCAACGGATGAACTGGATGGTGAAACAGGTGAGGTCCCTGGTGGGGTCACCGCTGCAGCCGCGGCCGGTCACCCCGCGCCGCTCGTCGTCCCACATGACGCGGACCATGTAGCGGCGTGCCTTGCCGCCGGCGATGGCGCTGCCCGTGACCGTGCCCGTGCCGCCCGGGAGGCGCGCGGCGAGCGCGGCGTACCACTGGGCCGCATCCGCGTCCGCCACCGCCTTGGGCGAACTGCAGCCGGTGGCCAGGGTCAGGCAATCCACGTGCTTGCCGGGGACGACGTGATCGTAGTAGCCCTGTCCCGCGGCCTGCGGGTTGGCCCGGATGCGGTCGGCCATGTCCTCGGCCAGTTCCGTGGCCAGCGTCCGCTGCCAGGCGCTGTTGTTGTGGCGCAGCCCGGTGGTCTGCAGGCTGGCCAGGCCGAGCAGCCCGACCGAGAGCACCAGGATGGCGACCAGGAGTTCCATCATGGTGAAACCGGGCATCCTGCCGGGCGGTCGGTTCACGAGCATGTGTAGTTCCTCTCGATCTCGGTGCGCCCGGTGGCCCGGACGTGAATGCGTCGTCCCGTCTCGCCCGTGCGATCGTCGCACAGCACGAACGTTCCGACCCCGCGCGTCACGAAGCCCCGGTAGTCGTAGCGGATGCGCGAGGTGGTCGCGGTGATGCCGAGCGTCCCCCCGGGCGCGTCGAAGTACTGCAGTGCCTCGCCGCGGTCGAGGGCGCCGTTGCGGTTCTTGTCCACCCAGACCATCCAACCCTCCGTCCAGCGGGTGCCGCTGCAAGTCCTGTGGTTGCTGCTGATGCACAGGGTCGCGTTGGCGGCGTACTGCACGGCCGCCGTGCGCGCCAGCTGGGTGGCCGTGACCAGGGCGTTGGCGGCGGTGGTGATGCGGCTGTCCTTGATGAAGTCCTGCATCGCCGGCAGCCCGGTGGCGAGCAGGATCGCCGCGATGCTCACCGTCACCAGCAGTTCGACCAGGGTGAATCCGCGTTGCTTTGCCATGTCTCCGGTATAGCCCTCTCGTGATTCCCTTGTCCCCCGCCGTCCGACGAATGGTCGGTGGCAGCCGACGAACGGCACCAGCGGCAGGGGAGCGGGGAAGGGATGCCCCTGGCAGGGTTTCGGCCGCGGGGGGCTCAGCTTGAGGCGAGGGGATCGGGAACGTGAAGGCGTACGCGGTCACTCCCGGGGGCCGTGATCGGCCGGGCGGAGACGGTGCAGCGTCCTGCCCGGCAGCCCATCTCCACCCGCCACCCCGGGGGCGAGGGGCAGGTGGTCGGCGCCGCGCGCCGGGCGGCGCGCGCTTGCAGCAGGCGGCTCAGGCATGCCTGCACGATCCAGGTCGCTTCCCGGTGACGGGCCTGTTCCTGCTGGATGCGGGTCGCTTGCAGTTGCAGGCGCAACAGCGCCGCGGCACCGGTGGCGATCAGGACCAGCGCGAGGAGCACTTCCACCAGGGCGAGCCCGAAGGAGACACCGCGGCATTTGCGGCCAAGACCGGCGGGGTGCGTCTCACCGGTCCCGGGGGCCGGCTGGAATCTGCCGGTCGGGTGGCGGGCGGTGTCAGGGCGCGAAGTCATGCCAGCTTCCGGGACGAATCTGCCAGCGTTCTCCTCGCCAGACGAGCAGGGCCACGACCGGGCGCGCCCGGGCGGCGGCGAGGGCCTCGAGCCGGACCTGGACCCGGCGTGGGCCGCCGCGGCAGCGATCCAGGCGGAACAGTACCCGGGGCCGCCGGGCCGGCCAGGGACGGGTGAGCCGGCAGGCCGTCGGCCGCCGCGGGTCCAGGGGGGCCGGGGGTGGAGGGAGGGCCTGGAGCAGGTGGAGCAGGGCATCCTCGAAGAGGACTTCCCGCTCGAGCGCCCGGGCCGTTTCGGCCGCCACGATCGCGTCGTTCGTCACGGTGCGCAGGGCCAGCAGAGTCGCGCCCAGCGCGAGCAGGGTGAGCAGGCCTACCATGGCCAGGGTGGCGAGTCCGCGCGCTTTCATGCGTTGGGGAGCCATGTCGATCCCCGGCGTCGTGCGCTCCGGCCGGCGGCGTCCACTGCCTCGAGCTCGACCTGCAGGCGCGGCTCGCCCGCCGGCCCGGTCGTGCGGGCGAAGCGCAGGCGGCGGACCCGGATCTCGGGGGGCGTGAGTCCTTCCCAGTGGCCGCCCCGGCAGGCATGCCGTGCACCCCCGAGGCGGATCTGCAGGTGCTGCCGGTAGAGACGCACGCCGAACTGTTCCATGTTCACCCGGGTGCGGCCCTTCCCGGCCCGGCCGCGGCGTCCCACGCCGAGCAGGCCGTCGCCGTTGCGGTCGTAGGCATAGAGCAGGCAGCTCGCCGCCGGTTCCCCCGGGGCGGCGCCCAGGGTGAGCACGGCACCGGGCGGAGAGTGCAGGGGCGGGCCGCCGCCCGCACGGAAGCCGGCCCGGCGGGCCTCGGCGAGGATGAGTCCCAGGCTGCGGTCGAGCGCCGTAGCGAGGCGGTGTTCGGCCTCGATCTCCTGCAGGACCCCGGCGACGAGGCGGTGGAAATGGAGCGCCGTGGCCAGCAGGGCGAGGGACAGCGCGCTGGCCACCATCAGCTCGACCAGGCTGAATCCCCTGGAGCAGTGCCTCAGCATGGGTGTGCGCCCCCACCGCACCGGCGTACCCGGCCGGAGAGGGCCAGGCGCAGGATGCAGTGTGTCTCCCCCGCGGCCAGGACCAGGGTGGCCGGCGAGGCCAGTCCCCGCACCCCGTCGAAACGCAGGCTGCCGGTGGCGGGCCGTACGGACGCCAACCGCACCCCCGGGTGTCGCCGGGCATCCAGGCAGGGGGGGCAGCTGTCCCGCGGGGGGCAGGGGCAGCCGAGGCGCCAGTCGCGTCCCGGGCGCACGCGCACGAGCAGCGCGGCGCCCCGGAGCCGGGCCTCCCGGCGGGCTTCTTCCAGGTGGCGGCGGACGTCTTCCGCGGCCAGCGCGAGCCGGTGCCGGGCCAGGAGGGTGCCGAGCGTGGGTACCGCCTGGGTGGCGAGCACGGCCAGCACGGCGAGGGCGACGAGCAGTTCGGGCAGGGTGAAGCCCGCCCCGTGCAGGAGGCGTCGTGGTTCCATCTTCGTGTGCTGCAGGCTTCCTTGCCGGGGCGCCATTATACCAGCGCGGAGGGCGCGGGACGGGGACGGCGGTCGGGGTATAATGCCAGCGCCGGCAGGGAGGCCAGTGGAAGACGGCAGGAGGCCGCGATGTCATCGCCCAGGGGGACGACCCTCGTGGAATTGCTCACCGTGCTCGCCATCCTGGCCCTGCTGGCCGGGATCGCCTGGCCCGGCTACCTGCACTGGCGGGCGCGCCAGTGGCGCCTGCAGGCCATCGAGGCCCTGCTCGACGTGCAGCTGCAGGAGCTGCGTGCCCACCGCCGGGAAGGACGGTACGTGCCGGTGGCGGCGCTCCACCCGCCGGCACTGCCACGGGGTGCCCGTCTCCACCTGCGCCTGCTCGCGCCGGACGACTACCGGGCCCTGGTCGAACTGCCCCTGCCGGCGGGGACGCCCTGCCGGCGCTACGTGCTCGGGCCCCGGGGCCCCGTGCACGGCGCGGGCGCGGCGGGACCGAGCTGCTGGGTGCATCCCTGATGCAGCGGCGGTCGGTGGACTGCCTGGTGGTGGGCGGCGGGCTGATCGGCCTGCTGACCGCCATCGAGTTGCGCCGTGCCGGCCGCGAGGTGACGGTGCTCGAGCGGGGCCGGCCGGTGGCCGAGTCTTCCTGGGCCGGCGGCGGAATCCTCTCCCCCCTCTATCCCTGGCGCTACCCGGCACCCGTGCGGGCCCTCGCCCGGTGGAGCCAGCGCCACTACGCGGCCCTGGCCCAGTGGCTGCACAGCCTCTCCGGCGTGGACCCCGAGTATCGCCAGTGCGGCCTGTTGATCCTCGACGCGGGAAGCGAACGCGAGGCGGCCCGGCGCTGGCTCGAGGAAGACGGGCGCTGGCACCGCTGGCCGGACCCGGCGGCGTTGCAGCGGTTGCAGCCCGGGCTGGCGGTCGAGGCGGAGGCCGAGGACGAGGCCCTCTGGCTGCCCTGGGTGGCCCAGGTACGCAATCCCCGCTTCGGCCGGGCCCTGGTCGGGGCGGCGCAACGCCTGGGCGTGCGGATCGTCCCCGATACCCCGGTGCGGCGCCTGGTAGAGGCCGCACCCGGGCAGGCCGCTGCCGAGACCGACGCCGCACGTTGGATCCCCCGCCACCTGGTGGTGGCCGGGGGGGCCTGGAGCGGCACCCTGCTGGCCGCACTGGGTTGGCGGGCGCCCATCCGCCCGGTCCGCGGCCAGATGCTCCTGCTGCGCGTCGCACCGGGCGAGGTGCGCACCCTGCTGCTGTTCGGGGGGCGCTACCTCATCCCCCGCCGCGACGGGCACCTGGTGCTGGGCAGTACCATGGAAGAGGTGGGGTTCGACAAGTCCACGACCCGGGAGGCCCGGGAGGCGCTCCTGGCCGCCGCCCGGCGGGTGTTGCCGATGCTGGCGGGGCTTCCCGTGCTGCGACACTGGGCGGGACTGCGGCCGGGATCACCGCGGGGTGTACCCGCGATCGGCCCGGTTCCCGGCTGGCGCAACCTCTACCTCAATGCCGGCCAGTTCCGCAACGGGGTGGTCATGGGCCCGGCCAGCGCCCGGTTGCTGGCCGACCTGGTCTTGGAGCGCGAGCCCATCCTGGATCCGGGCCCCTACCGCCCGGACCGCGCCCTGGCAGGCAGGTAAGGGGCGCGAGGTTCCGGGGGAATGAAAAACGCCCGCGGGGCGCGGGCGTCGTAAAAACAATTGACACTGCGCTGGATCGAATCCCGGATCCGTCGCTCAGGCCGGGGCCCGGAGACGGCGGGTGGCACCCAGGCCGAGGGCGCCCAGGCCGAGCAGCAGGAGCGTGGACGGCTCCGGGACACTCCCGCTGGCGTTCGACAACGAGCCCCCGAGGGCATACCCGTAGCTCAGGTCCACGAACTCGCCGTCGCCGAGGTCCCCGATGTCGAACGCGATCCCAATGGCATAGTCCCCGTCGCCGTCGTTCAGGCCGGCGAGATAGTCAGCGGGATCGGTGGTCCAGGTAGAGCTGATACCGGCCTTGTGGAAGAGGCTGTCGAAGCTGTAGATGCAGATCGTCTGGCCGGTT
>RFHK01000026.1 GCA_003695825.1 Gammaproteobacteria bacterium | reverse complement strand
AGGGCGAGCAGGGCGAGGCCGAAGGTTCCCGCCAGGGCGTGAAGGGCCCGGTCGGCCGCGGCCATCTCTTCCGGTGGGATCTCCTCCCGGGCGGCGAGGCGCAGCAGGGTGTGGCTGACGAGGCGGGCGTCCTCGGTGTTCTTGTGCAGGAGGTCACGGAGCTCAGCGAGCCCTGCGTGCAGCCTGCGGTGGATCTCCTGGGCGGAAAAATGCCCCCGCCAGTGGTGTTCCAGACGTGCCAGGAGGTGTTCGGCGTTGCCGTGCATGGGAGACCCGCAATCCCAATCCGGGGAACCGACGGGGATTATTCGCCCGGCCCGCCGCCCACGCAAGGCACCGCGCCCGCAGGGCGATCTGCCAAGCCCGCCCGAGTCGCGTATAATCCTTCCCGGTGGGCCGTGTCGGTCCCCCCGCGACGACAAGCCGTGAACCCCGTCAGGCCCGGAAGGGAGCAGCGGCAGCGGTGGACTCGTGCGCCGGGGTGCGGCTGGCATGGTCCGCCTCCCGTTTCCCGGCCCGAGGTCGTATCCAGCCTTCGATGAGCTACCAGGTCCTCGCCCGCAAGTGGCGCCCCCGCAACTTCCGCGAGATGGTCGGCCAGGAGCACGTGCTGCGTGCACTGGTCAATGCGCTGGAACAGGGGCGCTTGCATCACGCCTACCTCTTCACCGGCACCCGGGGCGTGGGCAAGACGACGCTCGCCCGCATCTTCGCCAAGTCGCTCAACTGCGAGCAGGGGGTGACGGCCGAACCCTGCGGCGAGTGCAGTGCCTGCACCGAGATCGACGCCGGGCGCTTCGTCGACCTGATCGAGGTGGACGCCGCCTCCCGGACCGGTGTGGACGACACGCGCGAGCTGCTGGAGAACGTGCAATATGCACCCACCCGGGGGCGCTACAAGGTCTACCTCATCGACGAGGTGCACATGTTCTCCCGCTCCAGCTTCAATGCATTGCTCAAGACGCTGGAGGAACCGCCCCCGCACGTGAAGTTCCTGCTCGCCACCACCGAGCCCCAGAAACTCCCCGTGACCGTGCTCTCGCGCTGCCTGCAGTTCAACCTGCGTCACCTGCCGCAGGGACAGATTCGCGATCACCTGGTGCGGATCCTGGAAGCGGAGGGGGTGCCGGCCGAGCCCGAGGCCGTGCAGGCCATCGCCGAGGCAGCCCAGGGCAGTATGCGCGACGCGTTGAGCCTGCTCGACCAGGCCATCGCCTTCGGGGACGGGCGGCTGCGCGCGGAGGAGGTGCGGGCCATGCTGGGTACGGTGGACCGCGGCCGGATCCATGCGCTGCTCGAGGCGCTGGCCGACAACGATGCCGCCACGCTGCTGGACGTGGTGGAGGCGCTCGCATCCCAGGCCGTGGATTTCGGGGACGTGCTCGCCCAGTTGCTTACCCTGCTGCAGCGCATTGCCGTCTTCCAGGCGGTGGGGCAGGTGGACCTGGTCGAGGACCCGGAGGCCCGGGCCCGGATCGAGGCGCTGGCCGGGCGCCTGGCCCCCGAGGATGTGCAGCTCTGGTACCAGATCGGCTTGATGGGGCGCCGTGACCTGCCGCTCGCACCGGACCCCCGCGGCGGCCTGGAGATGATCCTGCTGCGCATGCTGGCCTTCCGCCCCTTGTCCCCGGGGGAAGCCAACCCAAGGGATGGGGTCGGCCAGGCGCCGTCAACTGCGCCCCGGGAGCAAGCGCCGGCCCGTCCCACCGTGCAGGCGGCACCGGGCTCCCCGGCGGCCGGGGGGGAGGCCGGGGTGCCGCCAGCCGACTGGGCGACGCTCATCGAGCGGATGGGGCTGCGGGGCATGGTGCGGCAGCTGGCCGAGCATTGCACCCTGGAGGCCCTGGCCCCCGAACGGGTGTGCCTGCGGCTCGACGGTGCCTATGCCCAGCTCCACACTCCCCTGTTGGAGTCCCGCTTGCAGCAGGCCCTCCAGGCCTGCCTGGGCACACGGACGCAGCTGGTCATCGAGGTGGGCGAGGTGGTCGACACCCCGGCGAAACAGCGTCGCGAGGCCGCGGCCCGGCGCCGGCAACAGGCCAGGGAAGCGATCGAAAAGGATCCGAATATCAACATGATGAAAACCATGTTTGATGCAGAGCTCGAAGAATCCAGCATCCAGCCACTGGATTGACGACGAGGAGGGTGCAGGCATGAAAGGTGGTTTGGGCAACCTGATGAAACAGGCCCAGCAGATGCAGGCCAACCTGCAGAAGGCCCAGGAGGCGCTCGCCAGCCTGGAGGTGACCGGCGAGGCCGGCGGCGGCATGGTCTCGGTGGTCATGACCGGGCGTCACGAGGTACGGCGGGTGAACATCGACGACAGCCTGATCGGAGACGACAAGGAAATGCTCGAGGACCTGGTCGCCGCGGCCTTCAACGACGCCCTGCGCAAGGCCGAGCAGCAGGCCCAGGAGCACATGGCCAAGGTCACCGCCGGGCTCAACCTGCCGCCCGGATTCAACCTGCCCTTCTGAGCCCGGGTTTCGTTCCCATGCTGCCAGGAGACGACGGGCCGGGGCCATGACCGCCGACGCCCTGCTCGAAGAACTCGTCGAGGCATTCCAGGTCCTGCCGGGTGTGGGACCGCGTACCGCCCGGCGCATGGCCTACCACCTGCTGGAGCGGGATCGCGACGCCGGCCTGCGGCTCGCGGGTGCGCTGGAGGCGGCGATGCGTTCGCTTCGCCAGTGCACCGAATGCCGCAACTTCACCGCGCAGGAGCGCTGTCGGCTGTGCGCCGGGGACCAGCGCGACCGCGGCCTGCTGTGCGTGGTGGAATCTCCCGCCGACGTGGAGGCCGTCGAGCAGACAGGGACCTACGATGGTCTATACTTCGTGTTGATGGGGCACCTCTCCCCGCTCGACGGGATCGGCCCGGAGGCCCTCGGGCTCGACCGCCTGCAGGAGCGCCTGGCCAGGGGGGAGGTGCGGGAGGTGATTCTGGCGACCAATCCGACCGTGGAGGGAGAGGCCACGGCCCATTTCATCGCGCAGCTGTGCGAGGAGGCGGGCGTCCGGGCCACCCGCATCGCCCACGGTGTACCGGTGGGCGGAGAACTCGAGTACGTCGACTCGAGCACCCTCTCCCACGCCTTCGCGGATCGGAAGCCGGTGCGATAGGGATCCATTTCAGGCAACGATGCCCAACCAAGCCATTGCATTTGCATGCCCGCCGTGGGGGAGGTGCATCCGGCCATGGAGGTAGGGCGGCTGGGCATGCCGATCGCGTATTCCCCCAGGTCGATCGCCGAGCCCCGGGCGCAGGCCTATGCCGGCGAGGTGCTGTCCGTGCCGAAGGCCCCGGGAAGCCCCGTGCAGGAGCACGTCATCGAGGGCGAGGTCCTGGAACGCCACGGGCAGGGGCGTTTCTTCTCGACCTGGGAGGCCTTGCGCCTGCGGGCGGGGCCCGTGGTCCGCGAGACCCTGGAGGGACGCCGCATGGAGGCCGCCTACCGCGCCGTGCATGCCGCCGGCAGCGGGGCGGCCACCCGTGCCCCGGCGGTGGATCTCTACGTCTGACCCCTGGGGACCCTCCCGGCCGGTCCTGGTCCGGCGATCAGAAACCCTGCTGGCGCCGACGCATATCCCGGAGCTGTTCGTAGAGTTGCCGGTACCGCGCGTAGCGGCCCGGGTCGATGCGCCCCGACTCGGCGGCCGCCCGCACGGCACAGCCGGGCTCGTCGAGGTGGCGGCAGTCGTTGAAACGGCAGTGCCCGAGCCAGGGGCGGAACTCCGGGTAGGCCTGGTCGAGGGCCTTCTCGTCGAGGTGCCAGGGCCGGAAGTCGCGGACGCCGGGCGAATCGATGAGGTCTCCGCCCCCGGGCAGGTGGTAGAGCGTGGTCTCGGTGGTGGTATGTCGACCCAGCCCACTGGCCGCGGAGATGGCCCCGGTGCGGACCTCGAGGTCGGGGACGAGCGCGTTGACGAGGGAGGACTTGCCCACGCCGGACTGGCCGACCAGGATCGAGGTGTGACCGCGGGCCGCCTCCTGCAGCGGCGCCAGGGTCTCCGGCCGGTGGGCGCTGACCGCCACGACCGGGTAGCCGGCGGCCTTCCAGGGGGCGAGCCGTTCGAGCTGGGCCGCGCGCCCGTCCGCATCGAGCAGGTCGATCTTGTTGAGCACCAGGACCGGTGCCATGGCGGCGTGTTCGGCCGCGACCAGGTAGCGGTCCACCAGCCCCGGGTGCCATTCGGGACGGGGTGCGAGCACCAGGAAGAGCCGGTCCACGTTGGCGGCCACGGCGCGGGGGCGGCCCTGGGCGTCGGGGCGTTCGAGGAGGTTGCGGCGGGGGAGGCGCTCGACGATGACGCCTTCCCCGGCGCCGGTCGGGGTCCAGCGGACCCAGTCGCCGCACACCACCCGGTCGCTCTTCCTGCGCCGGGTGCAGCGCACGAAGGTGCCCGGATCCTGTTCCAGCACGGCGTGCTGCCCGTGGTGCTGCACCACCCGGCCGAGGCGGGGTTCAGTCATCGGCCTCCAGCAGGCGGTCGATGCGGGCGGCACAGATGAAATCGTTCTCGGAGAGTCCGCCCAGGGCGTGGGTCGTGTAGCGGATCTCCACCCGGTTGTAGCCCACCTGGAGGTCCGGGTGATGATCCTCGCGGTGGGCGATCCATGCCAGGGCGTTCACGAAGGCGATCGTCTCGTAGTAGTTGCCGAAGCGGCAGGTGCGCACCAGGGTGTCTCCCTCGATCCGCCAGTCCGGGTGCAACTGTTCGCGCAGGCGGCGGGCCTCCTCCGGTGCGAGGGGTGGGGTGCCTTTCTGCGGCCGGTGACAGTGGCGCGCATGCAACGGCTGGGTCTCCATGGCTATTTCCCCTTCCCGAAGTGGTAGTAGTGGCGGTCGAGGTAGTCGACCACACTGTCGATCTCGTCGTCGAACCAGCGCAGGCCCAGGCTCAGCTCGCAGCGACGGACCTGTTTCTTCAGTCCCGCGCGATCGTGCACGCGCCGGTGCTTCCGGGTGTAGACCGAGGTGTCGTGGCATCGGAAACAGTACTGGTCGTGCAGTCGCCGTCCGGTATCCGTGGCCTGCGCCGCCACAGCCGAACCCGGCAGGGCGGCCAGAAGGAATGCAGGGAGTGCGAGTCGGCGGATCATGGGCTTGCCTCCTGGAGTGGGTGGACCTGTTGCTCGAGGTGTGCGATCCGCACCGGTGCCGGGGGGTGGGAATCGTGAAAGGCCGAGTACAGGGGATCCGGCGTCAGGGTGCTGGCGTTGTCCCGGTAGAGCTTGACCAGGGCGTCGATCAGCCGGCGCGGATGGGTCTGGCGCGCGGCGAAATCGTCGGCCTCGAACTCGTGGCGGCGTGAGAAGGCGTTGAGCACCGGCTGCAGGAAGGTGCCGAGCAAGGGCATGACGAACAGGAAGAGCAGCAGCCCGGCGTAGGTCGAGGGGTGGTGGACGCCCAGGGTCGTGAAGAAGTCGGGTTGGGTCATCAGCCAGCCCAGCAGCCGGAGCCCGGCGAAGCTCAGCAGCGCCAGGACCGCCAGCTGTTTCTGCACGTGCCGGCGCCGGAAATGGCCCAGCTCGTGGGCCAGGACCGCCTCGATCTCGTCGGGCGTGAGGGTCTCGAGCAGGGTGTCGAAGAAGACGATGCGCTTGCTGCGTCCGAAGCCGGTGAAGTAGGCATTGCCATGGCCGCTGCGCCGGGAACCGTCCATCACGAAGATCCCGCGGCTGTGGAAGCCCGTCCGCGCCAGCAGGCGCTCGATGCGCGACTTCAGCGCCTCGTCCTCGAGCGGGGTGAAGCGGTTGAAGAGCGGGGCGATGAGGGTGGGCCAGGCCCAGAGCATGAGCAGGGTGAAGCCCATCCACACCACCCAGACGTCGAACCACCAGAGTGCGCCGGCCCGGTCCATGAGCCAGAGCACCAGGGCGACCAGCGGCCCGCCCAGGACCACCAGCAGCACCCCCTGCTTGAGGAGGTCCGTGACGAAGGTGGCGGGCGTGGTGCGGTTGAAGCCGAAGCGGGCCTCGACGACGAAGGTGTGGTAGACGGAGAACGGCAGTTCGAGAAGCGCCGAGAGGACGAAGGCACTGAGCAGGACCGCCGTCCCGGTCGCCACCGGGCCCCAGGCGAAACCGCGCCAGAAGCCGTCGAGCAGGTCGATGCCGCCGCCGAGCGTCCACCCCAGGAGCACCAGGGCCTCCCAGAGGGTCTCGGCCAGTTGCAGGCGGGCGCGGGCCTGGGTGTAGGCCGCCGCCTTGCGGTGGGCCGCCAGCGGGATGCGCGTGCGGAAGGGATCGGGTACCGCGTCCGCGTGGGCCTGCACGTGGCGCAGCTGCCGGAGGGTGAGCCAGAGCCGCAGCCCGGTGGAGAGTACGAGCAGGGCCAGGAAGGCCAGGGTGAAGGGCTGGACGTTCTCGGTCATGGAGACATTCTCGCGGAACCATCGGGAAAGGTACAGCCGGGCTGGTAGAATGCAACCCCGATGAAATCATGAGATCGGGGAAAGCCGCATGCCGCAGGATGCCACCCACCTGGTCTGGATCGACCTCGAGATGACCGGGCTGGACCCGGACACCGACCGGATCCTGGAGATCGCCACCATCGTCACCACCCGCGACCTGGACATCGTCGCGGAAGGGCCGGTCATCGCCATCCACCAGCCCGAGGCGGTGCTGGCGGCGATGGACGACTGGAACCGGGAACACCACGGCCGCTCCGGCCTGATCGACCGGGTGCGGTCCAGCCGTTACAGCGAGGCCGACGCCGAGGCCGAGACATTGGCGTTCCTTGCCCGCCACGTGCCCGAGCGGACCTCCCCCATGTGCGGCAACAGCATCTGCCAGGATCGGCGATTCCTGGCGCGCGGCATGCCGCGGCTGGAGGCCTGGTTCCACTACCGCAACCTGGACGTCAGCACGATCAAGGAGCTGGCCGCGCGCTGGGCCCCGGAACTCCTCTCGGGTTTCCGCAAGCAGAACACCCACCGGGCCCTGGAGGACATCCGCGAGTCGATCGCCGAGCTGCGCTACTACCGGGAGCGTTTCTTCCGCCTGCCCCGGTAGGAGGTTCAGGCCACGTCCGGGCGATCGGCCAGCCGGTCGAGCGCCTCGAGGATGGCGGCCGGTTCCATGCGGCGCAGGTAGTTCTCGTGCACGAACCCGTCGAAGACGATGCCGTTGGGTGCCACGACGTAGGTGGCCGGCATGGGGAGTTCGTGCCGGTCGTTGCCGTCGAAGGCCTCCAGGTCGAAGCCGAAGCGCCGGTAGATCGCGACCAACGCCTCCGGCAGCGTGAACACCAGTCCGTAACGCCGTGCGACCCGGTTGTCGACGTCGCACAGGAAATCGAACCCGAAGGGGTTTTCCTGGAGGAACGCCGCGGTCTTGCCAGGGAGGTTGGGGGCGATCGCGACCAGTTCCGCGCCGCGCGCGCGGATCTCGGGAAGGATCTCGTCGAGCGCGCGCAGCTCCAGGTTGCAATAGGGGCACCAGGCCCCGCGATAGAAATCGAGCACCACCGGGCCGGCACGGCGCAGGTCCGTGAGCGAGAGGTGGCGGCCGTCGGGCGTCGGCAGGGTGAAATCGGGGGCCCGGTCCCCGGGCTGGACGGCCTGCTGTGCCAGCCCCTGGGCCATGAGGCGGCGGGTGGTTTCCTGCATCACCTCGAGGTCCTGGGCGGGAATCTGCGGCAGGAAGTCGGCGAGGCGGGCCTGGATGCGTTCGGCGAGGGTGGGGCGGTCCATGATGGCTCTCCTTGAACATACCAACTGGTACGAATGCTAGTCGCACCGGCGTTGCGGGTCAAGGTGTCACGGCCTGCAGGGATTCAGGTGATCACGTCGGGGCGCGCGCGACCGGTGAGGCGCTGGATGCCCGCGATCTCGTCGGCGAGCCGGATGAGCGGGGCGAGGGCCTGCTGGGTATCCTGGTCCTGCTGGGCCGGATCGGGTTCGAAGCGCTCCACGTAGACCCGGAGGGTGGCTCCGGCCGTGCCCGTTCCGGAGAGACGAAAGACGAGTCGGGCCTCCGGCTCGAACAGGATGCGAATGCCCTGGTGTTCACTGACGCTGTGGTCCACCGGGTCTTCGTAGCGGAAGTCCTCGGCCTGCAGGACCCGCAGGCCCTGCCCGGAACGCCCGGGAAGCTTGCCGAGCTGCGCGCGCAGCGTTTCGATGAGCCGGTGTGCCGCCTCGGGATCGAGCCCCTCGTAGTCGTGGCGGGTGTAGTAGTGGCGCCCGTATGCCCGCCAGTGGGCCTTGACCACTTCCGCGACCGGCTGACGGGCCACGGCCAGCAGGTTGAGCCAGAAGAGCACGGCCCAGAGGCCGTCCTTCTCGCGAATGTGGTTCGATCCGGTGCCGAAGGATTCCTCGCCGCAGAGGGTGATGCGCCCGGCGTCGAGCAGGTTGCCGAAATACTTCCAGCCGGTCGGTGTCTCGTAGCAGGGGATGCCGAGTCGCTCTGCCACCCGGTCGGCGGCCCGGCTGGTGGGCATGGAGCGTGCGATGCCCGCCAGCCCGTCCCGGTACCCCGGGGCACAGGTGGCATGGGCGGCCAGGAGAGCCAGGCTGTCGCTGGGGGTGACGAAGAATCCCCGTCCCAGGATCATGTTACGGTCCCCGTCGCCATCGGAGGCGGCTCCGAAGTCCGGGGCGTCCTCGCGCCACAGGGACTCGACCAGCGGACGGGCGTAGGTGAGATTGGGATCGGGATGGCCGCCGCCGAAGTCGGGCAGGGGGGTGGCGTGGACCACGCTCTCCTCCGGTGCACCCAGCCGGTGAACCAGCAATTCCCGCGCATAGGGCCCGGTGACGGCGTGCATGGCGTCGAATCGAATCCGGAATCCGTCGGCGAGCAACGCGTGGATGCGGTCGAAATCGAACAGGGATTCCATCAGCTCGGCATAGTCGGCGACCGGGTCGATGACCTCCACGGTCATCGCGCCGAGGCGGAAGCACCCGAGCCTGTCCAGCGCCACGTCCTCGACCTCGAGAATCCGGTAGGCGCGCAGTTCCCGGCTGCGCGCGTAGATGCGTTCGGTGAGGGACTCGGGCGCCGGGCCGCCGTTGCCCACGTTGTACTTGACCCCGAAGTCGCCGTCGGGACCGGCCGGGTTGTGGCTGGCGGTGAGCAGGATGCCCCCGAAGGCGCCGTGCTTGCGGATGATGCAGGAGGCCGCCGGCGTGGAGAGCAGGCCGTTGCGGCCGACCAGCACGCGCCCGACGCCGTTGGCCGCGGCCATCTTCAGGATGGTCTGCAGGGCCTGGTCGTTGTAATAGCGGCCGTCCCCACCCAGGACCAGGGTGGCCCCGGCGAGGCCGTCGAGGCAGTCGAAGATCGATTGGACGAAGTTCTCCAGGTAGTGCGGCTGCTGGAAGACCCGTACCTTCTTGCGCAGCCCGGAAGTGCCGGGTCGCTGATCCTCGTAGGGACGGGTGGCCTGGGTTCGGATGCGCATGGACGACTCCGTTCGAATTGCCACTGAAGGGAAAAGGGCCCCGGCCGATACGCTCCTGCGAGGGCCGCGCCCGGCGCTATTCTGCCAGAACGGTGCGGCCGGTACAGTGCACCGCCGAGCGACGGGCTTCGCCCCCGGTGCGGGGGCTGCTATGATCACGCGACCATGATGCTGGCGAGAGCGACGGAAAGACGGCTGCGGGCGGGCTCGGGGCGACCCACGTTGGGTGACCTCATGGCCCTGTACGAGAGCAACTACATCCGCCTGCGGCGCATGCTCCCCCTGCTCGAGGCCATGCCCGAGCGGGCCGTCTCCGAGGTGCCCGGGGCGCTGAGCCTGCACTTCGAGCTGCAGGAACGGACACCCTATACCACCAGCTTTCGCCTCACCTACCTGTTTTGCGACCAGGAGGGCACCTTCGCGGCACCGGACCTGCTCGTGCGCATGTACCACGACGCCCGGCTCGCCGAGGTCTTGCGCCTGGGGCGGTGGCGCAGCCGGCGGGAGGCCCTCTACGACCTGCGTACCACCCGTGCCGGCCTCGAGGAGAAATGGCGCGTCAACCGGTTCTTGCAGAAATGGCTCGGTTTCTGCCTGCGCCAGGGACATCGCCTCGCCCCGCCCGGGCGCGAACTGGCCTCCACCTTGCGCTGGGAGGACCTGATCGACCGCCTGCAGGCCGACCCGCTCCCCGACGCCGCCGGTTGAGTGGGCGGAAAATCCCCAGAAGCTCTGCCGTTGTGAAGGGAGCAGAGGGCTGCGATAATACCCTACCAATCGACTCGGGCATCCCGGAGCAGCCATGCGCCTTTCGACCAAGGGTCGCTATGCCGTCACGGCCATGATGGATCTTGCCCTGCGCGAAGGCGACGGTCCGGTGACGCTGGCCGAGATCTCCCGCTGCCAGGGCATTTCTCTCTCCTACCTCGAACAGCTCTTCGCGCGCCTGCGGCGCCAGGGCCTGGTGGTGGGCACGCGCGGCCCGGGCGGCGGGTACCGCCTCTCACGGCCCGCCGGCGAGATCACGGTGGCGGAGATCATCGATGCGGTCGACGAGCAGGTCGACGCCACCCTCTGCGGGGGGCGGGAAAATTGCCATGACGGTGACCCCTGCCTTACGCACGAGCTCTGGATGGAGCTCTCCCGCCAGATCCACGGCTACCTGAGCAGCATCAACCTTGCCGACTTCCTCGCCCGGCCGGCCGTGCGCGCCACCATCGAGCGCCAGCAAGGCATGATGCGCGAACGCCGGGTCGAACGGCACTGACCCGCACCAAAAGCCGGGGCGGCTCGTCCCGCCTTGGTTCTCCGATCACAGGCAGGCCTCGAGGATGGCGGTGATCTCCTCGTCGGTGAGCACGATGGGGTTGGTGCGCATGCTGGAACCGCGGCTGTTGGCGACGATGCGGGGAAAGTCGTCCCGCGTCACCCCGTAGTCCGACAGGCGTGGCAGCCGCATCGAGGCTGTCCAGTCGTGCAGGAGGGCGACCAGCCGTCGCCTGGCCTCCGCGTCCTCGAGATTCCCGTCCCGTGCCAGGATCCTGCCGGCCTCGGCATAACGGCCGAGCGCCGGGTGGTGGGGTTCACGGGCCTGCAGGGCCTCGATGTTGACCCGTGTCGCCTCGGCCACCAGCCGGCCGCAAACCACGCCGTGGGGGATGGGGAAGAAGGCCCCCAGCGGCGAGGCCAGCCCGTGCACCGAGCCCAGCCCGGTCTGGGCCAGCGCGATACCCGAGTACAGCGAGGCCAGCGCCATGCGGTCCTGTTCGTTTTCGGCCGCGGCACCCAGGGTGTACCAGCGCAGCAGGGCCTCGCGCACGTGGACCAGGCCCTGGCGCACGAGCGCATCGGTGAGGGGATTGGCGCGCAGCGAGACAAAGGACTCCAGGAGCTGGGTGAAGGCGTCCATCCCGTTGGCCGCGATCTGCTCGGGTGGGCAGGTGGCGAGCAGGGCGGGGTCGACCAGGGCCACCTCCGGTACCAGCCGTTCGTCCCGGAAGGATTTCTTGAAGCCGTCCGGGCCCTGCCGGCTGAGCACGGCATTCTTGGTGGCCTCGCTGCCCGTCCCGGCAGTCGTGGGCACGGCAATGAACGGGGTGGCCGGTCCCGGATAGGGCAGTTCGGGACCCACACCCTCGAGGAAGTCCATGACCGAATGGGGGACCCGCAGCAGGCCGGCCACGGCCTTGCCGGCGTCGAGCACGCTGCCCCCGCCGATGGCCGCCACCACGTCGATGTTCCGGTCCCGGTACTTCATCGCGATGGCATCCACCTCGTCCGGCGAAGGCTCGCCCGCGATCACTTCACGCGACCATTCGAGGCCCTCGCGCGCGAAACCTTCCTGCAGACGGGGCCAGCCGGGGGATTCAACGAAGGAGGCCCGGCCGGTGAGCAACAACAGCCGCTGCCCGTGACGGCGGCAGTACGCGGGCAGTTCCTCGATCCGCCCGCGCCCGTACGCGATGCGGGGCAGGCGCGCGATGGAGAAGGCGGGGATCACGCGCCGGACTCCGGGAACAGGCCTCGGTAGCGGATGCCCTGGCGCGGTTCGGCCATCCACTCGGCCACGGCCTCGCGCCAGCGCCGGTAGTGGGCCGTCTCCTTGTGCGCCGCGGCGGCAGCCTCGTCCGCGTAGGCTTCGTAGAGCACGAAGCGGGTGGGATCCTCTTCCAGTTGCAGTACGTCGAAACGCAGGTTGCCCGGCTCCTGCACCGAGGCCAGGTGGTTCTCGCGGGTGGCGGCGATGAAATCCTCGACGTGTTCGGGCTTGACGTGAACGTGCACGATGGTCACCTGCATGGATCGGCCTCCCTGTGAATTCCCGGAGCGGATTCTACTGCGTCGACTTCAGACCTCCCAGACCCCGATCGACAACCCGGGCATGGAAAGCGACGAGGACGCACCTGCACCCTCACCGCCGCTGGGGCGGCGGCCGGCACTGCTCCCGCCACGGGGATTGATCCCCGCACCCGGCTCGGGGACAATACCGCGCATCCCGCGACCCGGGCGCCGGCCCGGGTTGGATTTTTTACGTCTGTTCAAGGAGGTAATCCACGTGAGACTCGTACTTCTGGGTGCGCCCGGCGCCGGCAAGGGGACCGTGGCCAAGATGCTCACCGAGATCGACGGTTCGGTGCAGATTTCCACCGGTGACATCCTGCGTGCCGCGGTGCGCGACGGTACCGAGCTGGGCAAGAAGGCCAAGGCCTACATGGATGCCGGCGACCTGGTCCCGGACGAACTCATCATGGGCATCATGCGTGAGCGCCTGCAGCAGCCCGATGCGGCCAAGGGGTTCCTGCTCGACGGCTTTCCGCGCACCATCCCCCAGGCCGAGCAGCTCAAGACCCTGCTCGAGGAACTGGGCATCCAGCTCGATGCGGCGGTCAACCTGGATGTGCCGCGCGAGGTGATCCTCGAGCGGCTGACCACCCGCCGAACCTGCGTCCAGTGCGGGGAGATCTACAACGTCAAGTCCAAGCCGCCCAAGGTGGAGGGCGTGTGCGACAAGTGCGGCGGCCAGGTCGTGCAACGGGACGACGAGACCGAGGAGGCCATCGCCAAGCGCCTGGACGTCTACAACGAGAAGACGGCGCCCCTGGTCGACTTCTACGAGAAGGAAGGGCTGCTGCTCAACGTCTCGGCCACCTCGAGCGACGAGGTCGTCAAGGCCATCCGCGAGCGGTTGGGTCTCTGAGGGCGGCGCGTCTCTCCCGAAACCCCGCCATGGCGCGGGGTTTCTCGTCGAACAATTCTTGACAAAAATACTAAATTATTGCCTAATGACGGCACCGGTGCCGCAGGCCCCGGCAACAACCCACGAGACGACCGAAGGAAGAAACGATGGAACTACCCGAACGCGACGGTGACGGCTACCTGGTGAACATGAACGACTGGACCCCGGAGATCGGCCGCGCCATGGCCGCCGCCGACGGCGTCGAACTCGACGACGACAAGTGGGCCCAGATCCTCAAGGCACGCGAGTTTTTCGAGCTCTACAACAGCGTGCCGCCCATCCGCAAGTTTGCCAAGTACATCGGCCGGGACCAGAAGGAACTCTTCAGGATCTGGATGACCGGGCCCATGAAGCCCATCACCAAGTACGGCGGGCTGCCCAAGCCCACCGGCTGCGTCTGAACGATCCAGCCCGGAGGCGTTTCGAGCCCCCGCGTGCGCGGGGGCTCGGCGTTTCCGGAAAGGGAGCAGAGATGGTCGAGTCGCTCGAGTCCCCTTACATCCTGGCCGCCCGGGCGGGCGATTTCGCCACCCTGGTCCTGGAGAACTCTGCGAAGGGACCGGTATTGGTGAATTTCTGGTCGCGCAAGGCCGGCCCCTGCCTGCGCCAGTATCCGCTGCTCGACCGGCTCGTGCACCGGCTCGACGGGCGCCTGCTGCTGGTCAACGTGGATGTCGATGCCGAGCCCGGCATCGCCCGTGAATACGGCGTGACCAGCGTGCCCACGCTCAAGCTCTTCCGCAAGGGGCGGGTGGTGCAGACCCGGCACGGCTACCAGGATGCCGGTGAACTCGAGGCCCTGGTGCAGTATTACGTGGCCCGGGACTCGGATGCCGTGCTCGGCAGGGCCGTGGGCCTGTTCGCCGAGGGACGCCGCCAGGCCGCCTATCAGGCCCTGGCCGATGCCATCGTCGAGGACCCGGTCAATCCCCGGCTGCCCCTGGCCATGGCCAAGCTGCTCTCCCACGAGGGGCGGTTCGAGGAGGCCCAGCGGCTGCTCGATGCCCTGCCCCGGGAATTGCAGCAGTACGACGAACTGCTCGAGTTCCGCATTCTCACCGGTTTCCGTATCGAGGCCGGCGAGGAGACCGATGCCGTACTGGAACGGAGCCTCCAGGAGACCCCCGAGGATCCCGGGCTGCTGCGCAGGAAGGCCGCCCGCCACGTGCTCAAGGGGGAGTACCGCGAGGCCCTCGCCGTACTGGAGGCCCTGCTGGCCCA
Organism: Gammaproteobacteria bacterium; assembly: GCA_003695825.1. GTDB lineage: Bacteria > Pseudomonadota > Gammaproteobacteria > Thiohalobacterales > Thiohalobacteraceae > J048. The sequence goes on along the minus strand of RFHK01000026.1, from coordinate 33,428 downwards.
TCCCGAGGCACCGGTTCGGGAGGCGGCACGCCGTGCCCTCCTGCGCCTGCTCGGCCTGCTCGAAGAGGCGGATCCCCTGCGCAACGCGTGCCAGCGCCTGCTCCACCGGGACGCCCCCTGAAGCCCCTGGTGTTTCCCTGCGCCGCGATCCCCGAGCTTCTCAGAGGGTCTTGCGGTGGCCGAACGGCTTCCAGGCCGGGGCGATGACATCCGGCATGGGCGAACGGTCGAGCAGGCGGGCGGGCACCAGCGTCATGTCTCCGAAACGGCGGTTCACGGCATCCATCACCGGCTCCAGCCGGGCGTCCGGCCGGTGTCCGGCCTCGTCCGGATCCTCGAAGAGGTCCGGTTGCAGGCGGGCGGGTGCGGGATCCAGCGCCGTGACCTGCACCTGCCAGATGCCCTCGCCCCGCCAGTGCTCGTGGAGCATGCGCAGGGCGAGCGCCAGCAGGTCGGGTGCATGGGCCGTGGGGTGCGATGCGCGGTAACGCCCTCCCAGCCAGGTGTCGCGGGTCTTGAGCGCGATCAGGAACTGCGAGGCCTCCAGCCGGTGGCGGCGCAACCGGGCGGCGACCTTCTCGCACATGTGCTGCAGGTAGACCACCAGGGTGCGGCGCGAGCGGGTCTCCGGCGGGAGCACCTTGCCGTGACCGAGGCTCTTGGGCGGAGGCACCCGGGGACGGACGGGGTCGGGATCGCGCCCCTGGCACATGAGCCACAGGCGGCGCCCGAGCGGCCCGAAGCGCTGTCCCAGCACGCTCACCGGCAGCCGCTTCATGTCGCCGCAGCGGAACACGCCCCGGGCCGCCAGGAATCGCCCGATCCCCTCTGCGATCCCGCACAGCTCGGTGACCGGAACCTCGGCCAGTCGTTCGGCGGCCTCCCAGGGCGGGATGATGGTCAGCCCGTTCGGCTTCTTCAGCTTGGCGGCGTACTTGGCGGTGGTCTTGTCACCGGAGACGCCGATGGAACAGGGCAGGCCGATGCGCTCGGCGATCAGCCGCCGCACCTTCTCCGCGATCACCGGCGGAGGACCGTGCAGGCGCTGACAGCGGGTGAGGTCGAGAAAGGCCTCGTCCACCGAGAACACCTCGATGTCCGGCGTGATCTCTTCCCGCAGCAGGCGCATGATGCGGGAAGAGATCTCGGCGTAACGCCGGGGTCGCGCGGGCCGGCGGATCAAGTGGGGGCACAGGCGCCGGGCCTCGGGCAGGCGCATGCCGGTCCGGATGCCATGGGCGCGGGCCTCGTAGCTGGCGGTGATGATGCAGGTTCCTTCCAGGCCGTTGGTCACGGCCACCGGCCGGCCCCGCAGCGCCGGGTGATCCTGCTGTTCCACCGAGGCGAAGAAGGCGTTCATGTCCACCAGCAGGATGGCGCGCGGCCAGTAGCCTGCTTGCCGGGAGTTCATCCGTAGCTGCGCAGCACGCCCACCACCCGTCCCTGGATACGGACCCGGTGGGCGGGATAGATCAGGGGACGCAGGTCCGGGTTCTCCGGGATCAGCATCAGGGTGCCGTCCGGGCGGTGGCGCAGGCGCTTGAGCGTGGCCTCCTCGTTGTCGATCAGGGCGACCACGATGGCGCCGTCCGGTGCGTCCTCGCAGCTTTCCACCACCACGGTGTCGCCGTCGAGAATGCCGGCACCGACCATGGAATCGCCCTGCACGCGCAGGGCGAAGCGGCCCGGTCCGAGCAGAAACTCGGCCAGGTCGAGGCGGTCTTCGTCCGGGATGGCCTCGATCGGACGCCCAGCCGCGATGCGGCCCAGCAGGGGAAGCGCGGGGTGTTCCAGGCCGCGGACGAGCGCCAGGCCGCGCTTGCGGCCGGGGATGCGGCGCAGGTGGCCGGCCGCCACCAGGGCCTGGACGTGGCGGTGGACGGTGCCGCGGGAGCGAATGCCGAGCGCCTCTCCCATCTCGGCGAGGGTCGGGGCCTGGCCGTGCAGGGCCCAGTAGCGTTCCAGGAAGTCGAGCAGGCGGCGTTGCGTCGGGGTCAGCATGGAAACGTTCTCCAAATGTTCTCGATGCGAAGCATAGAGAACATTTGGAGAACATTCAAGTGCGTGCGGCTGCTGGCGGCCTGCCGGACTTTGGGGATCGTAGCGGGCAAGGTGGGAGCGCAGTAGATCCAGCCAAAGTCCGAAGGCTGCTAGGCCTGGGTGATCTTGCCGACGCCCCAGTGTTCCACGTCGTTGTAGGAGAAGGGCATGCCGGGCTGCAGCGTGACGTCGTCGTGCACGAGCTCGATGTTGACCGTGCAGCTGTTCTCCTGCATGGTGCTGGGCGGGTCGCCCGCGTAGCGGGGCAGGACCAGGAGCTGGCGGACCTGGCGGTCCCCGAGCGGGATGGCGGCGCCGTCCTCCCGCTCGAGCAGGTAGTAGAAGATCCCGTTGGCGCCCCGGATCAGCCCCTTGCCCAGGACGGGGAGCGGGTTCGGGCCGTCGTAGTCGTAGGGTTCGTAGATTTCCAGGCGGTGCTGCCGTATTTCACCCATGGGACACCTCGCGTTGCTGCCCGCCGAACCGAGGATGACGCACGGAAGGCGCGTTGTGGAAGACAGTCGATACACATTATAACCCCGTAATGAATGGCAGTATGGATGCCCCCGCCTTGACCGGGATCAACGCCCCCGGCGAACTCCGGGCCGCCGCGCTCGTCTGCCTGGAGACGGCGGATCCGGAAGAGAAATGCCGGTGCACGGAGACGGTGTACGCGGCCCTCCAGTCAGGTCGCCTGGCCGTCGACCCCCGGTGCAGGCTGGAAGTCCCCTTGCGGCCCGGTCGCCCGGAACGTCCCCGGCTCGTACCGCCCGCCCGGGTGCCCCGCCGCCGACCGGGTTCGCGGGCCGGGCGTATCGCCCTCATTCACGCGGTGGTCCACATCGAGTTCAACGCCGTGAATCTCGCCTGGGACGCCGTGGCCCGCTTTCCGGGCATGCCCGAGGCCTTCTATCGCGACTGGGCGCGGGTGGCGGCGGAAGAGGCGCGGCATTTCCGCCTGTTGGCCCGCCGCCTGGCGTCCCTGGGCGCCGCCTACGGGGACCTGCCCGCCCACGACGGCCTGTGGGAGATGGCCCTGGCCACGCGGGACGACGTGCTCGAACGCATGGCGCTGGTTCCCCGGGTTCTGGAGGCGCGCGGGCTGGATGTGACGCCGGGCATGATCGAGCGCCTGCGCGCCGCGGGAGACGGGGAGACGGCGGCGGTGCTGGAGCGCATCCTGGAAGAGGAGATCGGCCACGTGGCCCTGGGATCGCACTGGTTCCGGTATTGTTGCACGCGACGCGGCTGGCCGCCGAGGGAAACCTTCCGCCGCCTGGTGCGTCAGAGGATGCGGGGCCGCATCAAGCCGCCGTTGCACCGGGCGGCGCGCAGGGCGGCCGGGTTCACCGAGCGGGAACTGGAGGAGCTGGAGGCGATGTTCGATGCGTGATGCGGCGAGGATCCTGCTACTGTGCGGGTGTGCGGCCCTGGGGGGCCGGGTGGCTGCGGCCGGCACCGTCGACGTCACCCGGATCGAGTACCGCGAGACGGAACCGGGCCTCGACCCCTACCGGGTGCGCATGCTGGTTCATGGCGACCGGCTGCGCATCGACGACGGCTACGCGGCCAGCGACTACGTGCTCTACGATGCCGCGCGGGGACGGGTCTACAGCGTCACCCACGAGGAACGCCGGATCCTGGTGATCCCGGACGGCGAGGTGCCGAAGCCCCCGGCCGCGCTGCGACTGGAAGTCCGCCACCGGGAGGACCCCGAGGCCCCCCGCGTGGCGGGGAAGGCACCCATCCTGGTACAGGTTCGCGCAGGCGGGAAGCTCTGTTCCGAGAGCATGGTCGTTGCGGGCCTGTTGCCCGACGCGGCCCGCCTGCTGCGGGGCTATTACCATGTCCTGGCGGCCCGCCAGGCGCGCGATCTCGCGCTCACGCCCAAGGAGTTCCGTACCCCCTGTTTCCTGGCCAACTACCTCCACGAGACCTGGAAGCCGCTCGAGTTCGGTTTCCCCCTCTCCGAGCACATCGTGGGGGGGCGCCTGCGCCTGATGCTCGACTACCGGCACGACGAACTTCCGGACAGCCTGTTCCGGCTTCCCGAAGGTTACGAGCGCGTGGTCCTCGGCGACGCGGCGGCCGCGCGGGGCGCCGCCGGGCGGGGGCGGTAAGGCGCTTCGGGTGCATCCGGGCGTCGGGGGAACCCCGGCGCCTCATCCTGCATCAGCACCGAAACGTCGCAGCACGAAGGTACCGCGTGCGTCGGCTTCCAGGACACTGCCCTGCGCGTACCAGTCGCCCAGCACGATGCGCCAGCAGCGACGGCCGTCGACGGTGAGCGCGTGGATGGCCGGCCGGTGGGTGTGGCCGTGGATCAGGAGGTCCACGCCGTGGGTGCGGAAGGCCGCCTCCACGGCCGCCGGGTTCACGTCCATGAGCTCGGGGCGTTTTCCGGCCGTACTGCGTTCGCTTTCCTCGCGCAGTTGCGCGGCGAGGCGGCGCCTTTCAGCGAGCGGCCGGGCGAGCAGGGCCCGTTGCCAGGCCGGGTCTCGCACCTGCGCACGGAAGCGCTGGTAGGCGACGTCGTCCGTGCACAGGGTGTCGCCGTGGGAGAGGAGCACCGCGCGGCCATGGAGCTCGATACAGGCCGGGTCTTCGAGCAGGTGACAGCCGGAGGCCTCGGCGAAGCCGCGCCCAGCCAGGAAGTCCCGGTTACCACGCATGAAGTGGACCGGGATGCCGCGCTCCACGAGCGCGCGCAGGGCCTGCACGATGCCGCGCAGCACCGGGTCGTCCTCGTCGTCGCCCACCCAGGCCTCGAAGAGGTCCCCCAGGATGTAGAGGCCCTCGACCTCGGTGGGATCGAGTCCCTCGGCGAAGGCGTGGAACAGCTGCAGGATCTCCGGGCGCTCCGGGGTGAGGTGGAGATCCGAGATGAACAGGGTGCGGGGCAAGACGGGGAGGCTAGTCTTCGACCCAGACTTTCTCGATAACCACGTCGTGCAGGGGCACGTCGCGGTAGCCGTACCGGGTGCCGGTCGGAACCTTTTCGATCGCATGCACCACGTCCATGCCCCGGACGACGCGGCCGAAGACGCAGTAGCCATAGCCCTGGGGCGTGGGTGCGGTGAAGTCGAGGAAGTCGTTGTCCTTGACGTTGATGAAGAATTGCGAGGTGGCGGAATGGGGATCCGGGGTGCGTGCCATGGCGATGGTGCCTGCACGGTTGCGCAACCCGTTGTCGGCCTCGTTGCGGATGGGTGCCCGGGTGGGCTTGCGTTTCATGCCGGGCTCGAAGCCGCCTCCCTGGATCATGAATCCCGGGATGACGCGGTGGAAGAGGGTGCCGTCGTAGAAACCGGAGCGGACGTATGCCAGAAAGTTGGCGACCGTCTCGGGTGCCTTGTCGGGATAGAGTTCCAGGACGATCTCGCCATGGTTGGTCTGCATGTGCACGGTCACGGTGTGCCCTCCGGCAGCCGGGGTCCCGGCCAGGACCGGCAGCGCGAGCAAGGAGGCCAGCAGGAGAAGGAGCAGCCGTCGCAACATGGGAACTTCGATCTCCATGAATGGGCGGGAGGCCGAGAACGGATTCTAGTCCTTTCGGGCGCCTGCCGAAAGCGCGGAATCGTGGCACAATGCGCCCCGGCCACGGGAATTCTCCATGCAGAAGCAGGACCGGGAACCCATCCGCACCCGTTTCGCGCCCAGCCCCACGGGGCGGCTGCACCTGGGCAATGCACGCACGGCGCTGTTCAACGCCCTGCTGGCACGCCATGCCGGAGGGGAGTTCCTGTTGCGTATCGAGGACACGGACCGGGAACGCAGTCGGCGCGAATACGTCGCGGCGCTGCTCGAGGACCTGCGCTGGCTCGGGCTGGCCTGGGACCACGGCCCGTCCGGGGCCGAGCCGGACCCCGACTGGTTCCAGTCCCGCCGGGAGGCGCACTACGCGCCGCTCTATGCACGCCTGCTCGCGACCGGGGCGGCCTACTGGTGTTTCTGCACCGAGGCCCGCCTGGCCCGGCTGCGGCAGCGTCAGCGCGCCGCCGGGCGCCCGCCGCGCTACGACGGGGCCTGTGCGCGCCTGGATGCCGCGGATGCGGAACGCCGCCGGGCCGCCGGCGAGCCGGCCGTGCTGCGCTTCCGCGTGCCCGCCGGTCGCCGGGTCCGGTTCGAGGACCTGGTGCGTGGTCCCCAGGAGGTGGACACGGACACGCTCGGCGATTTCGTCGTCCGACGCGCCGACGGCACCCCGGCCTTCCTCTTCGCCAACGCGGTGGACGACGCCCTGATGGGCATCACGCACGTCTTGCGGGGCGAGGACCATCTCAGCAACACGCCCCGCCAGCTGTTGCTGCTCGCCGCCGTGGGACTGGAGGCACCCCGCTACGGGCACCTGCCCCTGCTCGTGGATGCGGCGGGCCGACCGCTCTCCAAGCGGCTGGGCAGCCTGTCACTGGACGCCCTGCGCGCGCGGGGGTATCTTCCGGCGGCCCTGTGCAATCACCTGGCGCGCCTCGGCCATGCCTATGCCGAGGACCCCGGGCCGGCGGACCTCGAAGCCCTGGCGCGGGGGTTCGACCCGGCGCGCATCGGACGGGCACCGGCCCGTCACGATCCCGCCCGGCTCGATGCCTGGCAGAAGGCCGTGCTGGAACGCCTCGACCCCGGGGCCGTTCGCGCCTGGCTGGCGGGACATCCCGAGGGGCGGCGGGCCGTGGAACGGGTGCCCCGGGCGCGGTGGCCGGATTTCGTGGCGGCGGTACGCGGCAACCTGCGCTTCCCGGAGGACGCCGTCCGTTGGGCGGAGAACCTCTTCGCGGAGGCGATCGCGTATGATGCCTACGCCCTCGATGCGTTGCGCGCGGCCGGCTGCGATTTCCTGGATGCGGCCGCCGAGGCCCTCTCGGCGCTGCCGCCCGGCGCCGGTTTCCGTGACTGGACGGGGCGGGTCGCGGAGCGGACCGGTCGCCGGGGCCGGTGGCTCTTCCAGCCGTTGCGCGCCGCCCTGACCGGCATCCAGGTCTCCGGCGCATCCCCGGGCTACTGGCGCCAGGGCCCCGAGCTCGGGCGGCTGTGGTCCCTGTGGGAGCGGGGCGAGCTCGACCGCCGGCTCGAAGCGGCCCGCGCCGCCTGCCGGCACCTGGACGCAATGCGAGAGCGAACATGAGCACGATGCACGACCAGCCGATCCTCGTCTACAACAGCCTGACGCGGAAGAAGGAGCCCTTCGTCCCCATCGAGCCCGGGCGCGTCCGCATGTACGTCTGCGGGATGACGGTCTACGACTATTGCCACATCGGCCATGCCCGCGTGATGGTGGTCTTCGACGTCATCGTCCGCTACCTGCGTGCGGTCGGCTACGACGTCACCTACGTGCGCAACATCACCGACATCGACGACAAGATCATCCAGCGGGCCAACGAGCGGCACGAGGACTTCCGCGACCTGACCGACTTCTACATCCGCGCCATGCACGAGGACGCCGCCGCCCTCGGCGTCCTGCCGCCCGACATCGAGCCGCGTGCGACGGCCAGCATGGGCGAGATCATCGCCATGATCCGCCGCCTCCTGGAGAAGGGGCATGCCTACGTCGGTGCCAACGGCGACGTCTACTACGACGTCAGCAGTTTTCCCGAGTATGGCAAGCTCTCGGGCGAGAAGCCCGAGGCGCTGCGGGCCGGGGCCCGCATCGAGGTGGGCGAGGCCAAGGACGACCCGCTCGACTTCGTGCTCTGGAAGCAGGCCAAGCCGGGCGAGCCGAGCTGGGATTCGCCCTGGGGACCGGGTCGCCCGGGCTGGCACATCGAGTGCTCCGCCATGTCCACCCACTACCTGGGCGAACGCTTCGACATCCACGGCGGCGGCATGGACCTGAAATTCCCCCATCACGAGAACGAGATCGCCCAGTCCGAGGGCGTCTGCGACTGCCGGTTCGTGAACTACTGGATCCACAACGGCTTCGTGCAGGTGAACGAGGAGAAGATGTCGAAGTCGCTCGGCAACTTCTTCACCGTGCGGGAGGTGCTCCGCCACTATCCCCCGGAGGTGGTCCGGTTCTTCATTCTCGGCAGCCATTACCGCTCCCCGCTCAATTACAGCGAGGAGAACCTGGAGGCCGCACGCCAGGGGCTCTCGCGGCTCTACACCGCCCTGCGCGGCCTCGCACCGGGGGCGGCGGAGACGGACCGGGCGGAGGCCGCGGCCCCCTTCCACGCCGCGATGCGCGACGACTTCAACACCCCCGAGGCGATCTCGGTGCTGTTCGACCTGGCCCGCGAGATCAACCGCCGCCGGGCACGTGATCCCGCCGAGGCCGCCCGGCTGGCGGGCGTCCTGAGACACCTGGGCGGGTTGCTCGGCCTGCTCCAGGACGACCCCGAGGCCTTCCTGCGCAGTGGCAGGGGGGAGGAAGACTTGCCGGACGAGGAGATCGAGCGGCTGATCGCGGCGCGTGCGGCGGCCCGGCAGGCGCGTGACTGGGCAGAGGCGGACCGCATCCGCGACCAGCTGCAGGCCCGGGGCATCGTGCTCGAGGACACCCCGCAGGGCACGACCTGGCGGCGTGGCTAACACCCTGTCGGAGTTTGTGGACAGCGTTCCCGCCTGCGCAGTCGATCCGGCCAAAGCCCGACAGGTTGCTAGCGTGCGTGGTGCTCGGCCGCCCGCAGGGTGTTCTCGAGCAGGACCGCGACGGTCATCGGTCCCACGCCGCCGGGCACGGGGGTGATCCAGGCGGCGCGCGCCGCCGCCGCTTCGAATTCCACGTCCCCGACGAGCTTGCCCTCGGGCGTGCGGTTGATCCCCACGTCGATCACCGTGGCGCCTTCGCGGATCCACGTCCCCTTCACGATCCCGGGTTTGCCCACGGCCACCACCAGGATCTCGGCGCGCGCCACGTGCGTCGGCAGGTCCCGCGTGAAGCGGTGGCAGACGGTCACGGTGCAGCCCGCCAGCAACAGCTCCAGCGCCATGGGACGCCCCACGATGTTGGAGGCCCCCACCACCACGGCCTCGCGCCCGTGGAGGTCCTGGCCGGTGATCTCGAGCAGCTGCATCACGCCCCAGGGGGTGCAGGGGCGGAGCGTGGGGATGCGCAGGGCCAGCCGCCCCATGTTGTAGGGATGGAAGCCGTCGACGTCCTTGTCGGGACGGATGCGCTCGACGACGGCCTCGGCGTCGATGTGGGGGGGCAGGGGCAGTTGCACGAGGATGCCGTCGACGGCCGGGTCGCGGTTGAGGCGGTCGATCAGGGCGAGCAGGGCCGCCTCGCTGGTGTCGGCGGGCAGGTCGTGCTTGAAGGAGCGGATGCCGACCTCTTCGCAGGCCCGGCGCTTGTTGCGCACGTAGACCCGCGAGGCCGGGTCCTCACCCACCAGGATGACGGCGAGGCCGGGCGGGGGCAGGCCCCGGGACGTGCGCTCGCGCACGCCCTCGGCCACCCGGCGCCGGAGTTCGGCGGCGACCGCCCTGCCGTCGAGGATGCGAGCCGTCATGGAAACCCCCACCGCTGCCTGCAGTGGCGGGCAATTCTCGCACCCGCATCCGGGGATCACAAGGGCGCGTTGACGCAACCGGGGGGCGAACGTATCATTTCCGGCCTGCTGCCCGTCCCGGTCAGGTGGCGGTTCCAGCGGGGTATAGCGCAGTCTGGTAGCGCGCCTGCTTTGGGAGCAGGATGTCGGGGGTTCGAATCCCTCTACCCCGACCATCTTGTTGCCGGCTGCCAGACAGCAGCGATCTGCCCCGGTAGCTCAGCAGGATAGAGCAAGAGCCTTCTAAGCTCTGGGTCGGGGGTTCGAATCCCTCCCGGGGTGCCACTGGACGGGCCGGCATGCAGGCGATTCCGATGGTGGACGTAGCTCAGCTGGTAGAGCACAGGATTGTGGCTCCTGCGGTCGTGGGTTCAATTCCCATCGTCCACCCCATATAATGGCGCCACAGGCGCACCGAACACGGGCCATTAGCTCAATTGGTAGAGCAGCGGACTCTTAATCCGTCGGTTCTAGGTTCGAGTCCTAGATGGCCCACCAGCCATTCCTTCGCACCCACCCGGCGGCGGTGGAGATCTCTCCCCTGCGCCGGGCGTGTCCCACCCCGGGTGACCCGGTATAATTTCCCTCTTGACCGGCGCATGCGCGCCGCGCTCCATGCGAAAGTGGCGGAATTGGTAGACGCGCTGGATTTAGGTTCCAGTGGGGCAACCCGTGCGAGTTCGAGTCTCGCCTTTCGCACCAACAGGCCCGGCCCTGGCGGCGGGCCCGGATTCGCAACGATCAAGCAACAGCAAACGGCCCGCCGGGCTGCAGGATGAGGAACCATGCAAGTATCGATCGAGGAAACCGGAAGTCTCGAGCGCCGGATGAAGGTCCAGATTCCGGCGGAACAGTTGAGCGAAGCCATCGACGAGCGCCTGCGCTCGATGGCCCACAGCGTGCGCCTGGCCGGGTTTCGCCCGGGAAGGGTGCCGATGCGCATCATACGCCAGCGGTTCGGCCGCCAGGTCCAGGACGAGGTGGCCAACGACCTGATCGCCCGCACCCTCCAGGAGGCCCTGGCCCGTGAAGGCCTGCGTCCCGCGGGAGGACCCCGCATCGAGCAGGGTCCCGTCGAGCCCGGCAAGGCCCTCGAGTACACGGCCGTCTTCGAGGTCTACCCCGAGTTCGAGCCGGCCAGCATGGCAGGGGTCGAGATCGAGACCCCCCGCACCGAGGTCACGGAGGCGGACGTCGAGGCCATGATCGAGAAGCTCAGGCGCCAAAGGGCCACCTGGGAGTCGGTGGAGCGGGCGGCCGAGACCGGCGACCGGGTGACGGTCGACTTTCGCGGCACGATCGACGACGAGCCCTTCGAGGGCGGGGAAGGGGAGGACGTGACCCTCGAGATCGGCAGCGGTCGCATGGTCGAGGGTTTCGAGCAGGGACTGGTCGGGATGACGCCCGGCGAGACCCGCACCCTCGAGGTCACCTTCCCCGAGGACTATGCCAACGAGAAGCTCGCCGGCCGGACCGCCCGTTTCGAGGTCACCCTCAAGCGGGTCGAGGCCGAACGGCTCCCCGAGCTCGATGCGGATTTCGCCCGGGCTTTCGGGATCGAAGACGGTTCCCTGGACCGGCTGCGCGAAGAGGTGCGCCGCAACATGGAACGGGAGGCGGAGACCGCGCGCAAGCTGGTGATCAAGGAGCGCGCCTTCCAGGCCCTGCTCGACCGGAACCCGCTGGAGTTGCCTCGCGCCCTGGTGGAGGAGGAGATCGACCACCTGGTCCGCCAGCTCCAGGAGGAGGTCGGCGGCGAGACCCGGCTCAACCTCCCGCGCGACCTCTTCGAGGAGCGGGCCCGGCGCCGGGTGGCCCTGGGCCTGATCCTCGGCGAGATCGTCAAGCGCCACGGGATCGTGCTCGACGAGGACCGGGTGACCCGGACCCTCGAGAACATCGCGGCCAGCTACGAGGAGCCGCAGGAGGTCATCGACTGGTACCGGGGAAACCCCGAGGCGATGAGCGGGATCCGGACCCTCGTGCTGGAGGAGCAGGTCGCCGACTGGGTCCTCGAGCAGGCCGAGGTCAAGGAAGTCCAGGTCGGCTTCGACGAACTGATGGAACTTCGCCGTGCCGCGAACGCCTAATTAAAGGGATGGAAACCGATGACCGATACTACTGACATGGGTGCATGGAATCCGCAGGCACTGAACCTGGTGCCGATGGTGATCGAGCAGACCTCGCGCGGCGAGCGCGCCTACGACATCTATTCACGTCTGCTCAAGGAACGCGTGGTCTTCGCGGTGGGCCCGATCGAGGACTACATGGCCAACCTGATCGTGGCCCAGTTGCTGTTCCTGGAGTCCGAGAACCCGGACAAGGACATCCACCTCTACATCAACTCGCCCGGGGGCTCGGTGACGGCCGGGCTCGCCATCTACGACACCATGCAATTCATCAAGCCCGACGTCAGCACCATGTGCGTCGGGCAGGCCGCCAGTATGGGTGCGATCCTGCTCGCCGGGGGGGCGAAGGGCAAGCGCTACTGCCTGCCCCATTCGCGCGTCATGATCCATCAGCCGCTCGGCGGTTTCCAGGGGCAGGCCAGCGACATCCAGATCCATGCCGAGGAGATCCTGCTCATCCGCGACAAGCTGAACCGGATCCTGTCCAAGCATACCGGCCAGCCGCTGGAGAAGATCGAGCGGGACACCGACCGTGACAACTTCATGAGCTCGGAGGAGGCCCGGGATTACGGCCTCATCGACGTCGTGCTCGGCAGCCGCGAGGAGACGCTCCGCAAGCAGGAGCAATGAGCCTCGTGCAGTGACAGGAGATTGGCCCGGATCTTGCCTGTTTCATTACAACCCGGAGTGTTGAAACCGCCAGGCGGTAATGCTCAAATGGGAACGGACCCGGTACGGTGCGAGCCACCGGGCGGGTTTGGGCAGCGAGAGGACAGACCATGAGCAACGACAGAACCGGCAAGGGGGATGACGGCAAACTCCTGTACTGCTCTTTCTGCGGGAAGAGCCAGCACGAGGTACGCAAGCTGATCGCCGGCCCTTCGGTCTTCATCTGCGACGAATGCGTCGAGCTGTGCAACGACATCATCCGCGAGGAGATGCAGGAGAAGGCGGCCGCGGGCGGAAGCCGGCTGCCGAAGCCGAAGGAGATCAACGCCGTGCTCGACGAGTACGTCATCGGCCAGGACCGTGCCAAGAAGGTCCTGTCGGTGGCGGCCTACAACCACTACAAGCGCCTGGAGGCACGCAACAGCAAGGATGACGTCGAGCTGGCCAAGAGCAACATCCTGCTCATCGGTCCCACCGGTTCGGGCAAGACGCTGCTCGCCGAGACCCTCGCCCGCCTGCTCAACGTCCCCTTCACCATCGCCGACGCCACCACCCTGACCGAGGCGGGCTATGTCGGCGAGGATGTCGAGAACATCATCCAGAAGCTGTTGCAGAAGTGCGACTACGACGTCGAGAAGGCGCAGACCGGGATCGTCTACATCGACGAGATCGACAAGATCTCGCGCAAGTCCGACAACCCCTCCATCACCCGGGACGTCTCGGGCGAGGGCGTGCAGCAGGCCCTGCTCAAGCTCATCGAGGGCACGGTGGCCTCGGTGCCGCCGCAGGGCGGGCGCAAGCACCCGCAGCAGGAATTCCTGCAGGTGGATACCAGCAATATCCTGTTCATCTGCGGCGGTGCCTTCGCGGGGCTCGAGAAGATCATCCGCGACCGCTCGGAGAAGGGTGGGATCGGGTTCTCGGCCGAGATCAAGAGCAAGGAAGACTCGCGCAACCTCGGCGAGATCCTCCACGACGTGGAGCCCGAGGACCTCATCCGGTTCGGGCTCATCCCGGAATTCGTCGGTCGCCTGCCGGTGGTGGCGACCCTCGAGGAGCTCGACGAGGACGCCCTGGTGCGCATCCTCACCGAGCCCAAGAACGCCATCACCAAGCAGTACGCGAAGCTGTTCGAGATGGAAGGCGTGGAGATCGAATTCCGCGAGGATGCCCTGCGCGCGGTCGCGCGCAAGGCCATGGAGCGCAAGACCGGGGCACGGGGCCTGCGCACCATCCTCGAGCACGTGCTGCTCGACATCATGTACGAACTGCCCTCGATGGAGAACGTGAGCAAGGTGGTCATCGACGAGAGCGTGATCACCGGAGAATCCAAGCCCTACATCGTCTACGACACGCCCGAGCCGGAGCAGCGTGCCGCCTCCGACTGAACGCGTCCCGTCCCCCGGGCGGTGCCGCCGCGCGGGGCAGGGATGGCCGTTTCCGCCCGCCCTACCCGAAACCCGGCCTGCACCGGGTGTCTCGCCCGGCGGCCGACGCTCGGCTGGCCCGCAAGTTGCTTCGACTTCCCTCGTGTCGGGATTGAAACGCCGGCGGCCCGGCCCCATATCGGGCTCATCCAGACCAGAGAGGTGACTCCACATGGAGCTTCAGGACAACACCCCCGAGATTTCCCGGACCACCGACCCGGTCCCCGTGCTGCCGCTGCGGGACGTGGTGGTCTACCCGCACATGGTCATTCCGCTCTTCGTCGGGCGGGAGAAGTCCATCCGCGCCCTCGAGATGGCCATGCAGAAGGACAAGAAGATCCTGCTGGTGGCCCAGAAGAGCGCCGAGGTCGACGATCCCGGCACCGACGACATGTACCGCATCGGGACCCTGTCGAGCATCCTGCAGCTGCTCAAGCTGCCCGACGGCACCGTCAAGGTCCTGGTCGAAGGCGTCGAGCGCGTGAACATCGCCCGCTTCACCGAGACCGAGCGTCATTTCGCCGCCGAGGTGGAACCGGTGGCCGAAGAGCTCGGCAACGAGCGCGAGGTCGAGGTGCTGATGCGTTCGCTGATGTCGCTCTTCGACCAGTACGTCAAGCTGAACAAGAAGGTCCCCCCGGAGATCCTCACCTCGCTCTCCGGCATCGACGACGCCAGCCGGCTGGCCGATACCATCGCCGCACACATGTCGTTGAAGCTCGAGGAGAAGCAGAAGCTGCTCGAGCTGGCCTCGGTGCGCGATCGCCTCGAGCACCTGATGGCGCTGATCGAGGGCGAGATCGACATCCTCCAGATCGAGAAGCGCATCCGCGGGCGGGTCAAGCAGCAGATGGAGAAGAGCCAGCGCGAGTACTATCTGAATGAGCAGATGAAGGCCATTCAGAAGGAACTCGGCGAGCTCGAGGATACGCCCAACGAGATCGAGGAACTGGAGAAGAAGATCAAGGCCGCCGGCATGAGCCGCGAGGCCCGTGACAAGGCCACGAGCGAGCTGAACAAGCTCAAGCTCATGTCCCCCATGTCGGCCGAGGCGACGGTGGTGCGCAACTACATCGACTGGCTGGTCAACGTGCCCTGGAAGAAGCGCACCCGCATCCGGCACGACATCGCGCTCGCCGAACGGGTGCTCGAAGAGGATCACTACGGCCTGGAGAAGGTCAAGGAGCGCATCCTCGAATACCTGGCGGTCCAGCAGCGCGTCAAGAAGCTCAAGGGGCCGATCCTGTGCCTGGTGGGGCCGCCCGGTGTCGGCAAGACCTCGCTGGGACGCTCGATCGCGCGGGCGACCAACCGCAAGTTCGTGCGCATGTCGCTCGGCGGCGTGCGCGACGAGGCCGAGATCCGCGGACACCGCCGTACCTACATCGGGTCTTTGCCGGGCAAGATCATCCAGAACCTGGCCAAGGTCGGGGTGCGCAACCCGCTCTTCCTGCTCGACGAGATCGACAAGATGTCGATGGACTTTCGCGGCGACCCGTCCTCGGCCCTGCTCGAGGTGCTCGATCCCGAGCAGAACCATGCCTTCAACGACCACTACCTGGAGGTCGACTTCGACCTCTCGGACGTGATGTTCGTGGCCACGGCGAACTCGATGAACATCCCCGGGCCGCTGCTCGATCGCATGGAGGTGATCCGCATCCCCGGTTACACCGAGGACGAGAAGATCCACATCGCCAAGCGTTACCTGCTGCCCAAGCAGCTCAAGGCCAACGGCCTCAAGGACGAGGAGATCCGGGTCAGCGAGTCCGCCCTGCGCGACATCGTGCGTTACTACACCCGCGAGGCCGGGGTACGCAACCTCGAGCGCGAGATCGCCAAGATCTGCCGCAAGGTGGTCAAGGGGCTGCTGCTCGGCGAGATCAAGCGCAGCCCGGTGCACGTCACCCCACGCAACCTGGACCGCTTCCTGGGCGTGCGTCGCTTCCGTTACGGGCGCGTCGAGGAGCGTGACCAGGTCGGGCAGGTCACCGGCCTGGCCTGGACCGAGGTGGGCGGCGAGCTGCTCACCATCGAGGCCGCCGTGGTGCCCGGCAAGGGGCGCTGGACCCATACCGGTCAGCTGGGTGACGTGATGAAGGAATCCATCCAGGCCGCCACCACCGTGGTGCGTGCCCGCGCCGAGATGCTGGACATCGCGCCGGATTTCTACGAGAAGTACGACATCCACGTCCACGTCCCGGAGGGCGCGACACCGAAGGACGGGCCGAGCGCGGGTATCGGGATGTGCACGGCGCTGGTCTCGGCACTGACCGGGATCCCCGTTCGGGCGGACGTGGCCATGACCGGCGAGATCACCCTGCGCGGCGAGGTGTTGCCCATCGGCGGTCTCAAGGAGAAGCTCCTGGCCGCCCACCGTGGCGGGATCTCGACCGTGATCATTCCGCAGGAAAACGAGAAGGACCTCGTGGAGATCCCGCGCAACGTAAAAGAGAAGCTCGACATCCGGCCCGTGAAGTGGATCGACGAGGTCCTCGAGCTGGCCCTGGTCCACATGCCCAAGCCGCGCGCCAAGACCGACGAGGGCACGCCGGTCGTCGAGGAGACACCCCGGAAGAAGGCAGGCAAGGGCAAGGCCACGCCGGCGCGCGCCCATTGAACCGGGCGCGGGCCTCGGCCCGTGCCCTCGGCTTTCCTTGTTGACACCCCCCGAGGGCGACTGTATAAAGGCACCCCGTCTTCGGCGGGCCCTCGTTGACGGCCTGCGTTCAGGGGTGAAGACGCAGGGCCGGAACCCCGTGAACGGCGGCGATCCGGCACGGTAGGGTTCGTGTGGAGGGCACGCCAGCGATGAACAAGACGGAACTCATAGCAACCGTAGCCGAACGGGCCGGCATGAGCCGGGCCGAGGCCGCCAAGGCGGTCGATGCCCTGCTGGCCAGCATCGCCGAGGCACTCGGCCGGGGGGAAGCGGTCAGCCTGGTCGGCTTCGGAACCTTCGAGGTGCGCGAGCGCGCCGCCCGTACCGGGCGCAACCCCCGCACCGGGGAAACTCTCGAGATCCCGGCGGCCAGGGTGCCCGCCTTCAAGGCTGGAAAAGCCCTGAAGGATGCCGTAAACTGACCGGTCTTCCGGGTGCTTAGCTCAGCCGGGAGAGCATCGCCCTTACAAGGCGAGGGTCGCAGGTTCGATCCCTGCAGCACCCACCAGGACACGGAGTGGTAGTTCAGCTGGTTAGAATACCGGCCTGTCACGCCGGGGGTCGCGGGTTCGAGTCCCGTCCACTCCGCCAAGTTCCCGAAGGCGCCCCGCGAGGGCGCCTTTTTTGTATCATCACGCTTTTCGGAATCCGGAAGCACGGCTTCTGCAACCAGCCAGGGGAGTCTCACGCATGCTGCAGGCGATTCGGGATCGCATCACCGGGATCGTGGCCTGGGTCATCATCATCGGCATCTCCATCACCTTCGCCCTGTGGGGCATCGACTCCTACCTGAGGCGCAATGTGCGCACCTACGTGGCCAAGGTCAACGACACGGAGATCAGCGAACGGGCCTTCCGGCGTGCCGTCCAGCAGCAACTCCGGCAGATGCGGGTGCTCATGGGCAATGCATTCCGTCCCTCCCGGTTCAACACCCCCGAATTCCGCCGCCGCGTGCTCGACCGCATGATCGAGGAGGAATTGATCGTGGAGGCGGCCCATGACGCCGGCATGGCCATCAGCGACGCCTACCTCGCCAGCCGCATCCGTGCCATTCCCCAGTTCCGCAAGGATGGCAAGTTCGACCGGGCCCGGTACGAGGCCGTGCTCAAGCGCCAGGGGATGCCACCGGCGCTCTTCGAGGCCCAGGTGCGGCGCAGCCTGCTCGTCAACCAGTACATCGGCGCTGTCACGGGTTCCGCCCTCGCCACGTCCTGGGAGACGGCCCAGGGATTGCGTCTCCAGGCCCAGCAACGCCGCTTCGCCCATGTCCGGATCCCGGTCGCGCGCTTCCGGGACCAGGTGCAAGTGAGCGAGAAGGCGATCCGGGACTGGTACGAAAGCCACCGGAAGGACTACCAGGCCCCGGAGAAGGTGAAGCTGGCCTGGATCGAACTCGACCTCGATGACATCGCACGGGGGCTCGAGGCCGACCCGCAGGAGGTGCGCAAGCGCTACGAGGAACGGGTCAAGGCGCTGGCCAACCAGGAGGAACGGCGCGTGCGCCATATCCTCATCCAGGTGCCCACGGGCGCCTCGGAGGCCGACGAGGAGGCGGCGAAGAAGCGCATCGAGGAGATCCGCCGGGAGATCCTCTCCGGCAAGATCGGTTTCGCCGATGCGGCGAAGAAGTACTCCCAGGACCCGGGCTCGGCGAAGCAGGGTGGAGACCTGGGCTACTTCGGTCGCGGGGTCATGGACCCGGCCTTCGAGAAGGCCGCCTTCTCCCTGGAGAAAGGCAAGCTCAGTGAGCCCGTGCGCAGCCAGTTCGGCTATCACCTCATCGAGGTGGAGGACATCCGCAAGGTCACTCCACCCAGCTTCGAGGAACTGCGCCCCGAGCTGGAGAAGGAGGCCGTGCGGGAGGAGGCCGAGAAACGTTTCTACGAGAAGCAGGACGAGCTGGCCAACCTCACGTTCGAGCACCCCGACACCCTCGAGACGGCCGCCCAGTCCCTGGGCCTGAAGATCCACACCAGCGACTGGATCACGCGCAAGGGGACCGCAAAGGGCGTCACGGCCAACCCGGACGTGCTCGAGGCGGCCTTCAGCGACGAGGTGCTCGTGCAGGGCAACAACAGCCTGCCCATCGAGCTCGGCCCGAACCATGTCGTGGTCGTCCGGGTGGTGGACCATCGCAAGGCCCAGCCTCTGCCCTTCGAGCAGGTCCGGGACCGGATCCGCAAGGCCTTGATCGAGAAGAAGGCTCGCGAGCAGGCCCGGGCGCTGGGCGAGAAGCTGCTCGGACGGCTGCGTGCCGGGGAACCGCTCGAGAAGGCCGCCCAGGCCCTCGGGCTCGAGGTCGAGCAGGAGGACTTCGTCCGGCGCGACGAGGGCAAGCTCGATCCGAAACTGGTCCGCGAGGTCTTTCGCATGCCGCGCCAGGCCCCGGGTAAGCGCACCTTCACCGGCTTTACACTGGACAACGGCGACTACGAGGTCGTCGTCCTCCAGGCAGTGAAGGATGCCGATCCCGGCAAGGTGGATGCCGGTCGCAAGGCCTCGTTCGCGCGCAACCTGGCTCGGCTTTCGGGGCGGCGTGAGCTGGATGCCGTGATCGCATCGCTCAAGGCGAAGGCGGACATCGACATCAACGAAGACATGCTGAAATAACATGCCCCGGATCGCCCTGCACTGGCAGATCCTGGCGGCCCTGGGGCTGGGGGTGCTCGCCGGGGCCCTGACCGGGCCGCGTACGGCCTGGCTCGGCGTCCCGCTCGTTGAGGTCTACGCCTTCGCCGGGACCCTGTTCCTCAATGCCCTGAAGATGCTCATCGTGCCGCTGATCATGGCCTCCATCGTCACCGGCGTGGCCGGCCTGGGGCGCAGCGAGGCGCTCGGCCGCCTGGGGATGCGCACCCTGGTCTATTACCTGACCACTTCCCTGCTGGCCATCCTCACCGGGCTGGTGCTGGTCGACCTCGTCCAGCCCGGCCTGGCCGGTGGGCACCCCGTGCGGGACCTTCTCGGCCTGGCGCGCCTGCCCGAGTCCCGCCTGGAGCGCATCGCCGGGCACGGTGCCGGGGACCTGGTCGAGATCTTCCTGCGCATGGTGCCCACCAACATCGTCCAGGCCGCGGCCCAGGGCCAGATGCTGGGGCTGATCTTCTTCAGCCTGCTGTTCGGTTTCTTCTTGACGCGCATCGAGCCTCCCCAGCGCGAGACGCTCGACCGCTTCTGGCAGGGCGTCTTCCAGGTCATGATGCGCATGACCGACATCGTGCTGCGCTTCGCGCCGCTCGGGGTGTTCGGCCTGGTCGCCAAGACCGTGGCCACGACCGGTTTCGGGGCCTTCGCGCCCCTGATGCGTTTCTTCCTCACGGTGGTCGCCGCCCTCGCGGTGCATTTCCTCGTCACCCTGCCCCTGCTCCTGCGGCTGGTGGGGCGGGTCTCGCCCTGGCGCCATTACCGGGCCATGCTTCCGGCGTTGCTGACTGCCTTCTCCACGGCCTCCTCCTCGGCGACCCTTCCGGTGACCATGGAATGCGTGGAAAAGAAGGCCGGGGTCTCCAACCGCACCACCAGCTTCGTCCTGCCCCTCGGGGCCACGGTGAACATGGACGGCACGGCACTCTACGAGTGCGTGGCGGCACTCTTCATCGCCCAGGCCTACGGGGTCGAGCTGGGGCCGGCGCAGCAGTTCATCGTGGTGCTCACCGCGCTGCTGACCTCCATCGGTGTCGCCGGTATCCCGGCTGCCAGCCTGGTGGCGATCACCATCATCCTCGGTGCCGTCGGCCTGCCGGCGGAGGCCATCGGGCTGATCCTGGCCGTGGACCGCCTGCTCGACATGATGCGCACCAGCGTGAACGTGTTCAGCGATTCCTGCGGTGCGGTGATCATCGGCCGCCTCGAGGGAGAACGGGGCATCCTGGAGGCCTAGGCATGCGACAGGTCGTGCTCGATACCGAGACTACCGGGCTGGACCCGGCGGAGGGACACCGCATCATCGAGATCGGCTGCGTGGAACTCGTCGACCGCCGGCCCACCCGGCGTACCTTCCACGTCTACCTTCAGCCGGACCGCGAGATCGACGAGGGTGCGGTGGAGGTGCACGGGATCACGAACGAATTCCTGCAGGACAAGCCGCGCTTTGCCGATATCGTCGACGAATTCCTCGCCTTCGTGGAGGGTGCGGAGCTGATCATCCACAACGCGCCCTTCGACGTGGGCTTCCTCAACCACGAGCTGGCCTTGCTCGGGGAGGACCGGGGGCGCATCGAGGACCATTGCCGCATCCTCGACACCTTGGCGCTGGCGCGACGCATGCACCCGGGGCAGCGCAACAGCCTCGATGCCCTGTGCAAGCGCTATGGCGTGGACAACTCCGGCCGGGAGCTGCACGGCGCCCTGCTGGACGCCGAGATCCTCGCCGACGTCTATCTGGCCATGACCGGGGGCCAGGCGAGCCTGTTGCCGGTCGAGGAGGCGGAGGCATCCGGCGGCGGGGCCGAGGCGGTGCCGGACCGCATTCGCGACAAACCGCCGCTGCGCGTGATCCGGGCCAGCGCCGAGGAAGCCGCCGCGCATGCCGCCTTCCTGGCGGCCATGCGTGCCGCCGGCCACGAACCGCTGTGGAAGGACGAGGACGAAGGGACATAATCAACGACACTGCAGGGAGACCATCATGCCGCAACTGGAACAGGCCAGACCGGCCGTCATCGGCCTCGGATACGTGGGGTTGCCGCTCGCCGTGGAGTTCGGCAAGAAGCGGCGGACGATCGGCTACGACATCGATGCCGGGCGCATCGCCGAGCTGCGCGCGGGGCACGACAGCACGCTGGAGGTCAGCGACGAGGAACTGGCGCAGGCACGCCACCTCGAGTTCACCACCGAGCTGGAGGACATTCGTGACTGTAACGTCTACATCGCCACCGTGCCCACGCCCATCGACCGCGCCAAGCGCCCGGACCTGCGGCCGCTCGAGAGCGCGAGCCGCACCATCGGCCGGGTGCTCCGCCCGGGGGACGTCGCCATCTTCGAGTCCACCGTCTATCCCGGGGCCACCGAAGAGGTGTGCGTGCCCATCATGGAGGCCGAGTCGGGCCTGAAGTACAACGAGGACTTCTTCGTCGGCTACAGCCCGGAACGGATCAACCCGGGGGACAAGGAACACCGCGTCGCCAACATCCGCAAGGTCACCTCCGGTTCCACGCCGGAGATCGCGGACTTCGTCGATGCGCTCTACCGGGAGATCATCACCGCCGGGACCTACAAGGCCAGCAGCATCCGCGTGGCCGAGGCCGCCAAGGTGATCGAGAACACCCAGCGCGACCTCAACATCGCCCTGGTCAACGAGCTGGCCCTGATCTTCGAACGCCTCGGCATCGATACCGAGGAGGTACTCAAGGCGGCCGGAACCAAGTGGAACTTCCTGCCCTTCCGCCCGGGGCTCGTGGGGGGACATTGCATCGGCGTCGATCCCTATTACCTCACCTACAAGGCCCAGGAGATCGGCTACCACCCGGAAGTGATCCTCTCGGGGCGCCGCATCAACGACAGCATGGGAGCCTACGTGGCCGAGCGGGTGCTCAAGCTCATGACCCGGCGGCGTATCCACGTGGCCGGGTCGCGCATTCTCGTGATGGGGCTCACCTTCAAGGAAAACTGTCCCGATCTGCGCAATACCCGCGTGATCGACGTGATCGAGGAGCTGCGCAGCTACAACGCCGAGGTCGATGTCTACGATCCCTGGGTGGATCCCGACGAGGCGCGCAAGGAATACGGCATCGAGCCGGTGTCCGAGCCCCCACGGGGTACCTATGATGCCATCGTCGTGGCCGTGGCCCACGACCAGTTCCGCGAGCTCGGCATCGAGGGCATCCGCGCCCTCGGCAAGCCGCACGCGGTGGTGTTCGACGTGAAATACCTCTTCCCCGCCGACGTCGTCGACGGGCGTTTGTGAATCCGGGAGCGTGCGATCATGAAGGTTCTCATTACCGGTTCGGCGGGTTTCATCGGTTCGGCCCTGGCCCTGCGCCTGCTCGAGCGCGGCGACGAGGTCATCGGCGTCGACAACCTCAACGATTACTACGACGTGTCCCTGAAGGAGGCGCGGCTCGCGCGCACGCTGGAATACCCCGGGTACACGGACGTGCGTGCCGACATCGCCGACCGCGAGGCGATGGAGGCGGTATTCCGGACCCATCGACCGCAACGGGTGGTCAACCTCGCCGCCCAGGCCGGCGTGCGCTATTCGCTCGAGAACCCGCACGCCTACGTCGACACCAACCTGGTCGGGTTCCTCAACATCCTGGAAGGCTGCCGGCACTACGGAGTCGAGCACCTGGTGTTCGCCTCCAGCAGCTCCGTCTACGGCGCCAACACCCGAATGCCGTTCTCGGTGCACGACAATGTCGATCACCCCGTCAGCCTCTATGCCGCCAGCAAGAAGGCCAACGAGCTGATGGCGCACACCTACAGCCATCTCTACGGGTTGCCGACGACGGGGCTGCGGTTCTTCACCGTCTACGGACCCTGGGGGCGCCCCGACATGGCCCTCTTCCTCTTCACGCGCAAGATCCTGGCCGGGGAACCGATCGACGTCTTCAACTACGGCAAGCACCGCCGCGACTTCACCTATATCGACGACATCGTGGAGGGCGTGGTCCGGGTGCTGGACCGGATCCCGGAGCCGAACCCGGACTGGTCGGGAGATGCACCGGACGCGGCCTCCTCGAAGGCTCCCTACCGGCTCTACAACATCGGCAACCACCAGCCGGTGGAACTGATGCACTACATCGAGGTGCTGGAGGACTGTCTCGGTAAGAAGGCGGAGAAGAACCTGTTGCCACTGCAGCCGGGCGACGTACCCGATACCTATGCCGACGTCAGCGACCTGGTACGCGACATCGGCTACCGGCCCAGTACCAGCGTGGAGGAGGGCGTGCGCAAGTTCGTCGACTGGTACCGGGCCTTCTACGGGGTCTGAGGATGGGAGCTGGGAGGTAGGAGCTGGGAGCTGGGAGCTGGGAGCTAGGAGCTGGAAGTCAGAAGTCAGAAGTCAGAAGTCAGAAGGCGGAAGGCGGAAGGCGGAAGGCGGAAGGCGGAAGGCAGAAGTTGGATGCTGTGGCAATGCGACAGAGGCAATCCGTTGGAGGATGCCCTCCGGATTCCTCTGCACCACGCATGCCTGAAACCGGACCCCCCTCTCCCGAAGGCAGGCAAAGACGCGAAACAGCAGTATCGATCGTGCCCGTCGCTCCTCGCGTTCAGGCCCCGTAGGCTTCCCCCCGCGCGATCTTCCTTTCCCACTCCAGCGAGGTGCGCACGATCTCGTCGAGGTCGTCGAGGCGCGGTCTCCAGCCCAGTACCTCCTGGATCCGGTCGGCCCGGGCGACGAGGGCAGGGGGGTCACCCGGGCGCCTTGGGGCCTCCTCGACCGGCAGCGGATGCCCGGCCACGCGTTCCACGGCCTCGATCACCTCGCGCACGCTGTAGCCGTGGCCATACCCGCAGTTGAGGGTGATCGATTCCCCGCCCGCGCGCAGGTAGTCGAGCGCCCGCAAGTGGGCGTCGGCCAGGTCCTCGACGTGGATGTAGTCGCGTACGCCGGTGCCGTCGGGCGTAGGGTAATCGGTGCCGAAGACGTAGAGTTTCTCGCGTCGCCCGGTGGCCACCTCGCTGGCGACCTTGATGAGCAGGGTGGCGTTGGGCGTGGACTGGCCAATCTCGCCGTCCGGGTTGCAACCGGCGACGTTGAAATAACGCAGGATCACGTGGCGCATCGGCGTGGCCTTGCCGAGGTCCCGCAGCATGATCTCGCTCATCAGCTTCGACATCCCGTAGGGATTGATCGGGGCGGTGGGCGAGTCCTCGTCGCAGTATTCGCCCTCCGGGATCCCGTAGACCGCGGCCGTCGAGGAGAAGATGAAGTGTTCCACCCCCGCTTCCTGGCAGCAGGCGAGCAGGTTGCGCGTATGGCAGGTGTTGTTGCCGTAGTACTTGAGCGGGTTCTCCACCGACTCGGGGACCACCGTGTGGGCGGCGAAGTGCAGCACGGAGCGTACGCCGTAGCGTGCGAGCAGGTCACGCACGAGGGCCATGTCGCCCGTGTCTCCCACGACCAGCTCGGCGTCGCCCACCGCCTCGCGAAAACCGGTGGAGAGGTTGTCCAGCACGACCACGGGTTCGCCGCGGCGGCGTAGCTGTCGGACGACGTGGCTGCCGATGTAGCCGGCGCCGCCGGTGACGAGGATGGCTTCGTTCGTCATGGCATATCCCTTGTTGTTCGAATGCAGGTGTTATTTTTGGAAGGGCACGCGATTGTGCGAGACGCGTGCCGTGCGCCCAGTCTATCAACCTGCACGACCGGGTACAATCTGGGCATGACCGGGCGTGGGCGAGGAAAGCGATGGGCCCTGTGGGCGGCGATGGGTCTCGCCCTGCCGGTCTGGGTGGGGTTGTGGTTTCGCCTCCCGCAGCCGCCCGATCCGCTCTGGCCCGCGCATGCCCCCGGGATGGCGCTGCGCACCGTGCTCTTCTTCCCGTTCCTGGAGGAATGGATCTTCCGGGGACGCCTCCAGCCCTGGCTGGCACAGTCCTTTTCCGGCCAGTGGTACGGCCTCGGGGCGGCGAATGTGCTGACCAGCCTGCTGTTCGCGGCGCTGCACGGGTTCACGCATCCACCGGCGGCGGCCGCTGCCGTCTTCCTGCCTTCGCTCGTGTTCGGCTGGGTGCGCGATCGCACGGGCAGTTTCCTGCCAGCCTTCGTGGTCCATGCCTGGTACAACCTGGGTTATTTCTGGCTGACGTCCGGGATGCGCTGAGTGACGTGCGCCGCGTCCAGCTCCTGCGCCAGGGCCTCGACGTCCAGTGGGCGGGTGGTGTCGATCCCGATGGCGAGGGCGCGCTCTGCCTCGGTGAGCGGTTCGATTGCCTCCATCTGGTGCGCGAGTACCTCGAGCCCCGCCTCGGAGGGATCGGAACCCGCACGGGCGCGTTGTACCACGCGTTCGCGCAGCACGGCCTCGGGAGCGGTGAGGTGCAGGATGCGCACGGGCAGCCCGAGCCGCTGGGCGAGTTGCAGGAAGGGGAGGCGGTACTCGCGCCGCAGGAAGGTGGCGTCCACGATCACCGGGTAGCCGGCATCCAGGATGCCGAAGGCCAGTGCCAGCAGCCGCCGGTAGGTGGCCCGGTGCATGGCCGGGGTATAGGCATTGCGGCCCGCCTGCCGGGTGTCGTCCTCGGGAGCCAGTCCCAGCAGGCGCTTGCGCTCGACGTCGGAACGCAGCCGGACGGCGCCCAGGGCCTCGACCAGGTCCAAGGCCAACCGGCTCTTGCCGCTGCCGGTGACCCCGTGCATGAGCAGGAGCAGGGGGGTCTGGGTCCGCTCGTCCAGGTAGTGCTCTGCCAGCAACAGGTGGGACTCGAGTGCCTGCCGGGCACGGCGTTCTTCTTCGGCCGCGTCGCGCGCGCGGGCCTGCTCCAGCTCGATGGCGGCCACCTTCGCGCGCACCATGGCACGGTAGGCCTGGTAAGGACGCAGCAGGGTCAATCCCATGTAGTCGTTGGCGGCCTCGAGGTATTGGCTGAGCACGCGGTGATGGAGATCGCCCCGGCCGTGCAGGTCCAGGTCCATGAGCAGGAATGCGACGTCGCTCAGGGTGTCGATGATGCGCAGCGTGTCGGAGAATTCCAGGCAGTCGAAGAGCTCGATGGGCCGGCCCGGCTCCTGCAACAGGTTGGCCAGGTGCAGGTCGCCATGGCATTCTCGGATCCAGCCGCCGCGCCAGCGGAGGTCGAGGTCGTTCTCGCTGGCATCGAGGCATTCCCGGGTGGCGCGTTCCAGCGCCCCGATACGGTCTTCGAGTGCCGGCAGCCGCGACAGGACGGCCTCGAAATTGTCCAGCATGTGGCGGCGCACCAGCTCCGGGCTGCCGAACCGGCTGCATTCCGGTGCGCGCGGAAGTTCCGCGTGGATCTCGCCCAGGCGGCGGGCGAAGTCGTCCCAGGCCGGCCGCGGCGGCGGTTGGCGTTCGATCCGGCGATCGAGGGTACAGGCGGGGTCGAAACGCTCCATGTGAAGTGCGTATTCCAGCACCGCCTCCCGGCCGCCGATGCGGGGATGGTCAGGGGTCCCCGTGATCGGGACCACTTCCCGGTACAGGCGCGGGTTGAAACGCCGGTTGAGCAGCAGGGCGCGTTCGCAGTCCTCGCGCCGCCGGGCGAGGGTGCTGAAATCGAGAAAGCCGAGGTCCACCGGCTTGAGGATCTTGTAGGCGTGATGCCCGGCCAGCAGGATGAAGCTGATGTGCGTCTCGAGGACTTCGACCTGGGTTGCTTCGTGGGGATAGGCGTCGGGGTCCCGCAGGGCCTCGACCAGGGCGCGCGTGGTGTCGAGAGGAGTGGACGTCATGCGAGAGCGGCCCGTCTCGGTGCATGCAAGCGAGGATGCTGGCCAATACCTACAGAAAGTTCATTGATATCGGTCAATTTTTTCCGTCCTGGCGTGACCTGGGTCAATGCATGTCATGGTCAGCACCCGGGAATATTATCAGATTGTGAATTCGCAGTGCCTGGGCGTGCCCGGTTGCGTGTTGCCGGCTCCCCTCTCCGGGGGAGGGTGGACAGGAACGACGGGGACGGTATAATTGAGAATCATTATCGTTCATGATGGAGCCCCGGAACCGTGCCGATGCGCCTGGAAGAGGAAGCGGAACCCACCCGGACGATTGTCCAGCCGTTGCGGCCGGAAGGCGAGGTCATCACCCGGGTGGCCGAGCACCGTGAGCCGGTGCCACTGTGGCGTGCTCCGTCCGGCGTTCCCCTGCGCGTGGAGGCCATCCAGGCCGACAAGGCCACCGAAAAGCGGTTGCTGAGCATGGGCGTGCCACTGGGCACGGTGGTGGAGATCGTCCATCGGCGGGGAGGCGCCGTGGTCCTCGCCGTCGGCGGGGCGCGGCTCGCCGTGGGGCACGACATGGCACGCAGGATCCTGGTGGAGCCGCTGTGATGGCAGGATGCTGTCCCGTAACCGATACCGGGCGAGGGCGCCGGGAACGCCAGGATTACACCATCGGTGTCCTGGGCAACCCCAACTGCGGCAAGTCGACCCTGTTCAATGCCCTCACCGGTGCACGCCAGCGCACGGGCAACTGGCCAGGTGTCACGGTCGAGCGCCGTGAGGGACGGTTCGAATACCAGGGGGTGGTCTTCAACCTCGTCGACCTGCCCGGGGTCTATTCCCTCGATCCCAGCCACGATTCACTCGACGAGCGGGTGGCGCGTTCCTACATCCTCTCCGGCGAGGCGGACGTGATTCTCAACGTCGTCGATGCTTCCAACCTCGAGCGCAACCTCTACCTCGCGGTCCAGCTCCTGGAGATGCGCGTACCGGTAGTGGTGGCGCTGAACATGACCGACGTGGCCGCCGAGCGGGGAATCCGCATCGATGTCGAGCGCCTCTCTTACCGGCTCGGTTGCCCCGTGATCGAGACGGTGGCCAACCGCAACCGCGGGATCGAGGAGCTGCGCGAGGCCTTGCTGCGCGTGGCGCGGAACCATACCCGGCCCCTGCTGCCGATCCGCTACGGGACACGGATCGAGGCGGCGCTCGCGGAACTCGAACCGGCCGTGGAGGGTTTTGCACGAGCGCACGGCATCCATCCCCGCTGGGCCGCGGTGCAGCTGCTCGAGGGAGCGGGCGAATGCTGTCGCGAGGTGGACGCCCGGGTGCTCGACCAGGCCGCCGCCGCCCGCAGCCGGATCGAGACGGCGGAAGGGGAGGACATCGACATCCTCATCGCCGATGCCCGCTACGGCATCGCCCGTGCGCTGGCCCGCGAGGTGGTGCGTCGCCGCTCGGAGGTCTCGCGCACCGCCTCCGACCGCATCGATGCCGTCGTTCTGCACCGCTGGCTGGGGGTGCCGGTGTTCCTGCTGGTGATGTACCTGCTCTTCACGCTGTCGATCAACATCGGTGGGGCCTTCGTGGACTTCTTCGACATCCTCGGCGGGGCGCTCTTCGTGGACGGCACGCGCACCTTGTTGCAGGCCCTCGGTGCCCCCACCTGGTTGCAGGTCCTGCTCGCCGACGGGGTCGGTGCCGGTATCGAGGTGGTGGCCACCTTCATCCCGGTGATCGGGTTTCTCTATCTCTTCCTCTCCTTCCTGGAAGGCTGGGGCTACATGGCCCGCGCGGCCTTCGTCATGGACCGCTTCATGCGTGCGCTGGGCCTGCCCGGCAAGGCCTTCGTGCCGCTGATCGTGGGCTTCGGTTGCAACGTTCCCGCCATCATGGCCGCGCGCACCCTCGAGCATCCGCGCGAACGCATCCTGACGGTGATGATGGCGCCTTTCATGTCCTGCGGCGCCCGCCTGTCCGTGTACGCCCTCTTCGCCGCGGCCTTCTTTCCCCACGGCGGCCAGAACGTGGTCATGGCGCTCTACCTGGTGGGGATCGGCTTCGCCATCCTGACCGCCTGGGTGTTGCGCAAGACCTTTCTCAAGGGCGAGGCGAGCGCCTTCCTGATGGAGTTGCCGGCCTACCATGTCCCCACCCTGCGTGACATCCTGCTGCACACCTGGGAGCGCCTGCGTGGCTTCATGGTGGATGCCGGGCGCCTGATCGTGGTCATGGTGGTGGTCATCAATACCCTCAATTCCCTGGGTACGGACGGCAGCTTCGGCAACGAGGACAGCGAACGCTCGGTGCTCAGTGCCGTGGGCCGCACCATCCAGCCGGTGTTCGCGCCCCTCGGCATCCGGGAAGACAATTGGCCGGCGACGGTGGGCGTCTTCTCGGGCCTGCTCGCCAAGGAGGTGGTGGTCGGTGCCCTCGATGCCATGTACACCAACCTGGCCGCCGGGGAGACCGCGGGGGACGGCGTGCAGCCCGCAGCGGGCTTCGATCTCGCCGGGGCCTGGCGGCGTGCGATCGAGACCACGCGCGGCAACCTCGAGGACGTGCTCGAGAACCTGGGCGATCCGCTGGGCTTGCGGGCGGTCCGGGAAGGGGCGGGGGGCTCGGCCGAGGCGGCCGCCGCCGAGGCGGGGATCCATGCCACCACCTTCGGCGAGATGTGGCGCCGCTTCGACGGCCGGGCCGGGGCCTTCGCCTACCTGCTGTTCGTGCTGCTCTATTCGCCCTGCGTGGCGGCCACTTCCGCCATCTTTCGGGAGACCGGCCCGCGCTGGACCCTGTTCGCCGTGAGCTGGACCACGACGCTCGCCTGGATGAGCGCGACCTTCTACTACCAGTTGGCGACCTGGTCACGGCATCCCGGGCAGTCCCTGGCCTGGGGCGCCGGGATCCTGGTTTCGTTCCTGATTCTCTTGTTCACCCTGCGCTACCTGGCCTCGCGTCCGACCGGTTCGGGCGGCCGGGCACTCTATGCCGAATGATCCTCACCGAGCTCCGCGACTACCTCAGGGAACACGGCCAGGCCTCGCTGCAGGACATGGCAGTGCGCTTCGACATGGACGCCTCGGCCCTGCGCGGGGCCCTGGAGCACTGGATCCGCAAGGGAAAGGTGCGCCGGTTGCCCCCGGGCACGCCGTGTTCGGGGTGCACGAGCTGTGCCCCCGACACCGTGGAACTCTATGCCTGGGTGGGAGAGCCCCCGAGCGCGGGTGCCGTGTCGGTGACCGACTGCCGGGTGCGGGAAGGGCGCGATTGAGCCGCCGTGACCTGCATATTGCGCCGAGGGCTCCGGAGGATGATGGATTTGCAGCCCGGGCCGGGCTGCGACTCGCGTGAAGCGCCCACGGGTCCGAGCGCAAGTCCGCGAGCGCCGGAAACCGCACGCACCCCCTCGAACTGCTGTCACCTCGAAGACCCATGACCCCGCCCGCTTCCGCCCTGGTGCAATGGGCGGGGTGAACCCCCCGTGACGTTCAGGGCGTTGAGCGGATCAGCTCGGTGGCCATCGCGTACAAGTCGGCACGCGGCCAGAGACCGTCCGGCAACCCGTGGTCTGCGGCCAACCGTTCCAACTCCCGGATGAAGCGTTCCACGGCCTCGGTCTCGTTCAGTGCGTACCGGGGCGCACCGGGTCGGATGCGTGCAAGCGCCTGGCGTGCCGCCTCGTGTGCCTCTTCCGCCTGCTGGATCCGCCGGGACAGCGCACCCAGGTGCGCGGTGTCGAGCAGCCGCCCGTTGAGGAACGCGAGCCCGAAGAAGCAGGCTGCCGCTTTCGCCTCCATGAGGCGGATCTCCGCGGCCTCGAACCTTGCCCAGGCCCGGGCGAGAAAGGGCGAGGATTGGTCTTGCTTCCGGTCCATCCTGCAATGGTTATCGTCCGGATCCGGTCCGGGCTTGATGGACCGGAACCGGGATCATCCTTCGTCCCAGCCTTCGTCGGTGTCGTTGCTCAGCGAGCGAGACAGGCCGGTTTCCGGGTGTTCCACCGGTATGCGTCGGTAGGTCTCCAGCGTCTCGCGACTCTCGAAGTAGAGGGTGATGCCCTCGTCCGGGTCGCCTTCTTGCAACCAGAGCGTGTCGTCCGTGATCTCGACGCGGTGTCCGCTGATGGGGTCGGTGGTCTGTCCCCGGTCCAGTGGCGGCGTGGTGCGCGGCGTGCTGCGGTTCATGGTACACCTCCAGGAAGGAAGGGCTTGAAAGCGGTGGCTGCCGCCTCCATGTGGTGAGCATAGAAAACCTAGTAGACCTGTCAAGAATGAGGTCCATGGGGTATTGGCCGCCGCCACTTGCGGGCGGGACGGTCGTTTGGGTATACTCTGCGGGTCGCCGGCCTGGCAGGGCGGTGTGCACGCAGGGGCCCCAGTCGTTGGGGTCTTTTCATATTCTGCCCACCGCGCGTGGGTCGGGAAATGGGCCTCCGGCCCATTTTTTGTTTCGGCGACAGGGTGATGGCACTGGATCTCGAGAGGCTGAAAGCACTGCTGGCCCCGGCGGCCCGGGTGGCGGGATGCGAGCTGCTGGGCGTGGAATTCCTCCCCGCCGGGGCGCGCAGCATTCTCCGCCTCTACATCGATCGTCCCGGGGGCGTGACCCTGGACGACTGCGAGGCGGTGAGCTATCAGGTGAGCGGGATCCTGGACGTGGAGGACCCGATCCCCGGCCATTACGTGCTGGAGGTCTCCTCGCCGGGCCTCGACCGGCCGCTGTTCACGCCGGCCGACTACGAGCGCTTCGCCGGGCGCCGGGTCGACGTGCGCATGCAGTGCCCGGTGGCGGGCCGCAAACGGTTTCGCGGGACGCTGCAGGGGCACGAGGCGGGACGGATCCGGCTGTTGCTGGACGACGGCCGCACGGTGGAATTGCCGCTTGCAGACGTGCACCGTGCGCGCCTGGTACCGGACTTCGCGGGCGCCGGGAAGTGACGGGCTGCGATGGGTGTGAGAGGGAGCAGATCCTGCTCGGAGACATGAGGTCATGAACAAGGAAATCCTGATGGTCGTCGATGCCGTCTCGCACGAGAAGGGCGTCGACAAGGAAGTGATCTTCGAGGCGATCGAGGCCGCCCTGGCCTCCGCCACGCGCAAGAAGCATGGCGGAGACATCGACGTGCGCGTGCAGATCGACCGCGAGACCGGCGAGTACGAGACCTTCCGCCGCTGGCAGGTGGTCGACGACGAAGACGAGAACTTCGAGTCGCCTGCACGCCAGGTGCTCTACACCCGGGCCCAGCAGCTGCGGCCCGGTGTCCAGGTGGGCGACTACATCGAGGAAAAGATCGAGTCGGTCGAATTCGGGCGCATCGCCGCCCAGACGGCCAAGCAGGTGATCGTGCAGAAGGTGCGCGAGGCCGAACGCGCGCAGGTGGTGGAGGCCTACAAGGACCGGGTCGGCGAGCTGGTCTCGGGAATCGTCAAGCGGGTCGATCGCGGCAATGTCTACCTCGACCTGGGCGACGGTGCCGAGGCCTTCATCCCCCGCGAGGAGATGATCCCACGCGAGTCCGTTCGCATGGGCGACCGCCTGCGCGGCTACCTCAAGGAGGTACGTTCCGAGCCGCGGGGGCCCCAGCTGTTCGTGAGCCGGACGGCGCCGGAGTTTCTCGTCGAACTGTTCAAGATCGAGGTGCCCGAGATCGGCCAGGAGCTCATCGAGATCAAGGGCGCGGCCCGGGATCCGGGTGTGCGGGCCAAGATCGCGGTGCATTCGCTGGATCCGCGCATCGACCCGGTGGGCGCCTGCGTGGGTATGCGCGGGACCCGCGTGCAGACGGTCTCCAACGAGCTGGGCGGGGAGCGCATCGACATCATTCTCTGGGACGAGAACCCGGCCCAGTTCGTGATCAACGCCATGTCTCCCGCGGAGGTCGTCTCCATCGTGGTGGACGAGGACGCGCATTCCATGGACATCGCCGTGCCCGAGGACCAGCTCTCACAGGCCATCGGTCGCGGTGGACAGAACGTGCGCCTGGCCAGCGAACTGACCGGGTGGGAACTCAACGTGATGACCGTCGAGGAGGCCGAGCGCAAGAGCGAGGAAGAGGCGCAGCGCATCCAGGCCCAGTTCATGGAGCAGCTCAACGTGGACGAGGAGGTGGCGGCCATCCTGACCCAGGAAGGGTTCACCACCATCGACGAGATCGCCTACGTGCCCGCCTCCGAACTGCTGGAGATCGAGGAGTTCGACGAGGAGATCGTCGAGGCCTTGCGCAGCCGGGCACGGGACGTGCTCCTGGCGCGCGCTCTCAAGGGCGACGAGCGGGAAGAGGGCAAGCCGGCCGAAGACCTGCTTGCGCTCGAGGGCATGGACGAGGAACTCGCGCATCGGCTGGCCGCCCACGGCATCGTCACCCAGGAGGACCTGGCCGAACTGTCGGTGGACGAGCTCACCGAGATCGTGGACATGGAAGAAGACCGGGCCGCCGCACTCATCATGGCGGCCCGTGCGCCCTGGTTCGAGGAAGAGGAGCAAGAACCGGCGGCCGAGGAACAGCAGGGCTGAATCCTGCAGGAGTGAACGAGCAATGTCAGAGGTCACCATCGCGCAACTTGCCGAGAACCTGAAGATCCCGGTCGAGCGGCTGCTCTCGCAGCTCGACGGTGCCGGGATTTCCGTCTCCAGTGCGGACGACACCATCACCGACGACGAGCAGCTCGAGCT
>RFHK01000147.1 GCA_003695825.1 Gammaproteobacteria bacterium | reverse complement strand
TCCGGGTTCAGGCCTCGGCGCGCCGTTCGAGCAGCCGCTCGATGATGGGCTGGAGGATGATCTCCATGGCGAAGCCCATCTTGCCGCCCGGTACCACGATGGTGTTGCGCCGCGACATGAAGGATCCGTGGAGCATGCTGAGCAGGTAGGGGAAGTCGATGTCGAATTTCTTCGGGTCCCGAAAGCGGATGACCACGAAGGACTCGTCCGGGGTCGGAATGTCCCGGGCGATGAAGGGGTTGGAGGTGTCCACGGTGGGCACGCGCTGGAAGTTGATGTCGGTGCGCGAGAACTGCGGCGTGATGTAGTGCACGTAGTCGTACATGCGCCGCAGGATGGTGTCCACGATCGCCTCGGCGGAATAGCCCCGCTCGGCCGCATCGCGATGGATCTTCTGGATCCATTCCAGGTTCACGATGGGGACGACCCCGATGAGGAGATCCACGTACTGGGCGACGTTGACCTCGTCGGTCACCACCCCCCCGTGCAGGCCTTCGTAGAAGAGGAGGTCGGTGCCGGGCGGGATGTCCTCCCAGGGGGTGAATTCCCCCGGCCGCAGCCCGTAGGGGGCGGCCTCTTCCTCGCTGTGCAGGTAATAGCGCCGGCGACAGGCACCGGTCTCGCCGTAGGTCTTGAAGGTTTCCTCGAGCTTGTCGAACAGGTTGGCCTCCGGGCCGAAGTGGCTGAAGTGGTGATTGCCTTCCGCCTCGGCCTTCTTCATCGCTTCCTTCATCTCCTGCCGGTTGTACCGGTGGAAGCTGTCCCCTTCGATGACCAGCGGATTGATGCCGTCGCGGCGGAAGATGTGCTCGAAGGCCACCTTCACGGTCGAGGTTCCGGCACCGGAGGAGCCGGTCACGGCGATGATCGGATGCTTCTTGGACATGGAAGTCTCCTCGGTTCGAACACGAAATCTTCTGCCTGCCGCATCGGGAGCGACACGTGATCGGGATTCGGTGTCGATCGGCCCGGCGCCGAACGCGCGGGCATGAAGGCCAGTATTGAACCACCAATGACCCTCCCGAACAAGGGAAAGTCGGTTCCCCAGGGATCCCGAGATAACCGGGTGCGGGGTCGGTCGCCCTTGTGGAACAAGGGACTACGATGGGGGGCCAGCCATCCTGGTCGAGGCTCCCGTCGCGGGGGCGACGGCTTGCCTTGGCGCGCATCCCGTGAGAGACTGTACAAACATACAGTCCATCGGAGTGGCGAGCATGGACCAGCCACCCTCGCAGCCCCGACGCGGCCGGGGCGCGGCGAGCAACCCGAAGAACCGGTACGAGCGCTGCCACGTCCAGGTCGAGGACGATGGGTGGGGCGGCCTGGAGGCCCAGGTACAGGTGCGTTTGCCGACCCGCCTCATCCCCATGGCCACGCGGCACATCCTGGCACGCAACCGCTCCCCGGACGTTCCTTTCGACCGTTCGGTGAATCCCTACCGCGGGTGCGAGCACGGCTGCATCTACTGTTTCGCACGTCCCTCGCATGCCCAGCTGGGGTATTCACCCGGTCTCGATTTCGAGACCTGCATCCACTACAAGCCCGAGGCGGCCGAACGGCTGCGCGAGGCCCTGGCCGCCCCGGGCTATGTACCGGCGCCGCTGGCACTGGGGATCAATACCGACGGTTGGCAGCCGGTGGAGCGTCGCCTGCGCCTGAGCCGGCAGTTGCTCGAGGTACTGCTCGAGGCGCGCCACCCCGTCTCGATCGTCACCAAGTCGGCCCTGATCGAGCGGGACATCGACCTGCTCGCGGCGCTGGCCCGCCGCGGGTTGGTCCACGTGGCCCTCTCCGTGACCACGCTCGACACCGCGCTGGCGCGCCGCATGGAACCCCGGGCCACGGCACCGCCAAGGCGCATCGAGACCCTGCGACGTCTGCACCAGGCCGGGATACCGGTGGGCGTGCTTGTCGCCCCCGTCATCCCCTTCCTGAACGACGGGGAAATGGAACGGATCCTGGCCGTCTGCCGCGAGGCGGGGGCCGGCTATGCCGGTTACGTCCTCTTGCGCCTGCCGCACGAGGTCGGCTCCCTGTTCGAGGAATGGCTCGGGCACCATTACCCGGAACGGCGTGCTCGCATCCTCGCCCGCATCCGTGACTGCCATCGAGGCCGGCGCTACGACGCCACCTTCGGGCACCGCATGCGGGGGGCCGGGGTCTATGCGCAACTGGTCGCGGCGCGCTTCCGCCGGGCCTGCCGGCGGCTCGGTTACGGGAAGCCCCCGGCACTGGAAGTGAGGCGATTCCGTCCCCCCGGGCCGGGTGGTCAGCTGTCGCTGTTCTGATCGGACTCGACACCCCGGCGCCGGTAGAGCAGGTCACACACGGTGTGGCCGAGGTCCCGGCCCCGCCGTTCGAACTTGGTCTCGGGGCGCCAGGGGGGGCGGGGGATGCAGCCGCCGGGTGGGACGGGCTCGAAGTCGGGGCTGGAGGCGAGCACCGCTTGCATCCACTCGGCGTAGGGCATCCAGTCGGTGGCGAGATGGAGCAGTCCCCCGGGTTTGAGGGCACGGGCCAGGAGCGCCACGAAGGGTGGCTGGATCAGGCGCCGCTTGTGATGGCGCTTCTTGGGCCAAGGGTCGGGAAAGTAGATCAGTACCCGGTCGAGCGACCCTTCCGGTA
Organism: Gammaproteobacteria bacterium; assembly: GCA_003695825.1. GTDB lineage: Bacteria > Pseudomonadota > Gammaproteobacteria > Thiohalobacterales > Thiohalobacteraceae > J048. Next base: position 328 of record RFHK01000147.1, on the reverse strand, counting down.
CCTGGTGTTCGAGTGCCTCCACCGCGTCCCGGGTCGAGACCCGCACGTTGGTGAGCCCTTCGCGTTCCAGGCGCTGCAACAGGCGCCCCACGCCGGGGCGGTGCACCTCGATGCCCAGGAAATGCTCCCGGGGTGCGGCCGCCGCGAGGGTGGCGAGGACTTCCCCGTTGCCGAAGCCGATCTCCAGGGTCACCCGTGCCTCCCGGCCGAAGATGGCGACCGGGTCCCAGGGCCCCGTTTCCGGCAGGCCGAAGCGGGGTAGCAACCGCTCCAGGGCACGGGCCTGCGCCGGGGTCAGCCGGCCCTCGCGGCGCACGAAGGAACGGAT
>RFHK01000002.1 GCA_003695825.1 Gammaproteobacteria bacterium | reverse complement strand
CGCTTGGAGAGCAGGCTCACCGCCTGGCCGCCGTTCGTGGCACCGCCCTTGCCCTGCACCGAGCGCCCCATGATCAGCTGGGCGATGTCCTCGGCCTTGGCATAGTTGACCTGGATGTATTCCGAGTACAGCGGGGCCAGCTCCTCGATCTGCTTGCGCGACTGGAGCTCCAGCTTCTCGCGGGCGGCCAGCTCCTCGCTGGGCGCGACCAGGATGACGTTGCCGTTGCGCCGCTTGGCCAGGCCCTTGGTCTTGAGGATGATGTCGAGGGCCTGGTCCCAGGGCACGTTCTGCAACCGCAGGGTGATGTGCCCCGTGACGCTGTCGCTGACCACGATGTTCAGCCCGGTGAAGTCGGCGATCAGCTGCAGCACAGAGCGGACCTCGATGTCCTGGAAGTTGAGCGAGAGCCGCTCGCCGGTATAGCCGACCCGGGCCCGGCGTCGGGCCTCCTGCTCCTCCCGGGACACCGGCTTGATCTCGACCGTGTAGAGGTTGCCGGTCTGGTAGCCGACGTAGTCGTACTTGCCCGCCACGTCGACCACCATGTGCACGTTCGCCCCCCGCTGGACGGTATCGATGGTCTTGACGGGCGTGGCGAAGTCGGTCACGTCCAGCCGCCGCGAGAGGGCCTGTGGGAGGTTGACGTTGAAGATGTCCACGACCACTTTGCCCGCCTCCTGGTGCAGGTCGACGGGGACCGTGGGATCCGAGAGGCGGATCAGGATGCGGCCCTGGCCCTTGTCACCGCGGCGGAAGTCCACGTTGGTGACGCGGGGAGCGGATGCCGCCGTCCCGCCCGGGGTCGCCCCCTTCGCGGCGGCCACGGCGGTTTCCTTGAGGGTGAGCAGCAACCGGTTGCCGTCGACGCGCAACTCGTAGGGGGTGGGACGCACCAGGTTCAGCACCACGCGGGTGCGTCCGCCCGCCTCCACCGCCCGGATGCTCTCGGCCAGCCCGATGCCGATGGGACGGGGCTTCTTGGGCAGGCGGCTGCGGGTGTCGGCGAGGTCCAGCGCGATGCGCGCCGGGTGGTCGATGGTGAAGCTGAGCGGGGGCTTGTCGAGCGGGTGCTTCAGCTTCAACACGATCTGGACCTTGTTGCCGGGCAGGCTGCCGACCTGGATGTCCTCGAGCACGTTGGCCGCCCGCGCCAGCTGTGCGAGGGCGAAGAGCACCAGTCCGGCCAGGAGCACCGACAGGTGGCGGACCGGGCGCAGTGCGAGGCTGGCGGCAATGGGATGGTTGTCCGGTTTCTTCATCGCTCTCTCCCCCATGGGATCATTCGGTCAGGGCCAGGGTGGTCTTGCGTTCCTTCCAGCCGCCCAGGCCGTCCGGGACGATCTCCTTCAGTTCGACGCCGAGGTCGGTGATCCGCACGATCCGGCCATTGTTGCGGCCGAGGTAATTGCCCACCGTGACCCGGTGCACCGTGCCCTCGGGTGTCTGGATCAGCGCCCAGCGCCGGCCTTCCTTCTCCAGGGTACCGACCATGCGCAGCGAATCCAGGGCGTACTCCTCGAGCGGCTCCCGCGGCCGGTTGGGGTCGGGGTGCACGCCGTTGCCGGCCTCGTGGCGGGCGATCGCGGCGAGGTCGGTGGTGCTGGGCACGAACGGGCTGCGGCGATCGAAGGCCTGGTAGAGAAAGGTCTCGTACGGCTTGAATTCCGGCAGGGGCTCGATGGGGGCGGCCTTGCGCGCGCGCACCTGTTGCACGAATCGCTCCAGGTCGCTGGTGTCGGTGGAAGCGGTGCACCCGCCGAGCAAGGCGAGCACGATCAGCCAGCCCCTGCCGGCCTGTGCGAGCCACCCGTTCATTTCTTGTCCCCCTCAGCCCGTTGTTCGTCTTCCTCGAGGTAGCGATAGGTCTTGGCCGTGAGCTCCATGATCAGGGCCTCGTTGGCGGCGTTGACGGGCGGGGCGTCCTTGCCGGACTTGCCCTGCTGCTGGCGCTCGATGTGGATGTCGTGCACCGTCACGATGCGGGGCAGGGAGGCCACGCCGCTGACGAAATTGCCGAACTGGTGGAACTTGCCCTTGACCCGGATGCGGATGGGCAGTTCCGCGTAGAACTCGCGCGGCACCTCCTCCTGGGGCTTGAAGAGGTCGAACTCGAGGCCCGAGGCGAGCCCGGTCTGCGAGACGTCCACCAGCAGCTCCGCGACCTCGGTACGGTTGGGGAGCTGGCGGAGCATGGCGCCGAAGCTCTGCCGCATCTCCTCGAGCTGGCGCTTGTAGGCATCGAGGTTGGCAGCCTTGGCGGCCTTGCGGCGGAATTCCTCCTTGAGCGCCTGCTCGTGCCGCGCGGCCCTGTCCAGGTCGAGCAGCTCGTCCTTGATCAGGAACCAGTAGCCCAGGCCGGCGACCAGCAGGCCGGCCAGGGCCAGCACGAAGATGCGCACCGGCAGCGGCCAGGCCGCGACGTTCTGGAAGTCCAGTTCGTTGAGGTCGATGTCCGTGAGGTTCATGGCGCCTTCTCCGTGCCTTGGCTGTCCTCCCCGGCGGTGCGCGGGTTGACCAGCTTCGCCTTGAGCGTGAACACGGCGACCCGGTTGCGGCCGAGCTTGCGGTTCTCGATCACCTCGAGGCGGGGATCGGCCATCCAGGGCGAGGCGTCGATGTTGCGCATGTAGGCCGAGACCCGGGCGTTGGACTCGGCCACGCCCTTCATCGTGAGCTCGTTCCCCTTCTGGGTGAAGCTGTCGAGGTAGACCCCGTCGGGGAGGGTACGCACCAGCTGGTCCATCAGGTGAACGCTGAGCGGGCGGTTCTGCTGCAGCTCCTGGATCACGTTCATGCGCGCCAGCAGCTTCTCGCGGGTGGACTCGAGGTCACGGATCTCGCGGATCTCCTGGTTGACCTTGCGGATCTGCTTCTGGAGGAAGGCGTTGCGCCCCTCCTGGGCATCGATCCGCGCCTGGATCTGCATGTGCGCCAGGAAGACGAGCACGGCTGCCAGCGCCATGACCAGGACCGCCTGGACGGCGAAGTCCTTCTGTTTCTTCTTGCGCAGCGCCTCGCGCCAGGGCAGGAGGTTGATCTCGGCCATCTCCGTCCCTCCTCAGTAGTAGCGGGTGCCGAAGGCCCGCAGGGCCAGGCCGCAGGCGATCAGCATGGCCGGGGCGTCGTTGCGCAGCGCCTGCGGCTTGATGCGCGCGGCGAGCGGCATGCTGGCGAACGGATTGGCGATCACGGTGTCTATGCCGGTGTGCTGGGCGATCAGGGTGTCCGCCTGCGGGATGGAGGCACTGCCCCCGGCGAGGATGAGCATGTCCACGGTGTCGTACTGCGTCGAGGAGAAGAAGAACTGCAGCGAGCGGTTGACCTGCTGGGCCATGGCCTCCCGGAAGGGCTGGAGGACCTCGGTCTCGTAGTTGTCGGGCAGCCCGCCCTGGCGCTTGGCCATGCCGGCCTCCTCGTAGGAGAGGCTGTAGCGGCGCATGATCTCCTCCGTGAGCTGCTTGCCGCCGAAGGCCTGGTCGCGGGTGTAGATGATCTTGCCGTCGTGGAGCACGCTGAGCGTGGTCATGGTGGCGCCGATGTCGGCGATGGCGATCGTCTTCTCGACGCCTTGCTCCGGCACCTGGTCGGCGAGCAGCCGGAAGGCGTTCTCGAGCGCATAGGCCTCGATGTCGACGATCCGGCACTCGAGCCCGCCGGCCTCCACGGCGGCCACCCGCATCTCCACGTTCTCGCTGCGCGAGGCGGCCAGCAGGACGTCGATGGTGTCGGGGTTGCTCGGCGAGGGACCGAGCACCTCGTAGTCCTTGTAGACCTCGTCGAGCGGGTAGGGGATGTACTGGTCGGCCTCGAGCTCGATCTGCGCCTCCAGCTCCTGCTCGCTCAGGTTGGCCGGCATGGTGATGACCTTGGTGATCACCGAGGAGCCGGAAACGGCGACCGCGGCCTGTTTCGCGCGGGTGCCGGAGCGCTTGACGGCGCGCCGGATGGCCTCGCCGACCGCCTCGCTGTCGTTGATGGTCTTCTCGACCACGCAGTTCGGGGGCAGGGGCTCGACGGCGTAGCTCTCGACCCGGTAACCCTTGCCGGTGTCGGAGAGCTCGAGGAGCTTGACGGCCGTGGAGCTGATGTCCAGGCCGACCAGCGGCGGGTTCTTGGAACGGAACAGTGCTAGCGGCACGGTGGCATCCCTTCGTCTACAGCGGTCTCATTTCCATATGTTGCGCCGTCTATTTACAATTCCCGGATTAGAGGCGAAGCCCCACCGGTTGTCAACAAACGACGAACACGGACGTCCCATCTTCGAGAGAGGCTATCGGAAGCAGCGTGGAATCCTTTACCGAAATTCTTGAAGCGCATCACAACTCGGTCATCCATCCGTGAAGTCCCGCGTCCTCCGCATCCTGCTCGCGCTCGCCGGCGGCCTCCTGGCCTTCGCCGTGGCCGGCGCCCTGGCCGTCTGGCTGCTGGTGGTCCCCGGCCTGCCGGACACGAACACCCTGCGCGACGTGCGCTTCCAAGTGCCCCTCAAGATCTATGCCGGCAGCGGGGAACTGATCGCCGAGTACGGCGAGAAGCGCCGCTCGCCGGTCCACTACCGCGACATCCCGCCGCTGGTCATCAAGGCCTTCCTGGCCGCCGAGGACGACCGCTTCTTCGAGCATCCCGGGGTCGACTACCAGGGCATCCTGCGCGCGGCCTACGAGCTCATCCGGACCGGCCACAAGCGCCAGGGCGGCAGCACCATCACCATGCAGGTGGCGCGCAATTTCTTCCTCACCCGCGAGAAGACCTACACGCGCAAGCTGCGTGAAATCCTGCTGGCGCTGAAGATCGAGCGCGAGCTGACCAAGCAGCAGATCCTGGAACTCTACCTGAACAAGATCTATCTCGGGCAGCGCGCCTACGGGGTCGCGGCGGCGGCCGAGGTCTACTACGGCAAGCCGCTCGACCAGCTCACGGTCGACGAGATCGCCACCATCGCGGGCCTGCCCAAGGCCCCCTCGCGGGACAACCCCATTGCTTCCCCGGAACGCGCGCGCGTGCGCCGCAACTATGTCCTGCGCCGCATGCACGAACTCGGGTTCATCGACGACGCCACCTACCGCGCGGCGCGCGCGGCGCCGATCCACGCCCGCCTGCATACCGCCGTTTCCGAGCTGCCCGCCGGCTACGTGGCCGAGATGGTACGCACCTGGATGGTGGACCGTTTCGGCGAAGCCGCCTACACCGACGGCTACCGGGTCTACACCACTCTCGACGGCCGGCACCAGCGCGCGGCGGTGGCCGCCGTGCACCGGGCGCTCCTGGCCTACTCGCGGCGCCACGGCTACCGTGGCCCCGAGCGGCACTTCGACCTGCCAAGGGACGCCTCCCCGGCACGGCGGCAGGCGCTGCTGCGCGGGATCCCGACCCTGGGCGGGCTGGCGCCGGCGCTGGTGACGGCCGTGGCCGAACGCAGTTTCACCGCCCTGCTGGCGGACGGGACCGAGGTCGAGGTCCCTTGGCGGGGCCTGGCCTGGGCCCGACGCCGCCGGCCCGACGGCCACCTGGACCCCCGGCCGCGCCGGGCGGCCGACGTGGTGGCCGTGGGCGACCTGGTGCGCCTCGAGGCCCGGCGGGACAAGCAGGGCGCGCAGGTCTGGTGGCTGGCCCAGGTGCCGGAAGTCCAGGGGGCCCTGGTCTCCGTGCGCCCCGACGACGGCGCCATCCTGGCCCTGGTGGGGGGCTATGCATTCCCCCGCTCCAAGTTCAACCGCGTCACCCAGGCCCGGCGCCAGCCGGGATCCAGTTTCAAGCCCTTCATCTACTCCGCGGCACTGGAGAAGGGCTTCACCGCGGCCAGCATCATCAACGACGCTCCCGTGGTGTTCGACGATCCCGGCCTGGAGGAGGCCTGGCGCCCGGAGAACTACAGCGGCCGTTTCTACGGACCCACCCGCCTGCGCGAGGCCCTGGTCCACTCGCGCAACCTGGTCTCGATCCGGCTGTTGCGCGAGATCGGCATCGACTATGCGCTCCGCTACGTGCGCCGTTTCGGCTTCGACCCCACCCGCCTGCCGCGCAACCTGTCACTGGCACTCGGCAGCGGCAGCCTCACGCCGCTGGAGATGGTGCGCGGCTACGCCGTGTTCGCCAACGGCGGCTACCGCGTGGAACCCTGGTTCATCGCGAGGGTCCTGGACCGCCGGGGCAACCTCGTCTACGAGGCCGAACCGGCGGTGGTGTGCCGCGCCTGCGAGACGGCACCGCCGGAACGGGAGACCGCGCCACCCGCGGAATCGGAACCGCCCGCGACCGTGCCGCGACGGCGCGCCCCGCGCGTGATCGAGGCCCGCAACGCCTGGCTGATGGGCTCGATGATGCGGGACGTGGTCCGCCGCGGCACGGGACGGCGCGCCCTGCAACTCGGGCGCCGGGACCTCGCCGGAAAGACGGGCACCACCAACGACCAGCGCGACGCCTGGTTCTGCGGCTTCGATTCCGCCCTGGTGGCCGTGGCCTGGGTGGGCTTCGACGACCACCACCCCCTGGGGGCACGCGAGACGGGCAGCCGGGCCGCGCTGCCCCTGTGGATGGCGTACATGCGGGTGGCCCTGCAGGGGGTCCCCGAGCGGATCCCGGACCCCCCGCCAGGGCTGGTGACGGTACGCATCGACCCCCGCACGGGCCTGCTGGCCGACAGCGGACAGGCGGATGCCGTCTTCGAGACCTTCCGCAAGGAATACGTCCCCCGCCAGCATGCCACGGCCCCGCCCGAGCCGGGCGCAGCGGAGCCGGAGGCGGGGATCGACGAACTCTTCT
>RFHK01000025.1 GCA_003695825.1 Gammaproteobacteria bacterium | reverse complement strand
ACCAGGATGATCGAGGGAGGGATGATCTGCCCCAGGGTGCCCGAGGCGCAGATGGTGCCGCAGGCGATGGCGGGGTCGTAGCCGCGCCGCAGCATGGTGGGCAGCGAGAGCAGGCCCATGGTGACCACCGTCGCGCCCACGATGCCGGTGCTGGCGGCGAGCAGCATGCCCACCAGGGTCACCGAGATGCCCAGTCCGCCCCGCAGGCGCCCGAAGAGGGCGGCCATGGTGTCGAGCAACTCCTCGGCCACCTTCGAGCGCTCCAGCATGATGCCCATGAACACGAACAGGGGCACCGCGATCAGGGTCTCGTTGGTCATGATGCCGTAGAGCCGGCTCGGCAGGGCGGTGAGGAAGGCGTCGTCGAACAGGCCGAGCACCTGTCCCAGCCAGGCGAAGGCGAGCGCCGTGCCGCCCAGGCTGAATGCGACGGGGTAGCCGGCAAGCAGCACCAGGCCCACGCCGGCGAACATCCACAGCGGCATCCAGTCTTCGAGCCACTCGATCATGCCGCCGGTTCCCTGTCCAGCAGCCGCAGCAGGGCGCGCAGGGCCTGGGAGACCCCCTGGACCAGGAGCAGTACGGCCAGGAGGGGGATGAGCGTCTTGAGCACGTAGACCCAGGGCAGGCCGCCCGCCTCCGGCGAGGCCTCGTGGATCGCCCAGGCCTCCCGCACGTAGTCCCGGCTCGAGAACAGGATGTAACCGCAGACGGGCACCAGCAGCAGAAGGGTGCCGGCGAGGTCCACGAGGGCCCGGCCCCGGGGGCCGAGGCGGCGGTAGAAGATGTCGACGCGCACGTGCTGGTCGTGGCGGAGCGTGTAGGCGGCCCCCAGCATGAAGACGGTGGCGTGCATGTAGAGCACGGATTCCTGCATGGCGATCCAGCCCAGGTTGAAGGCATAGCGCAGCACCACGATCAGGAAGGTGACGAGCACCATGCCGAGCGTGAGCCAGGAGACCACCCGCCCGGTCCATTCCGAGAAGGCGTCGATGTAATCCGCAAGGCGTGCGAGGAATTGCATGGCATGCCATTATACCGGCTCGGGAAGGGGGCCGTGCCGCCGGGGCATGGGGATTGCATCACACCCGGTCGGTGACGGCTTTACCACACAGGGGGGTCGGCGCAGGGATGCACGCGGATCGACAGCACGCCTCGCGGGAGCGGTGCCCGCGCGCGGAAGGCGCCGGGATCCGGCTTATGCCGGGACGGCTTGCGGGCATCCTGTGCGGGTTGCTGCTGCTGGGGCTGGGATGCCCCCCGGCACGGGCGGCGACCGGCGGGGACGGCGCCGCGCTGGCCCGGCAGATCCACGACCGGCCCGCCGGCCGGGACATGGTCTCGCGGGCCCTCATGCTGCTCTCGGACCGGCACGCGCAGCACGTGCGCCGGCGCCTCTTCTACACCTACCGGATCGACCGGGGCGGCGGGGTACGCCGCACCCTGGTGCGCTTCCTGTCCCCGGCCGAGGTGCGGGACACGGGACTGCTCAGCCTGAGCCGTCCCGGGGGACGGGTGGAGCAGTGGCTCTACCTGCCGGCCCTGGGCCGGGTGCGGCGGATCGCATCCAGCCGCCGGGGCGGCCGCTTCGCCGGTTCCGACCTCTATTACGAGGACCTCCAGGACCGGGACCCGGACCAGGACGTGCACCGCCTGGCGGGACGGGGCAAGGTGGGCGGCATCGCCTGCGACATCCTGGTCAGCACCCCCAGGGATCCCGGCGCCTCGGTCTACACCAAGCGGGTGAGCTGGATCCTGCGCCGTGCGCTCGTCCCGCTCCGGGTGGATTACTACCGCAAGGGCCGCCGCGGGCCGGTCAAGCGCTACCTGGTGCACCGTCTCAGGCGTATTCACGGGTACTGGACCGTGCTCGACAGCACCATGACCAACCTGCGTACTGGCCATCGCACGCGCGTCCTGGTGCAGGCCGTGCGCTACGACCAGGGCCTGCCCGAGACCCTGTTCACGCGCCGCGGGCTGGCCGATCCGGCACTGGAGGTGCCCTACCGTCCCTGAAAGAGCCAAGACGGCATCACGCGATCGAGGAGGAAGAACGACCCATGAGGGAAAAACAGGATTTCGGGGCGGCGTCGCCCCGGCTCCAGGGGCTGCAGGGGTGGTGGGCGGCCTGTGCCGCCGCACGCGCGGGTGCCCTCTGCGGTTTGGGATTGCTGGCCGCGACGGCCGTCGCCGGGGCCGTACCGCCCCCGGCCCCGGGCTCCGGCGCCCCCGTCGAGCGGGGTCCGGGGGCGTCGGGCGAGGACATCGAGGTGGCGCCGGGTACGAGCGGGGAGATCGACATCGCACCGGAGGGGGGCGGGGAGATCGACATCGCGCCGGGGCCCGAGGGCGGGGCCTCGGACATCACGGTCGAGGGGGCCGGGCCTGGGCCCGAGGCCCCGGCCGCCCCGCCGGCCCGGAGCTGGTCGCTGCGCCTGCCCGCCGTGCGCCTCGAGGCCGGGGGGTTCACCGGCTCCCCGCGTGCCGACGGCCTCGGCTTCGGTCGGCTCGTGGTGCGCAGCGAGGGGCGCGGCGCGGGCTGGGAGGCCCGCATCGAGGCGCTCGCCGACCTGCAGGCCCAGGGCGGTCCCCAGGGGGTGCGGGAGGCACGGCTGGATTATGGTGAGACCTACCTGCGCCTGCAGCGCGGTGCCTGGCGGCTCACCCTGGGCACCCAGACCCTGATCTGGGGGCGGCTCGACGAGATCCCGCTCGCCGACCGGCTGAGCCGGGTGGACGCCACGCGCGGCCTGCTCGACGACCTGCCCGAGCGGCGCCGCGCCTTGCCGGCCCTGCGCGTCGAGCGCTTCCTGGGCGAGGACAAGCTGGACCTCGTCGTTCTGCCCCATTTCCGGGCCGCCGCGCTTCCGGATCGCGATTCCGTCTGGTACCCGGTGCATCGCAGCAGCGGCGAGATCCTGGGCATCGATCTGCCGGCTTCCGTCCGCGCCCTGGTGCGTAATGCGGGCATCGACGAGGACGGGCCTGCGGATTTCCATGGCGTGGGCCTGCGCTACACCCATGTGCAGGGGGCGCTGGATCTGGGCGTCACCCTGGAACGCACGCGCCGGTCCCTGCCCTATTTCCGTCTCGATCCGCCCCGCAGCCGCCTGGTGGCGGAATACCCGCGCAGCACCCTGGCCGGTTTCGACCTGGGCTTCGACAGCGGCCGGGCGGTCTGGCGCTGGGAGATGGCCTGGCTCTCCGACGTGCCCGTCACCCGGACCAGCGGTGCCTACGACCGGGTGCGGGGCCTGCAGTGGGGCGGTGCCGTCGAATTCCACCCGGGTGACGGCGATCTGCGTGTCAATCTGCAGCTGGTCGGCCAGCACCTGCTCGATGCCGGGGACGTGTTCGACCGCACCCACAGCCTCGATTTCAACGGGTCTCTCAGCCTGCCCTTCGCCGGCGACCGGTGGCGGCTGGACGTGCGTTGGTTCACCGACCTCGACCGCAGGAACCTCTACCTCAACCCGACGCTCGCCTGGACCGGGCTGGAGGCGGGCGAGGTCACCCTGTCCTGGCACGCCTTCTCCGGGGAGGCGGGCACCCTCGGCGGCTTCTACCGGCAGGCGGACCTGGTCACGCTGGGCTGGCATGCGGCCTTCTGACGAGTCCGGGCCATGGCCGGGCCGCGGCTGACACGGGAGGACCTGGAGCGGCGTCGCGAGGCCTGCGCCATCGTCCAGGACGGCCTGTTCCTCTACGCCAACGCCCGGTTCCGCCAGCGGGTCGCCCACACCTCCGACGAGCTCGCCGCCCTGCCGCTGCTGGACCTGGTCCCGGCCGAGGCGCGGACCGCCCTGCGCCGCCTGCTCTCCCGCCCGGATCCCCGCACGGCGGCGGAATGCGACCTGCTGTGCGGCGACGGCCGGCGCCGGCGGGTGATCCTGGACGTCGAACCCGTGCACTTCGAGGGTGAGACGGCCCTGGCGTTGCGGTTGCGCACCCCGGCGGACCTGACCCCCTTCGGGCGCCTGCGCGCCGCGCCCTGGCGTTTCTACCTGAGTGTCCTGGTGCTCGCGGCCCTGCTGGTGGCTCCACCCCTGATGCTGCTGCGCCTGGACGTCAACAACGCCCCCTACACCTATTTCCCGCCCGACATCCCCGCCCTCCAGGTCGATCGCCGGCTGCGGGCGGATTTCCCCGGGGACCAGGTCTTCGTGCTCTTCTTCGAAGGGGTGGCGCTGTACTCCGAAGGGTTCCTGCAGGCCTTCGACGCGCTCGCCCGCAACCTCGCGGAGGATTCGCGTATCACGCGGGTGCTCACCGTGACCCGCCAGGACCACATCGCGCCCACCGAGGACGGGTTCGAGGTCGCCCCGCTGCTCGACGTCGAGGCCCTGGCGGGGACGACGCCCGCGGACCGGCGTCGGCGGGTGCTCGCCGACCGTTTCGCTCGCGACGCCCTGGTCGCGCACGACGGCGAGGGCCTGGCCATGATCGTCATCCCCACCGAGCTGGAGAACAGCCTGCAACGGCGCGCCCTGCAGCGGGACATCCTCGCGCAGGTGCGCCGGTACCGCCTGCAGGGCTACCTCACCGCCCTGGCCGGCCAGGTCCCGCTCGACGTGGCCGAGCTGGAGTCCATGCTGCACGACAACATGGTGTTCATCCCGGCCACCACCCTCACCGGACTGGTGCTCGTCTGGTGGCTGTTCCGGCGCGTGCTGGCGGTGCTCACGGCCGGCCTGGTGACCGGCGCGGTGGTGGCCTCCACCGTGGCCGTCTACGTCCTCACCGGCCAGCCCTTCACCCTGGTCTCGAGCATCGTCCCGCCGCTGCTGGCGGCCCTGACCCTGGCCACGATCATCCATGTCTTCAATGCGCTGCACGATGCCTCCCGCATCGGCCTCTTCGGCCCGGCACGCATGCGTCGCGCCCTGCAGGCCGTCCAGCGCCCGGTGCTCTACACCTCCCTGACCACGGCGGCGGGCCTGGCCTCGCTGGCGGCCAGCCGGGTGCGCCCGGTGGCGGTCTTCGGGCTGATCTCGGCCGTGGGCGTGCTGCTCGTCTATGCCCTGCTGCGGTGGGTGCTGCCGGCGTTCCTGGGGCGCCTCGACCGCCGGCCCTGGCACCGGGAACGCGGCGGGCTGCGCCATCTCGACCGCTTCGTGCGCCGCATCAGCCGCCTGGGCATCCGCCATGCCGGGGCCGTGCTGGTGGTGACGGGGCTGGCGCTCGCGGCGGCCACGCCGGCGCTGTGGAAGATCACCACCGAGACCAGCTTTCTCGAGTTCTTCCGTCCCGACCACCCGATCCGCCGGGATACCGACCGGATCGAGCGCCGCCTGGCGGGCCTCACTTCGCTCGAGGTGCTGTTCACCGCCCCGGACGAGGGCGGGCTGCGCCGTCCCGGCCGGCTGCGCGAGATCCGGGACTTCCAGCGCTGGGCCGAGGCCCAGCCGGAGATCGATCGCACCCTCTCGGCGGCGGATTTCGTGGAGGAGATGAACTGGGCCTTCCACGGCGGCCGGGATGCTGCCCGCCGCATCCCGGACGACCCGAAGCTGGTCAGCCAGTACCTGTTCGTCTACGACGGCGACGATCTCTACGACCTGGTCGACGAGGGATTCACCCGGGGGCGCGTGACACTCAACCTCAACGTGCACCGGGCGAACCGGATCAGCGCCGTGATGGAACGCATCCGGGCCCGCCTGGCCGGCATCGGCGACCTGCACTGGGAGATCGGCGGTTTCGGGCGCCTCTTCGCCGACATGGAGGACCTGCTCGTCCAGGGGCAGTTCCACAGCCTGCTCGGGGCCTTGGTCCTCGTCTTCGTGCTGATGGCGCTGCTGTGGCGCTCGGTGGGGGAGGCGGCGCTGTGCATGCTGCCCAACCTCTCGCCCGTGCTGCTCATCTTCATCCTGATGGGGCTGGCCGGGATCTGGCTGGACATGGCCACGGTGATGATCGCCAGCGTGGCCGTGGGCATCGCGGTCGACGACACCATCCACCTCTACCACGGCTACCGGAGCCGGCGGCGCCGCGGGGCCTCGCCCGTGGTGGCCCTGGCGCGCACCTACCGCCACGCGGGTCGTGCCGTGACCACCACCACGCTCATCCTCTGCGCCCAGTTCTTCCTGATGACGGCCTCCCGCTTCGTGCCCACGGCGCACTTCGGCCTGCTGACCGGCGTGGGGCTGCTGGCGGCACTGGTCTTCGACCTGCTGGTGTTGCCGGCGTTGTTGATGGCCCTGCACGGGCGCCGCGGTCGGCGACGGGCTACCAGCGCAGGATGACCCAGGCGGGCACCAGTTGGACGGGATCGAGTTCGTCGCGGCGCGTCTCCAGGTTGCCGTCGCCGTCGGTGTCGATGAGGTAGTAGGCCGGTCCCTTGGCCGGCTTGACCTTGATGAGGTAGACCTGCCCGTTGATGCTGTACTGGGAGATCGTCTCGCCCTCGCGGTGGATGATGGTGACCTTGGGTTCCGGGACGGGCTCGTGTTCGTCCGGCAGCGGTGGGGGCGTACTGTCCGGCGCACCATCCGGAACCGGTGCGGCATCCGGAGAGGAACCGGCGAGGACCGTACCGGCGAGCATGGAGCCCAGCAGCAGGAGCAGAATGCGGATCATCGAGGACTCACGAGCATCGAGCCATGGCGGGGAGCATACCGAATCCCGGTTCGGGAATACAGGCGTCGGGGCTGGAAGCTGGGAGCTGGAAGCTGGAAGACAACGAAGCGTTCCCTCTCGCGGAGGGAGAGGAGATGCATATGCAGTGAGGGGGCGAACACGGCCCCTCCTCACAGCTCCAGCAGGATCGCCTGTTCCTCGGGCGAGGGTTCGAAGCCGCGCTGCTCGTAGTAGTCGAAGATGGCCTCGACCACCGCTTTCGGTTCGTCGAGCACGAGGAAGAGGTCCAGGTCCTCGGGGGAGATGGTGCCCTGGGGCACCAGGGTGTGGGCGAACCAGTCGATCAGTCCCCGCCAGAATGCGCTCCCGACGAGGATGATGGGGATGCGGCGGGTCTTGCCGGTCTGCACCAGGGTGAGGATCTCGGCCAGCTCGTCGAGGGTGCCGAAACCGCCCGGCAGCACCACGTACGCCGAGGCGTACTTGACGAACATCACCTTGCGCGAGAAGAAGTGCCGAAAGTGGAGCGCGATGTCCTGGTAGGGGTTCCCCGACTGCTCGAAGGGCAGCTGGATGTTGAGCCCGATGCTGGGCGACTTGCCCGACTGGGCGCCCTTGTTGGCGGCCTCCATGATGCCGGGGCCGCCGCCGCTGACCACCGAGAAGCCGGCATCGGAGAGGCGGCGGGCGATCTCTTCCGCCTTGCGGTACCAGGGGTCGTCGCGCGGCGTGCGGGCCGAGCCGAAGATGCTCACCGAGGGCTTGATGCGGGCCAGCCGCTCGAAGCCCTCCACGAACTCGGCCATGATCTGGAAGATCTTCCAGGATTCCCGGGTCAGCTGGGTGTCGTCGATGGGCAGCATCCCGGGATGCTGCCGCCGGGCCTTCTCGTCCATGTGTCGGTTTTCCTGCGTGATGCCGTTTTTTTCCCGGAGAACAGCAAATTCTGTACCGGTGCGAGCGCCGGATGATACCATGAGCCGCCGAGCGCACAGCCTGCACGAGGCCGCATGACGCAAGCCGCATCCGCAAGGCCGCCGCTGGTGCTGGTGGACGGGTCGTCCTATCTCTACCGCGCCTACCATGCCCTGCCGCCCCTGACCACCTCGAAGGGCGAGCCCACCGGGGCCGTCTACGGCGTGGTCAACATGCTGCGCAAGCTGCTGCGGGAGGTGAAGCCCGAGCGCATGGCCGTGGTGTTCGATGCCCCCGGCAAGACCTTCCGCGACGAGATGTTCGAGGCCTACAAGGCCAACCGCCCGCCGATGCCGGACGAGCTCGCCGCCCAGATCCCCCCGTTGCTCGAGGTGGTTCAGGCCATGGGCCTGCCCCTGCTGCAGGTGCCCGGCGTGGAGGCCGACGACGTCATCGGTACCCTGGCCCGGGAGGCGGCCGAGCGCGGCGAGCCGGTGCTCGTCTCCACCGGCGACAAGGACATGGCCCAGCTTGTGAACGGCCGGGTCACCCTGGTCAACACCATGACGGACACGGTGCTGGATCGTGACGGGGTGATCGAGAAGTTCGGGGTGCCGCCGGAGCGCATCGTGGACTGGCTGGCGCTGGTGGGGGATGCCTCCGACAACATTCCCGGCGTGCCGAAGGTCGGTCCCAAGACGGCCACCAAGTGGCTCCGGCAGTATGGCTCGCTGGACGAGATCGTCCGGCACGCCGACGAGATCCGGGGCAAGGTGGGCGAGAGCCTGCGCGCACACCTCGGCCAGCTCGAGCTCTCGCGGCGGCTCGCCACCATCCGCACCGACCTCGACCTGCCCGTCGATCCCGACGTGCTGACCCTTCGTCCGCCGGATCGCGCGCGGTTGCGTGAACTCTTCGAGCGCTTGGAATTTCGCACCTGGCTGCGCGAGCTGGAAGATGAGGCCGCAGCCGAGGCCGGCGATCCATCGCCTTCGCTGCGCAACGAGGCAGACTATGAGGTGGTCCTCGACGAGGAGCGCTTCCGGAACTGGCTGGAGCGGCTGGCGCAAGCCGAATGCTTCGCCTTCGATACCGAGACCACCAGCCTCGACTACATGGCCGCGGAAGTGGTCGGGGTCTCGTTCGCGATCAGCCCCGGCGAGGCGGCCTACGTCCCCGTGGGGCACGACTATCCCGGCGCACCCGAGCAGCTCGACCGGGATTTCGTGCTCGAATCCCTGCGCCCGCTGCTGGAGTCGGACACCCCCCGCCTGCTGGGCCACAACCTCAAGTACGACATGAACGTGCTGGCCAATCACGGGATCCACCTCTCGGGCATCGCCTACGACACCATGCTCGAGTCCTACGTGCTCAATTCCACCGCGGCCCGGCACGACATGGACACGCTCGCGCTCAAGTACCTCGACCACCGCACGCTCCACTACGAGGACGTGGCCGGCAAGGGGGCGAAACAGCTCCCTTTCAATGCCGTGCCGCTCGAGGCCGCCGGACCCTACGCGGCCGAGGATGCGGACGTCGTCCTGCGACTGCACGCGCACCTGTGGCCGAAGCTGGCCGCCGAGCCGGGCTTGAAATCCGTCTTCGAGGAGATCGAACGTCCGCTGATCCCGGTGCTCTCGCGCATGGAGCGGACCGGGGTGCGGGTGGACGTGGCACGCCTGCAGGCCCAGAGCCGCGAGCTCGCGGAACGCATGCGGGAACTGGAGGCCGCGGCCTGGCAGCTCGCCGGGGCGCGGTTCAACCTGGGCTCCCCCAAGCAGATCCAGGAGATCCTCTTCGGCCGCCTGGGTCTGCCGGTGCTGGCCAAGACGCCCAAGGGACAGCCTTCGACGGCCGAGTCGGTGCTGGCGGAACTGGCCGAGCAGTACGAGCTGCCGCGCCTCATCCTGGAGTGGCGCAGCCTGAGCAAGCTCAAGTCCACCTACACCGACCGCCTGCCCGAGCAGGTCGACCCGCGCACCGGTCGGGTCCACACTTCCTATCACCAGGCCGTCGCCGCCACCGGGCGGCTCTCCTCGAGCGATCCCAACCTGCAGAACATCCCCATCCGCACCGAGGAGGGACGGCGCATCCGCCGTGCCTTCGTGGCCGAGCCGGGGTACCGCATGGTCGCGGCGGACTATTCCCAGATCGAGCTGCGCATCATGGCGCACCTTTCCGGGGACGCGGGGCTGTTGCAGGCCTTCGCCGAGGGGCGCGACATCCACCGTGCCACCGCCGCCGAGGTGTTCGGCGTGCCCGAGGACCAGGTGACGCCCGAGCAGCGCCGCACCGCCAAGGTGATCAATTTCGGGCTCATCTACGGCATGTCGCCCTTCGGGCTGGCGAAACAGCTCGGCATCGACCGCGGTGCGGCCCAGGATTACGTGGAACTGTATTTCGCGCGTTACCCCGGCGTGAAACGCTACATGGAGAAAACCCGGGAACAGGCCCGCGAACGCGGTTACGTGGAGACCCTGTTCGGGCGCCGCCTCTATGTGCCGGAGATCCGGGCCCGCAACCAGCAGCGCCGGGCCGCCGCCGAGCGCACCGCCATCAACGCCCCCATGCAGGGCACGGCGGCCGACATCATCAAGCGGGCCATGATCCGCCTGCACCGGTGGATCGAAGCGGAAGCGCCCGAGGTGCGCATGATCCTGCAGGTACACGACGAGCTGGTCTTCGAGGTGCCCGGGGAGCGGGTCGATGCGGTGATCTCGCGCATTCGGGAACGCATGGAATCGGCGGCCGAGCTCGAGGTGCCGCTCGAGGTCGACATCGGCGTCGGCGACAACTGGGACGAGGCGCACTAGGAACTGGGAGCTGGGAGCTGGGAGCTGGGAGCTGAGCTGGGATTGAGCGGGGTCTGGAGGTTTCTGCCATGGCCGAGGATCGCAAGCAGCACTGGGAACGCATCTATGCGGAGAAGGCGCCCGAGGAGGTGAGCTGGTACCAGGAGGTACCGGAAGTCTCCCTGGACCTCATCGCGCGCTATCTGCCGCGGCGGGATGCGCCGCTCATCGACGTGGGGGCCGGAGCCTCGACGCTGGTCGACCACCTGCTCGAGCGTGGCTACAGCCACCTGACCGTGCTCGACATCGCGTCCCGGGCGCTCGCGGAGGCGCAGGCACGGCTGGGTGCGCGTGCCGGTGCGGTGCGCTGGGTGGAAGGGGACATCACCCGGTGCGCGCTGCCAGGTCCCTTCGCGCTGTGGCACGACCGGGCCGTGTTCCACTTCCTGACCGAGCCCACCGACCGGCAGGCCTATGTGGAACAGCTCGAGCGGCACCTCTCGCCCGGAGGCGTGGTCATCATCGCGGCCTTCTCGCCGGAAGGCCCCACTATGTGCAGCGGTCTCCCCATCGTGCAGTACGATGCCGAGCGCCTGGCCGGCGAACTGGGGGAGGCGTTCGAGCACCTGGAGTCGCGCCGGGAAGCCCACTGCACCCCGGCCGGCAAGATCCAGCACTTCGGGTATCACGCCTTCCGGCGGCTGGGCGAGTGAGGGCGCCACGAAATCCCCGGTCCTGGAAGAAGAGGACAACGGGCATCCGTTTCCATTCCTGACTCGCCGTGCCGTGACACGGAGGGCGCGGAGGCACAGAGGCCACGGAGGGGTGCGAGCGTGATCCTCGGTTTCCAGCTCCCCCCAACTATTGCAATCCACCGGCGCCTGACGTTATATTGACGGTGCCTGCCGCAAGGCGGGCACGGGAATGGAACTTTCTTGATCCGGGAAGTTCCAAGGTGGTGAACCGAGCGGTTCACGCCTGTCCGCTCTTCCTCCCTGGAGCGGGCATTCCTCCCGCCTGGTACACCCCATGCCAGGCGTTTT
>RFHK01000146.1 GCA_003695825.1 Gammaproteobacteria bacterium | reverse complement strand
TCACTTTTATTTGGCATATAACCTCTAGCTCCTAGCTCCCAGCTTCTAGCTCCCAGCCCCCAATTCCCGCCGGTAGTGCTCCGCGTCCGCTTCACTGTAACAGCAGGCGATGATGCGGTCGAAGCGGTCCTCGTATTCACGCATCACGCGCACGGCGATCTCCGCGGCCCGGTCCTTGGGGAAGCCGTAGGCGCCGGTGCTGATGGCCGGGAAGGCGATGCTCCGGATGTCTCCCTGCGCGAGCGCCAGCTCGAAGGAACTGCGGTAGGCCTTCTCCAGCAGCTCCGACTCGCCCCGCGTCCCGCCGTGCCAGACCGGTCCCACGGTGGAGATCACGTATTTCGCCGGCAGGCGGAAACCCGGGCTGATGCGCGCCTCGCCCACGGGACAGCCGCCGAGCTTGCGGTTGTACTCGCGCAATTCGGGGCCCGCGGCACGGTGGATGGCCCCGTCGACGCCGCCCCCTCCCAGCAGGCTGGTATTGGCCGCATTGACGATGGCGTCCACCTCGAGGCGGGTGATGTCACAGACGAGTACCTCGATCATGAAGCCCCCTCCATGCCGGGCTCCGGCTCACTTGACCACCTTGAGCGCAGGTCGGCTGGAACGACCCCCGCCGCCCGGTTCCGGCTCCGGTCCCTCGGGCGGCGTGGGTCCGTCGTATTCGTCCTCGCTGAACATCATGCCCTGCCCGTTCTCCCGGGCATAGATGGCCATCACGGCAGGCATGGGGATGACGATGTGCCAGGGCGTCCCCTGGAAGCGTGCGTTGAATTCGATGTAGTCGTTGTCGATGCGCAACCCCTCGACGGCGACCGGATCGATGTTGAGCACGATCCGACCGTTCTCGACGTACTGCCTCGGGACCTCGACGCCTGAACGATCGGCATTGACGAGCAGGTAGGGCGTCATGCCGTTGTCGAGGATCCACTCGTTGATCGCACGCACCAGGTAGGGACGGCTCGGGGTCATGCCGGGGCCCTTCCCGGGTTCACTGCGATCCCGGCGGCGTGCCCTTGCTGCCGGCCCGGCGTCATGCACGCATCTCCCGCTCCGCCTCCGTGAGGCTGGCCTGGAAGGACTCCCGGTTGAAGATCCGCTTCGCGTAGGCACGCACGGCGGTGGCCTGCTTCGGCAGCTCGATTCGGTAATGCTTGAGCCGCCACAGCAAGGGCGCCACGCAGGCGTCGACGAGGCTGAATTCCTCGCTGAGGAAATAGGGCATGGCCCCGAAGACCTCGTCGCTGGCGGCGATGCTGTCGCGCAGGGCCTTGCGCGCGCGCGCCGCGGCCTTCTCGCCCTTATGCTCGATTTCGTGCAACAGGCCGTACCAGTCCTTGTCGATGCGAAACATCGCCAGCCGGGCACGGGCCCGCGAGACCGGGTCCACGGGCATCAGGGGAGGATGGGGGAAGCGCTCGTCCAGGTACTCCATGATGACCCGGGCATCGTAGAGAACCAGCTCCCGGTCGACGAGCGTGGGCACGGACTGGTAAGGGTTGAGTTCGATCAGGTCTTCCGGGGGGTTTTCCGGGTCCACGTTCACGATCTCGACGTTGATCCCCTTCTCGGCGACGACGATGCGTACCTGGTGACTGTAGGGATCGGTCGCATCGGAAAACAGCGTCATCACGGAACGACGATTCGGAACGATCGCCATGCAGCTCTCCCCTCGTCAAGTGGATTCCGAAAATACAACAGGCCGGAACCCCGTCACAAGGGGTTCCGGCCCGGGTTCCGACACGGGTTCAGTGAACGTCCTTCCAGTATTCCTTCTTCAGGAGGTAGGAGAGGACGGCGAACACCACGAGATAGAGCAGCACCCAGAAACCGATACGCTGACGCTCCAGCTGGACCGGTTCGCCCATGTAGGCGAGAAAGGCCACGAGGTCGCGCACGGCGGACTGGTACTGCTCGGGCGTGAGCTTGCCCTTCTTGACGAGCTGCAGCCGCTCGATCACCATGTGCTCGTGGCCCTCGGCGTCCTTCTCCGTCTTGTACACCGGCTTCTGGATCCCCTGCAGCTCCCAGAGCACGTGCGGCATGCTGACGTTGGGGAAGCGCCAGTTGTTGACGCCGAAGGGACGCTTGTCGTCCTCGTAGAAGGTGAGCAGGTAGGTGTAGAGCCAGTCCGGGCCGCGCCGCCGGGCGATGAGGGTGAGATCCGGGGGCGGCGCCCCGAACCACTCCTTGGCCTCTTCCCGCGGCATGGCCACGGTCATGTGCTCGTAGATCTTGTCGGCCGCGAACATCAGGTTTTGGATGACCTGGCTGTCGCTGAGCCCTAGGTCCCGGGCCATGCGGTTGTAGCGCTGGAAGCGCGCCGAATGGCAGCTCAGGCAGTAGTTGACGAACAACCGTGCCCCCCGCTGCAGGGACTGCTTGTCCGAGACGTCGATGTTGGCCTTGAACAAGGGGCCGCCTTCACTGGCCAGCGCCAGCACGGGGAAGACGGCGAACAGGATCGCGATCAGATGTCTCTTCATTTCGTCACCCTCTCCGGTACCGGCTTGACCGGGTCGATCTTCGTGTAGATGGGCATCAGGAAGAAGAAGGCGAAGTAGTAGGTCGCGCAGATCCGCGCCACCAGCGTCCTCCCCGGCGTCGGCGGCAGCGTGCCCAGGTAACCGAGCGTCAGGAAGGCGATCACGAAGAGACCCAGCGCCGTCTTGTAGATGGGACCGCGGTAGCGGATCGACTTCACGGGACTGCGGTCCAGCCAGGGCAGGAAGAACAGGATTCCCACCGATACGGCCATGGCGGCCACGCCCGGGAAGGCCGAACCCGCCATCGAGGGCACGGCGCGCAGGATGGCGTAGTAGGGCGTGAAGTACCAGACGGGTGCGATGTGCTCCGGCGTCTTGAGCGGGTTGGCCATCTCGAAGTTGGGGTGCTCGAGGAAGTACCCGCCCATCTGCGGGGCGAAGAACACGACCGCGCAGAAGAAGATCAGGAACACGGCGACGCCGAAGATGTCCTTCACCGTGTAGTAGGGGTGGAAGGGAATGCCGTCGAGCGGCACGCCGTTCTCGTCCTTCTTCGCCTTGATCTCGATGCCGTCGGGGTTGTTCGAGCCCACCTCGTGCAGGGCCAGCAGGTGGGCCACGACCAGGCCGAGCAGCACCAGCGGCACGGCGATGACGTGGAAGGCGAAGAAACGGTTGAGCGTGGCATCCGAGATCACGTAGTCACCGCGGATCCACACCGAGAGATCGGGGCCGACGAACGGGATCGCCGAGAACAGGTTGACGATCACCTGCGCCCCCCAGTAGGACATCTGGCCCCAGGGCAGCAGGTAGCCGAAGAAGGCCTCGGCCATCAGGCACAGGTAGATCAGCATGCCGAAGATCCAGATCAGCTCGCGCGGCTTCTTGTAGGAGCCGTAGAGCAGACCCCGGAACATGTGCAGGTAGACCACGATGAAGAAGGACGAGGCCCCCGTGGAGTGGATGTAACGGATCAGCCAGCCCCACTTCACGTCGCGCATGATGTACTCCACCGAGGCGAAGGCCTTGGCGGCGTCCGGCTTGTAGTTCATGGTCAGGAAGATGCCGGAGACGATCTGGATCACCAGCACCAGCAGCGCGAGGGACCCGAAGAAATACCAGAAGTTGAAGTTCTTGGGGGCGTAGTACTTCGCCAGGTGGTCATTCCAGACCTGGCTCAGCGGAAAGCGGGCGTCGATCCAGCCCAGCAGCCCGCCCTGCCACTTTTCCGTGCTTGCACCGGCCATCATGCAGCTCCTTCGTCTTCACCCACGAGAATCACCGACTCGCCGATGTACTTGTGCGGCGGGATCGCCATGTTCTTGGGAGCCGGCTGCGACTTGAACACCCGGCCTGCCAGGTCGTAGCGGGAGCCATGGCAGGGGCAGAAGAACCCGCCCAGCCAGTCCGGCCCGAGGTCCGCCGGGGCCACGTCCGGGCGGTACTTGGGCGAACAGCCGAGATGGGTACAGATGCCGATCATCACCAGGATCTCCGGCTTGATCGAGCGGAACTCGTTCTTGGCATACTCCGGCTGCTCGGATATGTCGGAGTTCGGGTCGGCGACCTTGTCGTCCATCGCCTTGATGTGATCGAGCATCTCCTTGGTGCGGGAGACGATCCAGACCGGCTTGCCGCGCCACTCGACGTTGATCAGCTGGCCGGGTTCGAGCTTGCTGATGTCGGCTTCCACCGGCGCGCCGGCCGCCTTGGCCCGTTCGCTGGGCAGCATCGACTCGACGAAGGGCACCAGGGCCGCGACGGCGCCGGCACCGCCCACGACCGACACGGTGGCGGTCAGGAAGCGGCGACGACTCTTGTCCACGCCTTCAGTCATTGGTTTCTCCCAGGTCCGTTTCGATTACCAGTTTCAGAAGATTCAGAAACTCTGTCTCTGCTGGGCGCCAGAAACCGGGCAGCGGCCGCGCCCTGCCCGGTCAACCACGCAGCTACCGGCGGGTGCGGATTGTATGTCCGTGGCCTGCCCGCGGCCTTGATCCGGATCACCCGGAATCCCCAAACCCACACCGCACCCCCATGGAAGGGCGGGATTTTCCATCATCCCGGCCCGGTTCGTCAAACCGGCACCGGCAGGTCGATGAACCGGAACTCGACGTCGAAGGCCTCCACCAGGTGCGCACCCAGCGACTGCACGCCGAACCGCTCGGTGGCATGGTGGCCGCAGGCGAAATAGTGCACGCCCAGTTCCTCGGCGGCATGCACGGTGGGTTCGGAGATCTCGCCGCTGAGGAAGGCGTCGACGCCCAGGCGGGCGGCGTCCTCGATCAACGACTGGGCCGCGCCGGTACACCAGGCGAGGCGCCGCAGTTCCGCGGGCCCGCGGCCGACCCGCAGGGGCCGGCGGCCCAGCAGCCGTTCCAGGCGGGCCTCCAGGTCCTCGGGTGAGACCGGCGCGGGCAGCCGCCCGTACAGGGCGATGTCCGGGCCGCCCCGCCCGCCGAAGCCGCCCTCCACGGCCAGCCCGAGCGCGCGGCCCAGCACGGCATTGTTGCCGTGGACCGGGTGGGCATCGAGCGGCAGGTGGTAGGCGAAGAGGTTCATGCCGGCGGCGAGCAGGTGCTGCATCCGGGCATGCTTCATGCCTGTCACGCACGGCGACTCGCCTTTCCAGAACCAGCCATGGTGCACCAGGAGCGCATCCGCCTGCTGCGCGGCGGCGGCCTCCACCAGGGCCAGGCTCGCCGTCACCCCGCCGACGATGCGACGGATCTCCGCCCTGCCCTGGACCTGCAGCCCGTTGGGGCAATAGTCCTGGAAGCGGTCCACTTCCAGCAGCTCGTCGAGATAACGCGCCAGGGTGTCACGTGGCACCATGGGAAAACCTCCAAAGATGCGTGGCAGGCGGGCACGGGGCGCCGCGGCCGGCCCGGTCGAGGGGCCGCCTCCCTGCGCACCGGTCCGTCCGTGGACAGGATATCCTCGGCGCAATCCGCGCGCCCGTGCATGATAGAATGACCGGCCTGCAATGCCCACTGCCGGACGAACGCTCGTGCGCAAACTCCTGCCTTTCCTGCTCCAATCGGTGCTCGTCGGCCTCCTGGCCGCCGGGCTGCTCTACGTGCTCGAACCCGACCTCTTCCACCGTCCCCAGGTGGTCCAGGTGGTCCAGAGCCTCCAGGAACCGTCCGCCTCGCGGCCGCAGGCCGGGCAGGGCCCGGTCTCCTATGCCGACGCTGTCGCGCGCGCAGCGCCGGCCGTGGTCAACATCTACACCGCCAAGATCATCCAGGAGCGCCCCTCCCCCCTGCTGCAGGATCCCATCCTGCGCTATTTCTTCGGAGACCGCCTGCACAGCCCGCTGCGCAAGCGGTTGCAGACCAGCCTCGGCTCGGGGGTCATCGTCAGCCCCCAGGGTTACATCCTCACCAACCTCCACGTGGTGCGGGACGCCGACCAGATCGAGGTACTGCTCCAGGACGGCCGCACCTTCTCGGCGCGGCTCGTGGGCACGGATCCCGACACCGACCTCGCCGTGCTCCACGTCCATGCCCGGCACCTGCCGACCATCGTGATCGGGGACTCCGACCGCCTGCGGGTGGGGGACGTGGTGCTCGCCATCGGCAATCCCTTCGGGGTGGGCCAGACGGTGACCATGGGTATCGTCAGCGCCAAGGGGCGCAGCGACCTGGGGCTCAACACCTACGAGGACTTCATCCAGACCGATGCCGCCATCAATCCGGGCAACTCGGGCGGGGCGCTGATCAATGCCCGGGGCGAGCTGGTCGGCATCAATTCCGCCATCTTCACCAAGTCCGGCGGTTCGGAAGGGATCGGTTTCGCCATCCCGGTGAGCATGGCGCGCACGGTGATGCAGCAGATCATCGAGCATGGCCGCGTGATCCGCGGGTGGCTGGGAATCGAGGCCCAGGACCTCACCCCCTCGCTGGCGCAGTCCTTCGGGCTCGACAGCACCCACGGTATGCTGATCGCCGGCGTGCTGCGTGACGGCCCGGCCGACCGGGCGGGGCTCGAGCCGGGCGACGTGATCACCGCGATCGCGGGCCGGACGGTGCACGATGCCCACGAGGCCATGGCCCTGATCGCGCAACAGGCCCCGGGATCGAAGGTGGAGATCCGGGGCATCCGCCAGGGGCACCCGTTCCGCGCCACCGTCGTCGTCGGGGAACGCCCGGTGCTGGAGAGACCGGCCCGTTAGCCCGCAGAGTACCTGGTGCAATATGCGGGTTGCAGCCCTGCGGTGGGCCGATGCGGGAGGCGCCACCCCGGCTCACGAGGTGTGTGCAGTCTCCACGGATCCGAGCGCCCGCAAGGTCTCGCGCAGGGCCGAAAGGAATCGGGTGTTCTCCTCCGGCGTGCCCACGGTCACGCGCAGGCAATCGGCGAGCGGCCCGTTCCCGAAGGCCTTGATCAACACGCCCCGCGACCGCAGTCCCGCGAACACCGCCCGACCTTGCCCGCGCGGGACGCGAAAGAGCAGGAAGTTGGCCTGCGAGGGCCAGACCTGCACCCCCTCGAGCGCCGCCAGTGCCGCGTGCAACCGCTCGCGGTCGGCGCGGATCCGGGCGCACTGGTCCTCGAGGACCTCGGCATGTTCCAGCGCGAAGGCAGCCGAGACCTGGGTGAGCACGTTGATGTTGTAGGGCAAGCGCACCTTGTCGATCTCCTCGAGCCATTGCGGCGGACCCAGCAACATGCCCAGGCGCAGGCCGGCGAGCCCGGTCTTGGAAAGGGTACGCAGCACGAGCAGGTTGGGCCAGCGCCCCAGCTCGGGGAGAAAGCTGTCGGTGGCGAAGGCGCTGTAGGCCTCGTCGATCACCACCAGGCCGGTCGCCGCCTCGAGGACGGCCTCGACCACCTCCCGGTCGAAAAGGTTGCCGGTGGGATTGTTGGGATAGGCGAGGAAGACCACCTCCGGGTCACGGCGCCGGATGGCCTCGAGCATGGCCGCGCCGTCGAGGGCGAAGTCCTCGCCGAGCGGCACCGGGACGTACTCCAGCCCCAGGACCTCGGCGATCAACCGGTACATGACGAAGGTCGGCTCGGGGGCGAGGACCGTGCGCCCCTCCCCCGCGACGCTCATCAGGATCATCTGGATGAGCTCGTCGGAACCATTGCCCAGCAGCAGGCCCTGGTCCTCCGGCAGCGAGAGGTAGCGCCGCAGGCCCTGGACCAGCCGGCGGGCGCCCGGGTCCGGATAGCGGTTGAGCGCCACCTCGCGCAGCCGTTCCAGCCAGGCGGCACGCATCGCCTC
>RFHK01000145.1 GCA_003695825.1 Gammaproteobacteria bacterium | reverse complement strand
GGCGCCATCCAGAACCGCGTGGAGCACACCATCACCAACCTGCAGACGACCTCCGAGAACCTCTCGGCCGCGCGGTCCCGAATCCGCGACGCGGACTTCGCCGAAGAGACGGCCAAGTTCACCCGGCTGCAGATCCTGCAGCAGGCCGGCGTCTCCATGCTGGCCCAGGCCAACGCCCTGCCGCAGCTGGCGCTGAGCCTGCTCCAGTAACCCTGGGAAAGGGCCGGGGGCGACCCCGGCCCGCCTCCCGCTTCGAGGAGTAGCGAACCATGCCTTCCATCACAACGCAACGGGTGCCCGAGCTCGCCGCAATGCCGGTCCCATCGGGCGGGAAGGCCAGGGAGGGCGCTACCGATTCCGGGAACGCTTCGGCCCGCGTGGAGGCCGCCGGCAAGACCTTGCCGACCCATGTCCAGGCAGTCGAGGCCGGGCGGCAGGAGGTTGCCACCCTACCGCGTGAGCAGGCGGAGACGCTCGTACGCCGGGTGCAGGAGGAGGCAGCCTCCCTGCGACGACGCCTCGAATTCATGGTCGACACCGAGCGCCACGAGGTCGTGATCAAGGTCCGCGACGCTGAAACCGGGCGACTGATCCGCCAGATCCCGCCCCAGGACGTCATGGACCTCGCCGACCGCCTCTCCGAGACGGTGGGCGTGCTGTTCCGCTCGGTCGTTTGAGCCATGCTGGCGCGCAAGTTGCTTGGCAGGTCTCGATCGAAGCAGGAAGGGAGGTGTCCGATATGCCGGTCTTGAGCTCGCCTGGACTCGGTTCCGGACTGGACGTGAAGTCGCTGGTCCAGTCGCTGGTGCAGGCCGAGGGTGCGCCGGCGAAGCAACGCCTCGACCGGCGCGAGACCGACATCACTACGAAAATCACGGCGCTCGGCAAGATCAAGGGGGCCTTTTCGGACCTTGCCGACGCCATCCACAAGCTCGCCGACCCAGCGCTCTTCCAGAGTCGATCCTTCACCTCTTCCGACGAATCCGTGCTCACTGGTTCGGCGGGCACGACCGCCGCCACGGGGACCTACGCCATCACCGTGGACCACCTGGCCCAGTCCCAGGCACTGGTCACCCAGACCACCTACACGAGTCCCACCGACGTGGTGGGCGAGGGGACGATCACGATCACTTTCGGAAGCAACCCGACCGGATCCTTCACCCCCAACCCCGACAAGCAGCCCGTGACCATCAACATCGATGCGACCAACCACACGCTCGAGGGGGTGCGTGACGCCATCAACGCCGCCGATGCCGGGGTACGGGCGAGTATCGTCAACACCGGTTCGGGCTACGTGCTCACGCTCAATGCCGTGGATACGGGC
The DNA here is from genome assembly GCA_003695825.1 of Gammaproteobacteria bacterium. Classification (GTDB taxonomy): domain Bacteria; phylum Pseudomonadota; class Gammaproteobacteria; order Thiohalobacterales; family Thiohalobacteraceae; genus J048. Next base: position 9,766 of record RFHK01000145.1, on the reverse strand, counting down.
GCAGCCAATGCCATGAAGATCGACGTGACCGAGGGCAGTGTTCTCGGGCTCTCGGCGCTCGCCTACAATGCCACCACGCAGAACCTGACCCAGACCCGGCAGGCCCTGGATGCCCAGGTGAGCATCGACGGGGTGACGGTCACCCACCCGACCAACACCCTGGACCAGGCCATCGACGGCCTGACGCTGAAGCTTGCCGGTCCGGGGAGCACCACCGTTCGTGTACGCATGGACCGTGGGGCCATGGAGAAGGCCATCGACAACCTGGTCAAGGCCTACAACGCCTTCCACGACACCGTGCACTCGCTCACGGCCTACGATCCGAAGACCACCCAGGCCGGTCCCCTCAACGGGGATGCCGGCGTGCGGACCCTGGCCAACGCGGTCCGCCGCCTGCTGGGTACGCGCGTGGAGGGACTGGACGGCGGCTTGAACACGCTCGCGGACGTGGGCGTCTCGATCGACGCGGACGGCAAGATGACGTTCGACCAGGCCAAGTTCGAGTCCGCGCTGGCTGCCCATCCCGACGCCGTGCAGCAGCTCTTCTCCGGCAAGGGGACCCCGGGGCAGAGCGGCTATGTGGCCGGCATCGCCACCGGGCTCGACGACTATTTCACCCAGGTGCAGAAGGACGACCTGCTCGGTGCACGCATGGATGCGCTGAACGACCGCGCCAAGGAGATCACCAAGGAACGCGAGCGCCTGGACCGCCACCTGCAAGACTACCAGAAGCGCCTGATGAAACAGTTCACGGCGCTCGACATGCTGATCAGCCAGCTGCAGGCGACCAGTGCGCGCCTGCAGCAGCAATTGGCCTCCCTGCCCGCGATCCAGGTGAAGACCGGGCAATGAGGCGGGTACGTGCGAACCGACCAATGAAGAGGAGCATGCATCCATGGCCCTGAACCCCCGCGCCGCCCTCGACCAGTACCGGCGGGCCAGCCTCCAGGCCCGCGTGGAGCAGGCCAACGCCCACCAGCTCATCCAGATGCTGATGGCCGGTGCCCTGGAGAAGATCCGCCTCGCCCGCCGCTTCATGCAGGAAGGCAAGGTCGCGGCGAAGGGCGAGCACATCTCCTGGGCCATCTCCATTCTCTCCGGCTTGCAGACGAGCCTCGACCACGAACGGGGCGGCGAGATCGCGGCCAACCTGGATGCGCTCTACACCTACCTGCAGGAGATCCTCCTGCAGGCCAACCTCCGCAACGCCCCGGAACTGCTCGACGAGGCCGACCGCCTGCTCTCGACCATCAAGGAGGCCTGGGACGGCATCGCCGACCAGGCACAGGCCCCGGCGCGGGCCGGTGGGCATGGCGCCTGACCTCGAGGACCAGGCCGTCCTGCAGGTCCGGGAGCTCACCCGGCGCATGCACGCGGCCGCCACGGCCGGGCAATGGACGGCCGTGCCGGCCCTGCTTGCGGCCCGCGAACGCCTCTTCGCCACCCTGGGCGAGCGACTGCCGGCACCGCGGCTGCGCGAGCTGATCGAGGAGACCCTGGCGGCGGACCGGCGCCTGGACGCGGCGGCGCGGGCCGCCCGTGGGGACACGGAGGCACGCCTCCGCGCCCTGGCCCGGGCTCAGCGCGGCATCGCGGCCTATAGGCAACAGGGCTGATCCCAGGCCAACGAGCACCGACTCTCCAATCCATTCATGGACTTGCCGGACACCCCCGGCGATCACGTCGAATTTTTGACATTTTTCCCTGCGAGTGCTTTACTACGGCGAGGGACAGGTTTTTGACGTGATCGCATCGCGCGACCAGTATGCGAAGGAGGGGTAAGGACGTGAGCCAGGACAAGTCCGCCGTGCCATCGGAAGGGAGGATCCTCGTCATCGACGGCGATGTCGAGCGGGCCCGCGCCATGGAGACGATCCTGCACTTCATCGACCGCGAGTGCACCCTCGTCACCGAGTGCGCACGCTGGCAGGAGGCCTACCGTGAGGTCGGGGACGACCTGCTCGCCGTCTTCGTGGGCGACTGTGGCGGCGATGCCCGGCTCACCGAGCTCTTGCGGGAGATTCACCAGGTCAACGACAGGCTCCCGATCTTCCTGCTCACGGAGAAGGGTAAGGAGCCGACCCTGCGCATCGAGCCCGGCTCCGTGGTGCTCGGGCGCATCGACACGCCGCCGCATTATGCCCAGCTCACCCATGCCCTCCACCAGGCCGAGGTCTTCCACGAATCCCATGCCGGCGCAGGGCGCCAGCGCCCCGTGGACCTGTTCCGCAGCCTGGTGGGCAGTTCGCGTGCCATCCAGCAGGTGCGCAAGGCCATCCAGCAGGTGGCGGATTCCGACGCCAACGTGCTCATCCTCGGCGAGTCCGGCACCGGCAAGGAGGTGGTGGCACGCAACATCCACTACTATTCCTCGCGCCGCGACAAGCCGTTCGTGCCCATCAATTGCGGGGCCATCCCCGGCGACCTGCTCGAGTCCGAGCTCTTCGGACACGAGAAGGGCGCCTTCACCGGGGCCATCTCGGCCCGCCAGGGGCGCTTCGAGATGGCCGAAGGCGGCACCCTCTTCCTCGACGAGATCGGGGACATGAGCCTGCCCATGCAGGTCAAGCTGTTGCGCGTGCTGCAGGAACGCACCTTCGAGCGCGTGGGCAGCAACAAGACCATCAAGGCCAACGTGCGCATCGTGGCGGCCACGCACCGCAACCTGGAGGAGGCGATCAAGGACGGCAGTTTCCGCGAGGATCTCTACTACCGCCTGAATGTCTTTCCCATCGAGATGCCGCCGCTGCGCGAGCGGGTGGAGGACATCCCGCTGCTCATCAACGAGCTCATCCGCCGCATCGAGCACGAGAAGCGCGGCTCCGTGCGCCTGACCTCGGGTGCCGTGATGGCCCTCTGCCAGTACGACTGGCCCGGCAACGTGCGCGAGCTGGCCAACCTCATCGAGCGGTTGGCCATCATGCATCCCTTCGGAGTGGTGGACGTCGGCGACCTGCCCGAGAAGTTCCAGACCGACAGCGTGCGCTCCGAGGCGGCCAGGGCGCCGAAGCTCACCGAGGAGGTCATCCTCCAACCCACGCCGATCGAGTTCCAGGAGCCGCGCCTGCCGCGTGAAGGGATCGATCTCAAGGAACACCTGAGCAACCTCGAACAGGCCTTCATCAAGCAGGCGCTCGAGGATGCCGGCGGGGTGGTAGCGCACGCCGCCAAGCGGCTGGGCCTGCGCCGCACCACCCTGGTCGAGAAGCTGCGCAAGTACGGCCTGCAGCAGGCGTCGTGATAGAAGTTGGGAGCTAGGAGCTAGGAGCAAGAAGCTAGGAGCTAGGAGATAGAAGCTAGAAGTCAGAAGACAGAAGACAGAAGTCAGAAGACAGAAGACAGAAGTCAGAAGTCAGAAGTCAGAAGTCAGAAGATTCACCGTCGGTTTCGAGATGTACCCTTCTGGCTCCTGAATTCTGACTTCTGTCTTCCTCGTTCCCCCAGCTTCTAGCTTCTTGCTTCCAGCTCCTATCTCCCAGCTCCCCTCACTTCCCCTCCACCCCGTCACTTTCCCGTCACTCGATTTCTTTTCCTTTCGCAACCCGTTGATTCTTCGATCCACCCTGGGTGGGCACGCATGTTGCTATGTTCCGGGCACCGACGATGGAGTCCGCAAGCGACATGGTGCAACCCGATCCAGCCAAGCTGAACCGACTCGCGGATGCCTTCAGCACCTTCAATGCGCTGTCGGTTCAGCTCGAAGGGGCCTACCGCGATCTCGAACGGCGGGTCGCCGAGTTGACCGAGGCCCTCGTGGCCAGTCGCTCGGAGCGCATGGTCCTGGCCGAGCGGCTCGAGCAGTTGCTCGATGCGCTGCCCGGTGGGGTGCTGGTGCTCGACGCCGCCGGCACGGTGATCGAGTGCAACCGGGGGGCGGAACAACTCTTCGGTGGCCCGCTCGCCGGGCGCGCCTGGTCTGACCTGCGTGCCGAATACGTGCTCGGCCAGGACGGTGCGAGCGGCGAAGTGCGCCTGCGTGGTGACCGCTGGGTGTACATCACGCAGCGGCCCCTGGTCGCCGAGTCCGGCAGCATCCTGCTCGTCCAGGACCACACCGAGATGCGCCGCCTGCGGAGGCTGCACGCCCGCCAGGAGCGGCTCTCCGCCATGGGGGAGATGATGGCGCGCCTGGCGCACCAGTTGCGGACGCCGCTCTCCGCAGCCCTGCTCTATGCCTCGCAGGTCGCGCCGTCGGAGCTGCGTGCGCGGCTCTGCGACCGCCTGCACAAGCTCGAGCGCATGATTGGCGACATGCTGGCCTTCGCCAACGGTGAGCTGCGCGAGGTGCAGCCGTTCCGCCTCTCGACGCTGCTCGAGTGCCTCCAGCGGCGTGTCGAGCCGCTGGTGGCCCACGCCGGTGCCCGCTTCGAGATCCGCGATCACAGTGGCGACGGCCTGATCGACGGGCAGTGCGAGGTACTCTGCGATGCCCTGGTGAACCTCGTCACCAACAGCCTCGAGCACGCCGGTCCCACGCCGTGGATCCGGGTCGAGGCCCGCCGTGCCGGGCCGGAGCGCTTCGAGCTGCGTGTCGTCGACGACGGCCCCGGGATTCCGCCCGCCGTGCGCGAGCGCATCTTCGAGCCCTTCTTCACCACCCGCGCCGGGGGTACGGGTCTGGGACTGGCCGTGGTGGCCGCCTGTGTCCAGGCCCACGGCGGGGAGATCGACCTGCTCGAGGGCGACGGCGGGGCCTGTTTCCGCATCCGCCTGCCCGAGGCTGCCGATACCTGCGTGCTCGCCTCCGGGCAGGCCGGCGAACCGACCAGGGAGTGAAGGAATGAGCCAGGCACCCGTGATGATCGTGGAGGACGATGCCGACCTGGGCGAGGCCTTGTGCTACACCCTGTCCGAGGCCGGCATCGAGACGCTGCACGCCCCCGATGGGGAAACGGCACTGGACCTGCTCGCGCGGCGGCCGGTCTCGGTGGTGGTCAGCGACGTCCAGATGCCGGGCATGGGCGGGGAGGCGTTGCTCGAGGAGATCCGCAGGCGCCGGCCCGAACTGCCCGTGATCCTCATGACCGCCTATGGCACCGTGCGCCGGGCGGTGGCGGCGATGCGGGCCGGGGCCACCGATTACCTGCTCAAGCCCTTCGATGCCGAGCGCCTGGTCGAACTCGTGCGCCGTCACCTGCGTCCGGCCACCCAGGCCGCCAACGACGCCTCCGGGCTGGTGGCCCGCGACCCCCGCATGCTGCGCGTGGTGCGCATCGCCGAGCGGGTGGCGCGCAGCGACGTCACGGTCATGATCACCGGCGAGTCCGGCACCGGCAAGGAGGTCCTGGCGCGGCACATCCATGCCTGCTCGGAACGGGCCGACGGGCCCTTCGTGGCCATCAACTGCGCGGCCATCCCCGAGAACATGCTCGAAGCCGTGCTCTTCGGTCACGAGAAGGGCGCCTTCACCGGGGCCTACCAGGCCCGTGCCGGCAAGTTCGAACAGGCACAGGGCGGGACCCTGCTCCTGGACGAGATCTCCGAGATGGAGCTCGGCCTGCAGGCCAAGTTGCTGCGGGTGCTGCAGGAACGGGAGGTCGAACGGATCGGCGGCAAGGCCCCGATCGCACTCGACGTGCGGGTCCTCGCCACTTCCAATCGCAACCTGCGCGAAGAGGTGCGAGCCGGGCGTTTCCGGGAGGATCTCTTCTACCGGTTGAACGTATTTCCGCTGCGCCTGCCGCCGCTGCGCGAGCGTCCGGACGACGTCCTGGCCATCGCCGAGGCGCTGCTCGAGCGGCTCACGCCGCCCGGCATGCCCGTCCGGCCCCTGTGCGAGGCCGCCCGCCGGCGCCTGCAGGCGCACCACTGGCCGGGCAACGTCCGCGAGCTCGAGAACGTCCTGCAGCGGGCGGTGATCCTGGCGCAGGGACCGTGCATCGCGCCCGAGGACCTGCACTTCGATCCCGAACTGGATCCCGGGGCGGAAGGGGAGAAGGGCGCGGCGGCGGAGGCACCCGCCGGGGGGAGCGCCCTCGGCGAGGACCTGCGCAGCCGGGAGCACCAGCTCATCCTCGATGCCTTGGCCCGGCACCGTTCGCGCAAGGCCGCCGCCGAGGCGCTCGGCATCAGCCCCCGCACCCTCAGGTACAAGCTGGCCCGCATGCGCGCGGCCGGCATCGAAATCCCCAGGTGAAACGCGTCATGGGAGAACGAGGCATGAACCACATCGACGTCAACCAGCTGCTGGACCAGATGCGCGCCCTGGCCGAGGCCGCCGGGGCCCGGCCCGCCGATCCGGCGCCGTCCGGGCAGGCGGAAGGCCCGGGATTCCAGGAGCTGCTGCACCGCTCCGTGGAACGGGTCAACGACCTCCAGCAGACGGCCGGGGCGATGGCCGACGCCTTCGCCAGCGGTGACCCCAACGTCAAGTTGCCCGAGGTCATGGTGGCGCTGCAGAAGGCCAGCCTCTCGTTCGAGGCGGTCACCCAGGTTCGCAACAAGCTGGTCGATGCCTACAAGGAGATCATGAACAGCACGCTCTGATCCTGACGGGGCGTGCCGGGAGCGGCGAAGATGGCGATACAGGCGGAGACGGTGCAGGGATTCGCGGGGCTGAGCCCGATCAAGCAGGTGGGGCTGCTGGTCGGGTTGGCGGCGAGCATCGCCATCGGGGTGGCGATCGCACTCTGGTCGCAGCGCCCGGCCTGGAGCCTGCTCTATGGCAACCTCGACGAGACGGATACGGCCCAGGTGATCGACGCCCTCCAGCAGGCCGCCATACCCTACCGGATCGACGAACACAGCGGGGCCGTGCTGGTTCCGGCCGACCGGGTGCACAAGGCCCGCCTGCGGCTCGCCGCCCAGGGATTGCCGCGGGGCACGGGCGAGGGCTTCGAGCTGCTGGAGAAGGAGCCCGGCTTCGGCGTGAGCCAGTTCATGGAGAACGTGCGCTACCAGCACGCCCTGGAACTGGAGCTGGCGCGCACCATCAGCACCCTGCGCAACGTGCGCGAGGCACGGGTCCACCTCGCCGTCCCCCGGCGCTCGGTGTTCCTGCGGCGCCAGGAGGCACCCACGGCCTCGGTGGTGGTCAGCCTCTACGCCGGCCGCACCCTGGACGATGCGCAGGTGGCGGCGATCGTGCACCTGGTGGCCTCCAGCGTGCCACGCCTGGAACCCAAGGCGGTGACCGTGGTGGACCAGAACGGTCGCCTGCTCTCGGCCGCCCACGGGGACGAGGACGTCGCGCTCACCACCACCCAGTTCAACTACGCGCGCAAGCTGGAGCGGACCTACGCCGAGCGCATCGAGCGCCTGCTCTCGCCCTTGGTGGGCGAGGGCAAGGTACGGGCCCAGGTCTCCGCCGACATCGACTTCACCCGTGTGGAGAAGACCCGGGAGACCTTCGACCCGGATGCCCCGGCCCTGCGCAGCGAGCAGGTGGTGGAAGAGGACAGCAAGAACGGTGCGGGTGCCTCCGGGGTGCCCGGGACCCTGACCAACGTTCCCCCGGCCGGCGGCGTGGTGAGCGACAAGGGCCAGACGGTCCCGGCCGCCGGGGGCGGAGAGGCCCGCAGCAGCAAGCGGGTGATCCGCAACTACGAGATCGACCGCACCATCAGCCACACCCGCCTGGCGGCCGGCACGCTGCGACGGCTGTCGATCGCCGTGGTGGTGGACGACCGGCAGCTGACGGGCAAGGACGGCAAGGTAACCCACCAGCCCTGGAGCGACCAGGACCTGGCCCGGTTCACCGACCTGGTCAAGAAGGCGGTCGGCTACGATCCCCGGCGCGGCGACACCGTCCAGGTGATCAACGCCTCCTTCCAGCCCGTGCCCGAGCCCGAACCCTTGCCCGACCCGCCGCTGTGGGAACGCCCCTGGTTCTGGCCGCTGGTCAAGCAGGCGCTGGCCGGGGTGGGGGTGCTGCTGGTGCTCTTCGGGGTCATCAAGCCGGTCATGCGCAACCTGGCGCAGTCGGGCGCCGCCCGCCAGGAGGCCGCCCTGGCGGCCGCCGGGGCCGCCGGGCAGTTGCCGCCGGGACAGGCCGGGGAGGAAGGACAGGCGGGGCAGGCGGCCCTCGCGGGTCCCGAGGGCGAGGCCCTCCCGGCGCCGAAGAAGTCCTACGAAGACCAGCTCAATCAGGCCCAGGCGCTGGTGCAGGAGGATCCCCGGCGCGTGGCCCAGGTGGTCAAGACGTGGATGAACGAAGATGGCTGAGACACCCGCCAAGCTCTCCGGCACGGACCGGGCCGCGATCTTCCTGATGGCCCTGGGCGAAGACAAGGCGGCCCAGGTCCTCAAGCACATGGGTCCCAAGGAGGTCCAGAAGGTCGGCCAGGCCATGGCCAGCCTGACTCAGGTCACCCGGGACCAGCTCGAGCAGGTGCTCGAGGAGTTCAACCGGGTGATCGAGGAACAGACCAGCCTCGGGATCGGCTCGGACGAGTACATCCGCAAGGTGCTGGTCGAGGCACTCGGCGAGGAGAAGGCGAGCAGCATGGTCGACCGCATCCTGCTGGGCCGCAACTCCAAGGGGCTCGAGGCGCTGAAGTGGATGGACGCGCGCGCCGTGGCCGAGGTCATCCGCCTCGAGCATCCCCAGATCATGGCCATCGTGCTCTCCTACCTCGATCCCGACCACGCGGCGGAGGTGATCACCTACCTTCCCGAGCGGGTGCGCACCGATGTCATCCTGCGCATCGCCACCCTCGAGGGGATCCAGCCCTCGGCCCTGCAGGAACTCGACGAGATCCTGGAACAACAGTTCGTGGGCAACCAGAACGCGGTGCAGACCTCGGGCGTGGGCGGCGTGAAGGCGGCGGCGAACATCCTCAATTTCGTCCATGGCTCGGTGGAGGCCGAGATCATGGAGGCCATCAAGGAGACCGACCCGGACCTGGGCCAGCAGATCCAGGACCTGATGTTCGTCTTCGACAACCTCGTCGACGTCGACGACCAGGGCATCCAGGCGCTGCTGCGCGAGGTCTCCTCCGACACCCTCATCATCGCCCTCAAGGGCGCCGACGAGGCCGTGCGCGAGAAGATCTTCAAGAACATGTCCAAGCGCGCCGCCGAGATGCTGCGCGACGACCTGGAGGCCAAAGGCCCGGTGCGTGTCTCCGAGGTGGAGGCCGCCCAGAAGGAGATCCTGGCCATCGCCCGCCGCATGGCCGAGGCCGGCGAGATCTCGCTGGGCGGCGGAGGCGACGAGTTCATCTGACCGTTGGAGGGGCGTACGGGTGGAGAAGGGCATGCCCACCGGACGGATCATCCCGGCCGACGCCACCGGAGAGGTCGAACACTGGCGGCTCCCCGAGGTGGACGCCGCCGACGGCGAGCGCTGTGCACCGGTCACGGCGCGGGAGATCGAGGCGATCCAGAAGGCGGCCTGGGAGGAAGGCTTCGCCCAGGGGCACCGCGAGGGGCTGGCGGCCGGGGCCCGGGAGATCGCGCAGAAGGTGGCGGAGCTCGACGCGCTGATGAACACCCTCGTCCATCCCCTGGAGCGGCTGGACGAGGAGGTGGAGGCCCAGCTGGTCCACCTGTGCACCCTGCTCACCCGGCACCTGGTGCGCCGGGAGTTGCGCACTGCCCCGGAAGAGATCCTCGGCACCCTGCGCGAGGCCCTGGGCCTGCTGCCCGTACGCCAGCGCCAGGTGCGAATCGTGCTGCATCCCGAGGATGCCGAGCTGGTGCGGACCCACTGGCAGGGCGACGAGGAAGAGCGCGACTGGAAGCTGGTCGAGGATCCCACCCTCAGCCGGGGCGGTTGCCGGGTCGAGACGGAGAGTTCGCGCATCGATGCCACGGTCGAACAGCG
>RFHK01000024.1 GCA_003695825.1 Gammaproteobacteria bacterium | reverse complement strand
TTGGGCTCCACCTGCACGGTCGAGTGCACGAGGCCGAAGCGGTCGCCCAACAGTGCCTTGACCTGTTTCAACAGGGTGCCGCAATCGGCCCCTTCGTCCACGTCCACGTGCAAGGTCACCAGGGGCCGGTCCGGGGTCAGCGACCAGAGGTGAATGTGATGGACATCCCGCACACCGGGCACCGTATCGACCAGGGTTCTCCGGATGGCCTCTGCATCGAGATGCTCCGGCGTGCCCTCGAGCAGGATGTGCACGGACCGGCGGACGATCCGGCTCGCACTGCGCAGGATGAGCAGGGCGACGAGGATGGACAAGAGCGGATCGATGGGTGTCCAGCCGCTCGCCAGGATCACTACACCGGCGACCAGGGCGGCCACCGATCCCAGCAGGTCACCCAGCACGTGCAACACGGCCCCTTGCACGTTCAGATCCTGGTGATGGCCCCGGTGCAGGAGGCCGAAGGCGGCCAGGTTGACCAGCAGGCCGAGCGCGGCGATCGTGGTCAGCGTGAGTCCATCCACGGCCACGGGGTGCCACAGCCGTGCGACCGCCGCATAGAGAATCCAGCCCACGATGAACACGAAACTCACGCCGTTGACGAGTGCGGCCACGATCTGCAGACGGTGGTAGCCGTAGGAACGCAACCGGTCCGGGGGACGGGTACCGGCCACGTGGGCGGCATACCAGGCGATCGCCAGCGAGGCCGTGTCCGTGAGCATGTGTCCCGCGTCCGCCAACAGGGCCAGGGATCCTGCCAACCAGCCGCCGATCGCCTCGACCACCATGAACAGGCCGGTCAGCCAGAGCGCCAGGCCCAGGACCCGCGCATTGCCCGTTCCGCTCGAATGCGTATGATCGTGGCTGCTCGCCATGCCTGCGCCTGTCCCGCGTCGGTGAGACCGTTTTCATTATCCTTCCTGGTCCGCGGGCCGCAAGGCGAGACGAGACCCAGGCCATGTACGACGGCGATGACGAGATGAACGACTACGACGCGCACTTCCGGCTCGATCCCGCCTTCCATCACCTCAACCATGCGGCCGTGGCGCCCTGGCCCGCGCGCACGGTCGATGCCGTAACTGCCTTCGCGATGGAGAACGGCCGCATCGGCTCGTTCGAATACGACCGCTGGCTCGACACCGAGCAACGCCTGCGCACGCGCCTGCAGCGGCTCATCGGTGCGCGCGGCACGGACGAGATCGCCCTGCTCAAGAACACCTCCGAAGGACTCTCGTTCATTGCCCAGGGGATCGACTGGCGACCGGGCGACAACGTGGTGATCACCGACCAGGAATTTCCCTCGAACCGGATCGTGTGGGAGGCATTGGCCGCGCACGGCGTGGAAACCCGTCCCGTACCCCTGACCGGGGAAGATCCGGAAGCGGCCATTCTCTCGGCCGTCGATAGCCGTACCCGCCTGGTGTCCGTCAGCTCGGTGCAGTACGCGACCGGCCTGCGCCTGGACCTGCAACGCATCGGGCGTGCCTGCGAGCAACGTGGAGTCCTGTTCTGCATCGATGCCATCCAGTCGCTCGGCGCCGAACCCTTCGACGTGCGCCGTTACCGGGCCGACTTCGTGGTGGCCGACGGCCACAAGTGGATGCTGGGACCGGAAGGCGTCGCCCTCTTCTATTGCCGGCGCGAGTTGATCCCCCGGTTACGCCTGTCCGAGTACGGCTGGCACATGACGGACCATCCGGGCGATTTCGACCGCACCGATTGGCGGCCGGCCCCGGACGCCCGGCGCTTCGAGTGCGGCAGTCCGAACCTGCTCGGCATCCATGCCCTGGAAGCCAGCCTCTCCCTGATCGAAGAGATCGGCCTCGAGACGATCCGTGCAGAGATCCTGGCGCGCGTGCACCGTCTCCACAAAGCCCTCGCAGCACTCGCCGACTACGAGATCCTCACGCCCATGCAACCGGAACGCCACCTGGGCATATTCACCTTCCGCCCGCGGCGGGTGCCGAGCGAACGGTTGTACCGCCGCCTGCGGCAGGCAGGGGTCTTCTGCGCGCTGCGCGGCGGCGGCATCCGCCTGTCGCCCCATTTCCACACGCGGCGCGAGGATCTCGATGCCGTGATCCAGGTCCTTCAAAATCCGGAAGGATAAACTACGCTTGTCTGTAGAGGTTCAAGTTCGCAGCCGGTCGCGCCGCTGATACGGACAGGGGTGAAAAGTTTTCCCCAGGACAACCGGGGTTGCGACGGGAACCCGAGGGCAATCCCGGCATCCAAGGGAGTAAGTACCGGAAAACCGCGGGAACCACAGGAGGGTCGAAAAGACGGCGTCGGAGACTCGCACAAGGCACGGCCAGGAGGTGCGTCATGCTGCGCCGGATCCAACGTATCCAGAGCTGGATCGGCAGGAAAATCTGCGACTGGCTGACCGCCGAGCCGCCCCACGAGCGCACTCCCCTGTGTGACTTCGAACGCCTGCGCTACGAAATCCGTCCCGCCGACGTCCTCCTGGTGGAGGGCCGTTCCCGGGTCAGCGAGGTCATCAAGAACATCACGCAGAGCCCGTGGACGCACTCCGCGCTCTACATCGGCCGGCTCGCCGACATCGACGACCCCCGGGTACGGGCCCGCATCGAGGCCTTCCACGAGGGCAACCCGAACGAACAGCTGATCGTCGAGGCCCTGCTCGGCAAGGGCGCCATCATCTCCACGCTCGACAAGTATTCCCGTGATCACCTGCGCATCTGCCGCCCTTCCGGCATCTCGCGCGAGGATGCCCAGCGGGTCATCGCGCACGCCGTGATGCACCTGGGTTGCGAGTACGACGTGCGCCAGCTGCTCGACCTGGCCCGGTTCCTCTTCCCCTACGGGATCCTCCCGCGCCGCTGGCGCTCCAGCCTGTTCGAGCACAACGCCGGCATTCCCACGCGCACGGTCTGCTCCTCGATGATTGCCGATGCCTTCAACCAGGTCCACTTCCCCATCCTCCCCGTGGTGCAACGCATGGAGAACGGGGAGCTGCGCCTGTACAAGCGCAACGCGCGCCTCGTCACGCCACGCGACTTCGACTACTCACCCTACTTCGAGATCATCAAGTACCCCTACATCGGCATCGAGGACCGGGCGCTCTATCGCAGCCTGCCCTGGGACGACAACGGTGTGGTCTGCAACGGCCGCGACGACTGCTTCTTGCCCGAGGAGGCCGCCGGCGCGGCACGGCTCGATGCCCTGAAACCGGCACCCGGGTCCGCGCCCGTCCCGGGAGTGGCGGCCACGACCACCGAGGAGGGTTGAGGCGATGTTCTGGTTGTGGATGATCCTGTTCCTGGCGACGGCGGCGTTACTGGCCGTGCGGGAATCGCGCAGCCTGGAATGGGGCGCGGTCTTCGGACTGCTGGGCGCCATGGGACTGGCCAGCGGCGCACCGCCACCGATCGCCCCGCTCTTGCTCGTGCTCTCCGCCGCGGCCTTCCTGCTGTCCGTCCCCCCCGTGCGCCGCACCCTCCTCGTCCGCCCGTTGTATCGTGGTTTCCACCGCACCCTGCCGCCCATTTCCCGCACCGAGCGCGAGGCCCTGGAGGCCGGTGACGTCTGGTGGGAGTCGGAACTCTTCCGCGGCAACCCGGACTGGACGCGCCTGTTCGAGCTCCCCGAGTCCCGGCTGGACGCACGCGAGCGGGCCTTCCTGGACCACCAGGTCGAGACCCTGTGCGCCATGCTCGACGACTGGGATATCACGCACCACCGCCGTGACCTGCCCGAGGAGGTGTGGCGCTACCTCAAGGAGGAAGGTTTCTTCGGCATGATCATCCCCCGCCGCTACGGCGGCCTGGAATTCAGCGCCCGGGCCCATTCGGAGGTGGTGATGAAGATCGCCACGCGCAGCCTCACGGCCGCGGTGACCGTGATGGTGCCCAACTCGCTGGGGCCGGCCAAGCTGCTGCTGCGCTACGGCACCGAGGCCCAGAAGCGGCATTACCTGCCGCGGTTGGCGCGCGGCGAAGAGATCCCCTGCTTCGCCCTCACCGGTCCCGAGGCCGGCTCGGATGCGGCCAGCATCCCGGACCGCGGCGTGGTCTGCCGGGGACACTGGCAGGGCGAGCCCTGCCTCGGGATCCGGCTCGACTGGGAGAAGCGCTACATCACCCTGGGACCGGTCGCCACCCTGATCGGCCTCGCCTTCCGCCTCTACGACCCCGACCACCTGCTCGGCGACGAGGAGGATCTCGGCATCACCCTGGCCCTGGTGCCGACCCACCTCCCGGGCATCGAGATCGGCCGGCGCCACCTGCCGCTCGACATCCCCTTCATGAACGGGCCGAACCGGGGGCGGGGGGTATTCATCCCGCTCTCGCAGGTGATCGGCGAACGCGCGGGCGTCGGCCAGGGCTGGCGCATGCTCATGGAATGCCTCGCCGACGGGCGCGGCATCTCGCTGCCCTCTCTCGCCGTGGGCGCCGGCAAGGTCGCCGCCCATGCCACCGGCGCCTACGCCGCCGTGCGCCGCCAGTTCCACCAGCCGATCGGCCGGTTCGAGGGGGTGCGCGAGGCCCTCGCCCGGATCGCCGGGCATACCTGGACCATGGATGCCGCGCGCCGGCTCACGCTCACGGCCCTCGACGGCGGCGTACATCCCACCGTGGTCTCCGCGATCGTGAAGTACCACCTGACCGAGCGCATGCGGTGCGTGCTCAACGACGCCATGGACGTGCACGGCGGCCGTGCCATCTGCCTGGGCCCGCGCAACTACCTGGCCCGCGCCTACCAGGCCATTCCCATCAGCATCACGGTCGAGGGGGCCAACATCCTCACGCGCAGCCTGATCCTCTTCGGCCAGGGGGCGTTGCGCTGCCATCCCTGGCTGGGGCGTCTCATGGCCGCGGCCGCGGATCCGGACGAGGCACGCGGCCTGCGCGCCTTCGACGAGGCCCTGGCCGGCCATGTCCGTCACTTCCTCGCCACCCAGGTGCGGGCCCTGTGGCATGCCTTCACCCAGGGCGGGTTCCACGAAGCCCCGGTGGAGGATCACAGTGCTCCCTGGTACGGGCGCTTCGCCGCCCTGAGCGCCCGCTTCGCGGCCATCGCCGAGCTCTCGCTGGTGGTGCTGGGCGGGTCGATCAAGCGCCGGGAGTACCTCTCGGGACGCCTGGCCGACGCCCTGAGCGAACTCTTTCTCGGGACCGCCGCCCTGCGCCGTTACCAGGACGACGGCCGTCACCACCGGGACCTGCCGCTGCTCGAATGGGCCTGCCGGACCAGCCTCGCGCGTGCCGAGCGGGCCCTGCTCGACTACTGCGACAATTTCCCCGTCCGTCCCCTGGGGTGGCTGATGCGGCACCTGTACTTCCCCTTCGGTGCACGGATGCGGCCGCCGGACGATCCGCTGACGGACCGGGTGGCGGCGCTCCTCCTGCAGGAGAACGGGGCCCGCGCCCGCCTGGTCACCGGCATCTACCTCGGCCGGGACGAACGGGATCCGCTCTACCTGCTCCAGCAGGGACTCGCTGCCGCCGGGCGGGCCGCGCCGGTCCTCGCCCGCATCCGCCATGCCATGCGTGACGGGGCCCTGCCCCCGGGCGAGGCGGAGCAGCAGGTCGATGCGGCGCTCGCGCTGGGGCTGGTCACCGAGGAGGAACGACAGGCCGTGCAGGCCCTGCAGGCGCTGCGCCGCCGCATCATCGAGGTCGATGCCTTCACCCCGGAAGCCCTGGGAGGGATCTGCCAATGGCCCGAGACGACACGACATGCCGGCTGAAACGCCCCGTCTACCTGGTGGACGGGGCCCGCAGCCCGTTCCTCAAGGCGCGGGGCCGCCCCGGCCCCTTCCATGCCGCGGACCTGGCGGCACGCACCGCCATCCCGCTGCTGCTGCGCCAACCCTTCGAACCCGGGGCGCTCGACGAGGTGATCCTGGGCTGCGTGATGCCCGGCCCGGATGAGGCCAACATCGCGCGCGTGGTGGCCTTGCGCATCGGCTGCGGTGAACGCGTACCGGCCTTCACCGTGCAGCGCAATTGCGCCTCGGGGCTGCAGGCACTGGACACCGCCGCCCGGCACATCGCCGACGGTTGTGCCGACCTGGTCCTGGCCGGCGGCGTGGAAGCCATGAGCCATGCCCCCCTCCTGTTCGGCGCGGCCTTCGCCGCCTGGCTGGGGCAGTGGCGACGGGCACGTACCCTGCCCGCACGCCTGCAGGCCCTCGCCCGCCTGCGCCTGTCGGCGCTGGCCCCCGTGATCGGCCTGTTGCGGGGACTCACCGACCCGGTCGTGGGACTCTCGATGGGCCAGACGGCGGAGAACCTCGCCACGCGCTTCGACATCCGCCGGCGTGACATGGACGCCTTCGCCATGCGCAGTCACCACCGCCTGGCCACGGCCCAGCACACCGGCCGTTTTGACGGCGAGATCGTCCTGCTCGCCGATACCGAGGGCAAGGCCCATTTCCTGGACGACGGCGTGCGGCCCGACACCCACCTCGAGGCGCTCGCGAAGCTGCCGCCGGCCTTCGACCGACCCTTCGGCAGGGTCACGGCCGGAAACAGTGCCCAGATCACCGACGGCGCCGCCTGGCTCGTGCTGGCCTCCGAGGAGGCGGTGGCGCGCTACGACCTGCGCCCCCTGGCACGCGTGCTGGACACCCAGTGGGCAGGCCTGGACCCGGCCCAGATGGGGCTGGGCCCGGTACACGCCATGGCACCGATCCTCGCGCGCCACGGGCTGGACAGCCCGGACATCGATTACTGGGAGATCAACGAGGCCTTCGCGGCCCAGGTCCTGGCCTGCCTGCGGGCCTGGCAGGACCCCGCGTACTGCCGCGAAGTGCTGGGCCTGGAACGTGCCTTCTCCCCCATCGACGAGGCCCGCCTCAACGTCGACGGCGGCGCCATCGCCATCGGCCACCCGGTCGGCGCCAGCGGTGCGCGCATCGTGCTCCACCTGGCACGGGTGCTGGCCCGCGAGGGCGGCCGCCTGGGCATGGCCTCGCTGTGCATCGGGGGTGGACAGGGGGGTGCCATGCTGATCGAATCCACGCAGGAGAGGCAAGCATGAACCGGCAAGGTACCCACTGGCGCTATGCCCGACGCGAGGACGGCTTCGGCGAACTCGTCATCGACGTGGCCGGTCGCAGCGCCAACGTGCTCACCCCGGAGGTGCTCGAGGAACTGCTCGCGTTGCTCGAGGCCGTCCGCGAAGACGCCCCGCCCGGGCTGGTGCTGCGCTCCGGCAAGCCCAGCGGCTTCATCGCCGGGGCGGACGTCCACCGGTTCGCGCCCCTGCCACCGCGCGACGAGGTCCTGGCCTTCATTCACCTCGGACAGCGGGCCGCCGATGCGCTCGAGGCCCTGCCCTTCCCGACCCTGGCACTGGTTCGCGGGTTCTGCCTGGGCGGCGGCCTGGAACTGGCGCTGGCCTGCGACTACCGCATCGCCTGCGACGACGAGCGGACCCGCCTCGGGCTGCCGGAAGTCCGCCTGGGCATCCATCCCGGCTTCGGCGGCACGGCCCGCCTCGTGCGCCTCCTGGGGAGCCTGCCGGCGCTGCAGCTCATGCTCACGGGACGGACCCTGCGCGCACGCCCGGCCCAGCGGGTCGGCCTGGTCGACCAAGCCGTGCCCGAGCGGCTGCTGGAAGTGGCCGCGGCCGAGCTCCTGCGACGGCCGCCCGCGAAGCACCGCCCGTCCCGGTGGGCGCGATGGAGCGCATTGCCCCCCGTGCGCCCCGTCCTCGGAGCCTGGCTGCACCGGCAGGTCGCACGCAAGGCCCCCCGCCGGCACTATCCCGCGCCCCATGCCCTCATCGATCTCTGGGTGCGTCACGGCGGGCGCTTCCGCGACCTGCTGGCGGCCGAGGCCGAGAGCGTGGCCGACCTCGTCACCGGCGAGACGGCCCAGAACCTGGTCCGGGTATTCTTCCTCCAGGAACGGCTCAAGGGCCTGGCGAAGGGCCGGGAGCACGGGATCGCCCACGTGCACGTGGTGGGGGCCGGGGTCATGGGCGGCGACATCGCGGCCTGGTGCGCCCTGCGGGGGTTGCGCGTGACCTTGCAGGACCAGGACCCGGAACGTATCGCCGCGGCGGTGGGGCGCGCCGCGGCCCTGTTTCGCAAGCGCCTGCGGGACCCCCGCCGGGTCACGGCGGCCCTGGACCGGCTCGTTCCCGACCCGGATGCCGCCTTCGCCGGCCACGCGGACCTGGTCGTCGAGGCCATCTTCGAAGACCGGGAGGCCAAGCGCCGCCTGTACGCGGTACTGGAACCGAGGCTCAAGCCCGAGGCCCTGCTCGCAACCAACACCTCCAGCATCCCGCTCGAGGAGCTGGCGACCGTGCTGCAGCGGCCCGAACGCCTGATCGGATTGCACTTCTTCAACCCGGTGGCGAAGATGCAACTGGTGGAGGTCGTACGCGGTGCGCACGCCGACCCGGGGGCGATCGAACGTGGCCTGGCCTTCGTGCGCGCCCTCGACCGCCTGCCCCTGCCGGTGGCCAGCCGCCCCGGCTTCCTGGTCAACCGGGTGCTGATGCCCTACCTGCTCGAGGCCGTCGAGCTGGTGGAGGAAGGCGTCCCGCCGGAGCTGGTCGACCATGCCGCGCGGGACTTCGGCATGCCCATGGGGCCCATCGAACTGGCCGACACGGTGGGGCTCGACATCTGCCTGCACGTGGCCGAGATCCTCGGCGAGGCCTTCGGCCTGGCGGTCCCGGACCGCCTGCGGGCACTGGTCGAGGACGGCCGGGTGGGCCGCAAGCGCGGTCGAGGGTTCTACACCTGGCGCCGGGGCAAGCCGATGCGACACCGCCTGCCGCGGCCCGACCCGGCGCGGCTCGGCGAGCTGCAGGAACGCCTGGTCGACCGCATGCTCAACGAGGCCGTCGCCTGCCTGCGCGAAGGCGTGGTGGCCGATGCCGACCTGCTCGATGCCGGCATGATCTTCGGCACCGGCTTCGCCCCCTTCCGCGGCGGTCCCATGCACTACGCGCAGACCCGCGGCGTCGAGGACCTCGAGACCCGCATGCATGACCTCGCCGCCCGCTACGGGGCGCGCTTCCTCCCCGACGATGGCTGGAACCGGCTGCGCCGCCAGCCGGGATGAGGTGCGAACGAGAACGGGCGCCACCGCGGAGACGTCGTGATGCGTGACGTGATCGCTCCCGAAACCGCCGTCACCCTGCCGGGGATGTTCGCCGAACGCGTGCGTCGGTCCGCGGGGAAGGTCGCCTACCGGCAGTACGACCCGGTCCAGGGCACCTGGCGCGCCTACGCCTGGCGGGAGATGGCCGCCCATGCCGCCGCCATCCAGGCCGCCCTGCGCCGGGAGGGACTGGAGGCGGGAGACCGGGTGGCGATCCTGCTCCGCAACTCGGTGGAATGGGTGCAATTCGACCAGGCCGCCCTCGGCCTGGGTCTGGTCGACGTCCCGCTCTACGTGCAGGACCGCCCGGAGAACATGGCCTGGATCCTCTGCAACGCAGGTGCGAAGCTGATCCTGGTCGGCGAGGCCGCACACGTCGAGCGCCTGCGCGAGGTGGGCCACCACCTGGGATTCCTGCAGCGCATCGTCTCCGTCGCCCCCCTGCCCGAGGCCTTGCGCGCGGACGGACGGATCACCGATCTCGACCACTGGCTGCGACCCGAGGATGCCGATGCCGACGCCTTCACCGTCGCTGCCCAGGACCCGGAGGCCCTGGCCACCCTCGTCTACACCTCGGGCACCACGGGACGCCCGAAGGGGGTGATGCTCAGCCACCGCAACCTGCTGTGGAACGCCTGGGCGGGGCAGGAGGCCATTCACGTGTATCCCACCGACGTGCTGCTCTCCTTCCTGCCGCTCTCGCATACCCTGGAACGGACGGTCGGCTACTACCTGGCCATGATGTGCGGCTGCGAGGTGGCCTATACCCGCTCCATCGCCCAGCTCGCCGAGGACCTCCTCGTCGTCCGTCCCACGATACTGATCTGCGTGCCCCGCATCTTCGAGAAGGTCCATGTGCGCCTCGCCGCGCAACTGGCCCACCGCTCCGCCCTGGCCCGCCGGCTCTTCGAACAGGCCGTGGCGATGGGATGGCAGCGCTTTCTGCACGAACAGGGGCGGGGCGAGGCCCCGAGGCCGGCGTGGCTGGCACGCCTGCTCGACCGGCTGGTGGCCAGCAAGGTGCGCGCACGCCTGGGCGGTCGATTGCGATTCGCCATCAGCGGTGGGGCCCCGCTGCCCCCGGACATCGCGCGCACCTTCATCGGCCTGGGCGTGATCATCGCGCAGGGCTACGGACTCACCGAGGCCAGCCCGGTACTGACCGTCAACCGCCTCGAGGACAACATTCCGGAGAGCATCGGCACCCCCCTGCGCGACGTGGTGTTGCGCATCGGGGACCAGGACGAGCTGCTGGCCAAGAGCCCGGGCGTGATGGTGGGCTATTGGCAGAACCCGGAGGCCACGCGGCGCGCGATCGACGCGGCCGGCTGGCTCCACACCGGGGACTGCGCGCGCATCGACGCCGACGGGCACGTCTACATCACGGGTCGCCTGAAGGAGATCCTGGTCCTCGGCAACGGCGAGAAGGTTCCGCCGGCCGACATCGAGATGGCCATCCTGGGGGATCCCCTCTTCGAGCAGGTGATGGTGGTGGGCGACAACCGTCCCTGGCTCTCCGCCCTGGTGGTGCTCGACGAGGCGCGCTGGCGGGAGGAGGCCGAGCACCTGGAGCTCGAGCGCATGGGTCGGGAGACCGGGCTCGATCCCGAAGCTTGCCGCGAGAAGCTGCTGCTCGAACGGATTGCGGCCCGCATGCAGTCCTTCCCCGGCTACGCGGAGATCCGTCGCCTGGCGGTGGTGGACGAACCCTGGACCATCGAAAACGGCCTGCTCACTCCCACCATGAAACTCAAGCGCGACCGCATCGAGGAACGCTACCGGGAGTGCATCGACCGGCTCTACCAGCTCCCGCACTGAATCGCACTGTACGGGTTTTCGCTCGGCCTCGCGGGCGCCTACTCGAGTGGTCGTTCTGGCTGCGGCTTTCGCACCAGCCCACCCGAGCCCGGCGGCAACTCCGCGATGCCGCGAGGCCCTCGGTGCTAAAGTTTCCCGCCGGGCGGCCGCTAGCGCTTCCGAGCACGCCCGAGCCCTTCTCAGGACGACCAGGCGCCAGGACGGACCCGGGCAGGCGTGCCCTCACCCCTAGCCACGAGGTCCGGAATGGAACGACGCCGTCATCCACGTTTTCCCGTCTCGATCCGCGTCGACCTGATGCTCCCCGAGCGGGTGCACTATGGGGTCTCGCGCGACCTGAGCCCGGGTGGCATCTTCATCGAGCTCCCTGCCCGGGAGGTGCGGCAATTGCCCGACCTGGTTCGGCTCAACGTCCGCATCTGGACCGGGCAGGTGCACCTCTCGCGCCAGCTGCGCGCACGGGTGGTGCGCCGCATGCCCGACGGGGTCGCCCTGCGCTTCCCGGACGGGGACCTGCTCACGCGGGCCGCCGCGGACGAAGTCCTGTTCTATCTGGGTGTGGAACGCTACAACCGCGCCGTGGTCACGGAGTGGCTGGAATCCTGCGACCGCGAGGAGAGCGTCGCCTGAGCGGGTGTGACCCGGGCACGGGTGAACAGCCGACGGAAGTTCTCGGTGGTCTCCTCTTCCAGCCGTTCCAGCGGGATGCCGCGCACCTCGGCCACGCAGCGTGCCACCTCGCGTACCCAGGCCGGCCGGTTGGCCTGCCCCCGGTGCGGCACGGGCGCCAGCCAGGGGGCGTCCGTCTCCACCAGGTAGCGGTCCGACGGGACCTTGCGCGCCACCTCGCGCAGGCGGTCGGCGCTACGGAAGGTGACGATGCCCGAGAACGAGAGGTAGAGCCCGAGATCGAGGGCGCGGCGCGCCGTCTCCCAGTCCTCGGTGAAGCAGTGCAGCACGCCCCCGGTGGCACCGATATCCAGATCCTGCAGGATCGCCAGGGTGTCCGCGCGTGCCTCGCGGGTGTGGACGATCACCGGCAGTCCGGCAAGGCGCGCCGCCGTGCAATGGCGGGCGAAGGCCTCGCGCTGCCGGGCACGTTCCGTCTCGTCTCGAACATAGTGGTAATCGAGACCGGTCTCGCCGAGGGCCAGGATGCGCGCATCCTGCCGGGCACGTTCGGCGAGCGCCTCGGCCTCGGGAATCCCGCTCGCGACGTGGCAGGGATGGACGCCCAGCGAGACGGAGACGAAGGGATAGGGATCGACGAGCTCCCGCATGCGCGGCCAGTGCGCCAGGTCCACGGAAACGCACAGCAGGTGACCGACCCCGGCGGCGAGCGCCTCCTCGAGGTAAGCCTCCAGGCGTGCACGGTCCAGGTCGTCCGCGAGCCGGTCGAGGTGACAGTGGGAATCGACGAGCATGCCAGCGGTTTCCTCCCTTCCCGGGGAAACCGTGCCATTGTACCGCCCTCACAGGGTGTGGGTGGGACGCTCGGCGTGCAGAGCCCCGGCGAGGTAGGTCTCGATCTTGTTGCGGGCCGCGCCGTTGTCCTGGTCGCTGAACTGGACCCCGATCCCCGCGGCACGACTGCCCTGGGCCCCCTTTGGCGTGATCCAGACCACCTTGCCGGCCACCGGGATCTTCTCGGGCTCGTCCATGAGCGTGAGCAACATGAAGACTTCGTCGCCCAGGCGGTAGTTCTTGCTGGTGGGGATGAAGAGGCCGCCGTTCTTCACGAAGGGCATGTAGGCGGCATAGAGCGCCCCCTTGTCCTTGATCGTGAGCGAGAGGATTCCCTGACGTGCCTTCATGCCTTGCCTCGCAGCGCGGCCCAGTCCATCAACAGCGCCTCCAGCAGGAGCTGGAGATTCACCCCGGTACCGGCCAGCCGCAGCACTTCCAGCCATCTGCCATGCAGCTCCAGCAGGGCCCCCGGGGCCAACGTCCGTGCCATCTCTCCGAGTATCGGCCGCCGGTCGACATTCTTGATGCGCGCCTGCGGGGCCATCGCCAGGCGCACCAGGTCTTCCAGCCAGCTCAGCACCCAGCGCAGGGGCCCGGTCCCCTGCTCCGCCCACGCCGCGGCCACGGTGAAGGGATTGGCCGTCCCCTGCGCCACCCCGAGCCACTGGGTGAAGACCGCCTCGCGCTCGGCGAGCCGCGCCTCTTCCGCCAGGGCGAGGGCCGCCAGCGGGGCACCGTCCGTCAGGGCCAGCAGGGTCTCGGCCACCTCGCGGGGGATGCCTTGCTCCCGCACGAGCCAGGCAGCGACGGGCGCCCGTTCCGGGGGCAGGAAACGCAGGCGCTGGCATCGACTGCGGATCGTGGGCAGCAACGCCCCCGGCTGCTCGGTCACCAGCACGATCACCCGCCCCGGCATGGGTTCCTCGAGGGTCTTGAGCAGGCTGTTGGCCGCGGAGCGGTTCATGGCCTCGGCCGGATGGATGAGCGCCACGCGATACCCTCCTGCCGCCGACGGGGAGAGGCCGAGCCGGGTGCAGAAATCGCGGACCTGGTCGACCCGGATGGCCGGGCGGTCCGCCTCCGGGGCCAGCTCGAGAAAATCGGGATGCGTCTCCCCGTACAACCGCCGGCAGTCGGGACAGGTGCCGCACCCTTCGCCGTTCGCGGAAGGCCGGCGACACAACAGGGCCCGGGCCAGGTGATGCGCCAGCGCGCGCTTGCCCATGCCCGGCGGCCCCTCGAAGAGCAGCGCGTGCGGTAAACGGTCACGTGCCCGGGCCTGCGCGAGGCGGCGCCAGTGGGGCTCGAGCCAGGGCAAGGCCTCGGAGATCCTCTTCATGCCTCCTCCAGCAAAGGGGCCAGGGCGGCCTGGATGGCCGCTTCCACCTGGGCCGGCGGCCGTGCCGCATCGATGACGCAACATCGCTCGGGGGCCTCTCGGGCCCGGGCCAGGTACCCTGTGCGCACCCGCTCGAAGAAGGCCAGCCTTTCCTGCTCGAAGCGGTCGGGTGCGCTGCGTTTGCCGGCACGCTCGAGCCCCTCTGCGGGGGGCATGTCGAGCACGAGCGTCAGGTCCGGCTGCAACCCCTGCTGGACCATGCGCTCGAGGGCTTCGATCTGGGCGAGGGGCAGGCCACGCCCATACCCCTGGTAGGCATAGGTGGCGTCCGTGAACCGGTCGCAGAGCACCCATTCCCCGCGCGCGAGGGCTGGCCGGATGCGCTCGGACAGGTGCTGGGCGCGGGCTGCAAACATCAGCAACAGCTCGCACTCGGGATCCATGCCCTGGTACCGGGGATCGAGCAACAGCCCGCGCAACGCCTCGCCCAGGGGCGTGCCGCCCGGCTCGCGCGTGCAGACCACCCGGTGCCCCCGGGCCCGAATGTACTCGGCGATGAAGGCCAGGCTGGTGGTCTTGCCGACCCCTTCGCCACCCTCCACCGTGATGAAGCGTCCCCGTCTCATCGCTCGCCCCGGATATCGCGGGCTATTCTACCCCGTCGGGGCCTGCTTCCGGGGCGTTCGATCACGCGATATTGGCCGGGTGCCAGCCCGTCGAGTGTCCAGCGGTCGACGGAGACGCGGATCAGTCGCAGTGTGGGGTGGCCCACCGCGGCGGTCATGCGACGGACCTGGCGATTGCGGCCCTCGCGGAGCGCGATCTCCAACCAGCTGTCGGGCACCGTCTTGCGGTAGCGGATCGGGGGGCGGCGCGGCCACAACCAGTCGGGGGGTGCCACCCGGCGCACCCGGGCGGGCCGGGTCAGGCCTTCCTTGAGCGGAACACCCCGGCGCAGGCGCTCCAGCGCCGCCTCGTCGGGAAGCCCCTCGACCTGGACGAGGTAGGTCTTCCACTTGCCGGCGCGGGGGTGGGTGAGGCGGTACTGCAGGCGCCCGTCGTCGGTGAGCAGCAGCAGGCCCTCGCTCTCGTAGTCGAGCCGCCCCGCGGGATAGACGCCCGGGATGTCGATGAAGTCGGCCAGGGTGCGCTTGCCCGCCACGCGCGAGAACTGGCTCAACACCCGGTAGGGCTTGTTGAACAAAACGAGTCGGCTCACTGCCTGCCCCGCTGTCGAACTGGTTTACAGGCCTCGCCCCTGAAGCTCGCCGCCCGATCGACCGATACCCGGGACAGGGACCCGGGCCGCGCTCGGAACCGGGACACTGCCCGGAAGGAAAGGGCCCGTGCGATCAAGTGATTAGATTACAAGGCTTCCCGCGCAGCGGGCCATTCCCGTGGCCGCGGCGAGCCTTCGGCAACTCGAGGACCGAGCAGAAAGCTGTCCGATCTTTTGACACCCCGCGTAGGGTGGTTGGCGTAGGCAACGGATTTTCCAGAATATTTTCGCTTGGCCCAAAATGTGCTAATTTTTTGACGTCCACGAAGGATAATGAATTGGTGTGGTGACCACATGATGCAGACGAAAACCCTATTCATTACGACGTTTTTCTGTCTCGCCCTGGGCCTGTTCACCTCGGCGGCCCAGGCCCTGCCCGTGACCGCGAAGCTGACCGGCGTGAGTGACGCCGTGGTCATCGACGGCGTCTACACCGGTTACTACGACCTCCAGGTCGACGGGACGAACCTGCTCGCCCTGTGCGACGACTACGAGACCAGCATGAGCCTCGGGGACACCTGGCAGGCAACCTGGTTGACCCGGGCGGACGTGCTCGCCGGCAAGGGCAAGTTCAATGCTAGCCGCGGTGTGCAGGCCTACAACGAGGTCGGCTACCTCTTCAGCCTGCTCGACGGCACGAACCGCTGGAAGCGCGCCCAGATCCACCTGGCGATCTGGAAGATCATGTCCCCTACCTCGCTCGACCTCGACGACGAGCCCCTCGCCCGCAGCTATTACCTCGAGGCAACCAGCGGCGCCCACGACAATTTCGACTGGTCGGGCGTGATGCGCGTACTCACCCCCCTGCCCGGTTACCACGTCCAGGAATACCTCGCCGCAGCCCCGACCCCGGCCAACCACTCGGTCCCCGAGCCGGGCATGCTCTGGCTCCTGCTTCCGGGCCTGGGACTGGTCTTCCGCCTGGGGCGGCGCAGGTGAAAGGTCGGGTTCCGATGCTGAGACGCACTACGGAGAAGGCCCGCAGGATGCGGGCCTTTTCACATGCGCGGGTGCGTGTGGAGGCTGGGCCCGGAGTCGAACCGAGGTACACGGATTTGCAGTCCGCTGCATAGCCACTCTGCCACCCAGCCGTCGAGCAGGTCCCGAATCGAAAAACCCCGGCCGCTGCGACCACGACCGGGGCCTCCCGATGGTGATTTGGAGCGGGAAACGGGTCTCGAACCCGCGACCTCAACCTTGGCAAGGTTGCGCTCTACCAACTGAGCTATTCCCGCTTGCGAGCCCGATATTCTAGCG
>RFHK01000144.1 GCA_003695825.1 Gammaproteobacteria bacterium | reverse complement strand
CTTCCAGCTACCGGGTGTTTGCACACCGGGTGCAATTCCCTCCTCCTCCTTGGCAGGAGGGGTCGGCGTGAGGGGGCTGAAAACAAGAAGCTCGAAGTTGGAAGCTAGAAGTCGGAAGATTCCGCACCGGCTTCAGGGTGCAGCCCTTCTGCCTTCTGTATTCTGACTTCTGTCTTCCAGCTCCTAGCTCCCAGCTCCTAGCTCCCAGCTCCTAGCTCCTAGCTCCTAGCTCCTAGCTCCCAGCTCCTAGCTTCTAGCTTCTAGCTTCTAGCTCCCAGCTCCTGATCCGAATTTCCCGCGATTTCCGCTGTCAAAAACGCATCGCTTGACAGTGGGTCTCAGCATTTCCCTCTAAAATCATGATTTCCATGGATAAATCCGGCGCCGAGCAGGCTCTGTACCGCGCTCTTATGCAACCTATTGATTTCAAAAGATATATTTCTCGGAAAAAACGGCCGTTGTCCCTTGACCTGGGTCATTCCGGTTTCTATAGTGTCGGGAAGTGGGACGCGGTGGGAATAAATGGGAGAAAGTGTGCTAGTGGGGGGCGGCCTTGCTGCGGGGTGGTAGCACCGTCAACCTCGACGCCAAGGGGCGGATGGCGCTGCCGACCCGCTACCGGGCCGAGCTGGACGCCTGGTGCGAGGGGCGGCTGGTACTGACCGTACACGACGACGGCTGCCTGCTGCTCTATCCCGCACCCGAGTGGGAAGAGATCGAGCGCAAGCTCGTGCGCCTGCCCAACCAGAACCGGCGCGCGCGGCATCTGCAACGTATGCTCATCGGTCATGCCACCGAGGTGGAGATGGACTCCCACGGGCGCATCCTCATCCCGCCCCGGCTGCGCGAGTTCGCGCAGCTCGAGAAGCGGGTGGTCCTGGCCGGCGTGGGAAACAAGTTCGAGATCTGGAACGAGGCAGCCTGGGACCAGAACTGCCAGGCCTTCCTCGACAACGAGGACGAGGGCGAATTGCCCGAGAGCCTGGACAACCTGACGCTCTGATGGCGGAGACACACCGCCCCGTATTGCTCGAGGAGGCGGTGCGGGCGCTGAGGCTGGGGGAAGACGGCATCGTGATCGACGCAACGTACGGGCGGGGCGGGCACTCGGCGGCGATCCTGGCGCGGCTCGGCCCGGCGGGCCGGCTGGTGGCCTTCGACCGGGATCCCGAGGCCGTGGATGCGGCACGGCAGCGTTTCGGGGCGGATCCCCGCTTCACCATCGTGCAGGATTCCTTCGCCCGGCTGCAGGCCCAGGCCGAGCGGCTGGGGCTGGTCGGGCGCGTGACGGCCGTCCTGTTCGACCTGGGGGTGTCTTCTCCACAATTGGACACCCCCGAGCGTGGTTTCAGCTTCCAGGCCGAGGGGCCCCTGGACATGCGCATGAACCCGGAGGAGGGCGAACCGGCATCCGCCTGGCTGGCCCGGGCGCCGGAGCGGGAGATCGCGCGGGTGCTGAAGGCCTACGGCGAGGAACGCTTCGCCGGGCGCATCGCGCGCGCCATCGTGCGCCGGCGCGCGCAGCGTCCCCTGCGGACCACGCGCGAGCTGGCGGAACTGGTCGCGTCGGTGGTGCCCACGCGCGAGCCGGGCAAGCACCCGGCCACGCGCACCTTCCAGGCCCTGCGCATCCAGGTGAACGGCGAGCTCGAGTCCCTGGAGGCCGGCCTGGCCGGCGCCGTGGCGGTACTGGCGCCGGGCGGCCGGCTGGCGGTGATCAGCTTCCACTCCCTGGAGGACCGGATCGTGAAGCGTTTCCTGCGCCGCGAGGCGCGCGGCGAGCCGCTCCCGCCGGGCCTGCCGGTACGCGGCGGCCCGCGCGGCGTGCGCCTGCGGCTGGTGGGCAGGCCCCAGCGCCCCGGTCCGGACGAGGTGGCCGGGAACCCGCGCGCGCGCAGCGCCATTCTGCGGGTCGCCGAGCGGGTGGCGGCATGAAGCGGACGGCCGGGTACCTGGTGCTGCTCGCGGCCGCCGTGGCCAGCGCCGTCGTCCTGGCCTGGGCACGCTACCGCAGCCGGGTGCTGTTCGTGGAACTGCAGCAACTGGAACGGGCGCGGGACGTGCTGGAGACGGAGTGGGGACGGCTGCAACTGGAACAGGCGGCGCTGGCCGCACCAGGGCGCGTGGAACGGGTGGCGCGCGAGCGCCTGCACATGCACGTGCCCGGCCCGGACGAGACGGTGATCGTGAAGCCATGAGCAGGAACCGAGAGAGACGACCGACGGATGCCCCCGGGCGCTGGCGCGCGGCGCTGCTCCAGGGGCTGTTCCTGCTCGCCTTCCTGGTGCTGCTCGCGCGGGCCGTGGACCTGCAGGTGTTGCGGCACGACTTCCTCGTCAGGCAGGCCTCGGCCCGCCACCTGCGCACCGTGGAGATCCCCGCCCACCGGGGGACCATTCGCGACCGTCACGGCGAGACCCTGGCGCTCAGCACCCCCATGGCCACGGTCTGGGCCAACCCCAAGGTCCTGCTCCAGGCGCCGGAATACTGGCCCGCGCTGGCCCGCATCCTGGGGGAGCGGGAGCGCAAGCTCGCCCGTCGCATCCGGGCGTATGCCGACCGGGAATTCGTCTACCTCCGGCGGCAGGTGCCTCCGGACGTGGCCCAGCGCGTGCACGCCCTGCGCGCGCCGGGCGTCGGGCTCGCGCGCGAGTACCACCGCTACTACCCTGCGGGCGAGGTGGCGGCGCACGTGGTGGGATTCACCGACGTCGACGACGTGGGTCGCGAGGGCATGGAGCTCGCCTATGACCGGTGGCTGCGCGGCACGCCCGGGAAGAAGCGCGTGGTCCGGGACGGGCGGCATCGGATCGTCGACGAGCTCGAGCTGATCCGCGCACCCCGCCCGGGCCGGGACCTCGTGCTCTCGATCGACCTGCGCATCCAGTACCTCGCCTACCGGGCGCTCAAGGCCGCGGTACGGCGGCACCGGGCGCGCGCCGGCAGCGCGGTGGTGCTCGACGTGCGTACCGGCGAGGTGCTGGCCATGGTCAACCAGCCCTCCTGGAATCCCAACGACCGGCGTCACCTGCGGCGGGCCGCCCTGCGCAACCGGGCGGTGACCGACGTCTTCGAGCCCGGCTCCACCATGAAACCCTTCGCCATCGCGGCGGCGCTGCTCAGCGGACGGTACCGCCCGGATTCGCGGATCGACACCCGGCCGGGCTGGTTGCGCGTGGGACGCTACACCATCCACGACGTGCACGACTACGGGGTGCTCGACCTCACCGGCATCCTGCGCAAGTCGAGCAACGTGGGGGTGAGCAAGATCGCCCTCAGCCTGCCGCGCGAGAGCCTATGGGGAGTGTTGCAGAAGGTCGGGTTCGGGCAAGCCCCGGGGCTTGGCTTCCCCGGCGAGGCGGCCGGCTTCCTCTCGCCGCCGGCGCACTGGCACCGGGTGGAGCAGGCCACGCTGGCCTTCGGCTACGGCCTGTCGGTCTCCGCCCTGCAGCTGGCCCGGGCCTACGCGGTGCTGGCGCACGACGGCCGCCTGCTGCCGGTGTCCCTGGTACGGCGTGCGTACCCCCCGGAGGGGACGCAGGTGTTGCCCGCGGCGGTGGCGCGGCAGGTACGACACATGCTGGAGGCGGTGGTGAGCCCCGAGGGGACCGCGCCCCGGGCGCGCATCGCCGGCTACCGCGTGGCCGGCAAGACGGGCACGGTGCGCAAGGCCGTCGCGGGCGGCTACGCGGAGGACCGCTACCTGGCCCTGTTCGTGGGCATGGCGCCGGCGAGCCGACCGCGGCTGGTGTGCGTGGTGGCGATCGACGAGCCCGGCGGGGAGACCTACTACGGCGGTACCGTGGCCGCGCCCGTCTTCCAGCGCATCCTGAGCGGGGCCCTGCGGCTGCTCAACGTGCCGCCGGACGCCCCGCGCGGGACCGACGCGCCCCTCCAGGCGGCCATGGCGGGAGGTCCGGCATGATGGCGGCGCCCGCATCCTCCCCCGGGCTCACGCTCGCGACCCTGCTCGAGCGCGCCCTGCCGCTCGAGCTCGACGTGCCGGTGACCGGCGTGGCGCTCGACAGTCGCCGGGTCCGGCCGGGGGATGCCTTCCTGGCCCTGGCCGGCACGCGTTGCCACGGGCTGGCGCACGCCGCCGAGGCCGTGGCGCGGGGGGCGGTGGCGGTGCTCTACGAGCCGGCCCCGGGGATCGGGGGCGGCGAGACGGAATGCGGCGTGCCCTGCCTGGCCGTTCCCGGCCTGCGTGCCCGGGCCGGGGCGCTCGCCGCCCGTCTCCTGGGCGAGCCGGCCGCCGCGCTCTGGACCCTGGGGGTCACCGGGACCGATGGCAAGACCTCCTGCGCCTGGTTCATGGCCCGGGCCCTGGAGGCGGCCGGGGTACGTTGCGGCCTGGTCGGCACCCTGGGCGCGGGCTTTCCCGGACGGCTGCAGGACCAGGCACACACCACGCCCGATCCCGTCCGCCTGCAGCAGCTCCTGGCCGCCTTCCGCGACCAAGGGGCCGCGGCGGTGGCCATGGAGGTCTCCTCGCACGCCCTGGACCAGCAGCGGGTCGACGCCGCCCGCATCGACGTGGCCGTGTTCACCAACCTGGGCCGGGACCATCTCGACTACCATCGCACGCCCGACGCCTATGCTGCCGCCAAGGCCCGCCTGTTCGCCTTGCCCACGGTACGGCACCGGGTGGTCAACCTCGACGATCCCTTCGGCCGCGAACTCGCCGCCCGCCACGCCGGGCGCGGGATCCTGGCCTACGGGAAGAGCGAGGCCGTGGTGCGCCGGGGCAACGTGGGCTGGGTGCGCATCCTCGCCGTCGAGCCCACGCCCACGGGGCTGGAGCTGGTCCTCGACACGCCGCCGGGCGAACTGCGGTTCACCTCCGGGCTCCTGGGGGACTTCCAGGCCTGGAACCTGGCCGCGGTGGCGGGCGTGCTGATGCTGCGGGGCATCGAGGCACCGGCGCAGCTCGCCGAATTGCTGGCCGGGCTGCACACGGTGCCGGGACGCATGGAGGCCTTCCCGGTACCGGGCGGGCCGCTGCTGGTCGTCGACTATGCCCATACCCCCCAGGCGCTCGCGGCGGCACTGCGTGCCCTGCGCCGGCACGTCCCGGGCCGGCTCTGGTGCGTGTTCGGTGCCGGCGGCGAACGCGACGTCGGCAAGCGGCCCGAGATGGGCGCCGCCGCCGCGCGCCTCGCCGACCGTGTCCTGTTGACCAGCGACAATCCACGGGGCGAGGACCCGCTCGCCATCCTCGCGCAGATCCGCGGCGGGATGCCGGAAGGCTTCCCGGTGGCGATCGAGCCCGATCGCGAGACCGCGATCCGCCGGGCGGCGGCCGAGGCCGGTGCCGGGGACGCGGTGCTGATCGCGGGCAAGGGGCACGAGGGAACCCAGGAGATCGCGGGCGAGCGCCGTCCCTTCAGCGATCGGGCCCTGGCACGCGCGCTCGCCGAGGAGGGACGGTCGTGATGGCGATGCCGCTCTCGGAAGCCGCCGCCCTGGCCGGGGGGCGCCTGCACGGGGAGGACCGCCCCTTCCGCGGCCTGTCCACGGACAGCCGCACCCTGGTCCCGGAGAACCTGTTCGTGGCCCTGCGCGGGCCCCGTTTCGACGGGCACGACTTCGCTGCCGGGGCGCTGGCGGCGGGGGCGGCCGGGGTCCTGGTCGACCGCGACCTGGAACCGGGGCCGCGCATCCGGGTGGACGACACCCGGGCCGCGCTCGGGGCACTGGCCGCCGCCTGGCGGGAGCGCTTCTCCCTGCCCGTGGTCGCGGTGACCGGCAGCAACGGCAAGACCACGGTCAAGACCCTGCTCGCGGCCGTGCTCGCCACCCAGGGACCGGCGTTGGCCACCGAGGGCAACCTCAACAACGAGATCGGCGTGCCGCTCATGCTGGCCCGCCTGGGCCCCGAACATCGGGCCGCCGTCTTCGAACTGGGCGCCAACCATCCCGGCGAGATCGCCCGGCTGGCGGGCTGGGTGCGCCCCACGGTGGGCGTGATCACCAACGCCGGCCCGGCCCACCTCGCGGGCTTCGGTTCCATCGAGGGTGTGGCGCGGGCCAAGGGCGAGCTGATCGCGGCACTGCCCCCGGAGGGCACGGTGGTGCTCAATACCGAGGATCCGCACGTCGGGCTCTGGCGGCGCCTGGCCGGGGCGCGGCCACAGCTCGGTTTCGGGCTCGCGGTCCCCGCGGAGGTGCGGGCCGAATGGGCGCCGGAAGGACCGGGCAGCCGGGTCTTGCTGCAGACCCCGGCCGGCGATCGGGAGCTCCGGCTGGCCTTCCCTGGACGCCACAACGTGATGAATGCGCTGGCGGCCGCGGCCGCCGCCCTGGCCCTCGGCGTGCCGCTGGATCGGATCGCCGCCGGCCTCGAGGCCGCCCGCCCGGTCCCCGGGCGGCTGTGCCCGTGCCCCGGGCCCGCCGGCTCCCGCATCCTGGACGACACCTACAACGCCAACCCGGCCTCGGTGCGTGCCGCGCTGGAGGTGCTCGTCGCCCAGCCGGGCGAGCACTGGCTGGTGCTGGGCGACATGGGCGAGCTGGGCGCCCAGGCCGCGGCGTTGCACGCACGCATCGGCCAGGAGGCACGCAGCCGGGGCGTGCACCGGCTGTTCACCACCGGCCCCCTCGCGGCCCGGGCCGCCGAGGCCTTCGGGTCCGGGGCGGCGCACTTCGACGCCCCTTCGCTGCTGGCCGCGGCGTTGCGGGACGCGCTGCGGGAGGATGTCACCGTGCTGGTGAAGGGGTCCCGGGCCGCGCGCATGGAACAGGTGGTCCAGGCCCTGTGCGAAGACGCGGGAGGAGGGTGCTGATGCTGCTGTGGCTCTCCGAGTACCTGGCCCATTTCGAAAGCGGCTTCCATGTGTTCCAGTACCTCACGCTGCGGGCCATCCTCGGCGTGCTCACGGCGCTGGCGATCTCCTTTCTCGTCGGCCCCCGCATGATCCGCTGGCTGGAGCACTACCAGATCGGGCAGCCGATCCGCGCGGAAGGACCGCAGAGCCACCTGCGCAAGGCGGGGACCCCGACCATGGGCGGGGCGCTGATCCTGGTGGCCGTGGTCCTCACCACGCTGCTGTGGGCGGACCTCGCCAACCGGTACGTGTGGGTGGCGGTCCTGACCACCCTGGCCTTCGGCGCCATCGGGTGGGTGGACGACTACCGCAAGCTGGTGCTGCGCAACTCGAAGGGACTGCCGGCGCGCTGGAAGTACTTCTGGCAGTCCGTCGCGGCCCTGGGCGTGGCGGTCTACCTCTATCTCTCCGCCACCCAGCCGAGCGAGACCCGGCTCATCGTGCCCTTCTTCAAGAACGTGGTGATCCCGCTCGGCCCGGTCTACGTGCTGCTCACGTACTTCGTGGTGGTGGGGGCGAGCAACGCGGTCAACCTCACCGACGGGCTCGACGGGCTGGCCATCCTGCCCACCGTGATGGTGGCCGCGGCGCTCGGCGTCTTCGCCTACGCCACCGGCCATGCGAAGTTCGCCGAGTACCTCGGCATTCCCTTCGTGCGCGACGCCGGCGAGCTGGTGGTGTTCACGGGGGCCATCGTCGGGGCCGGCCTGGGCTTCCTCTGGTTCAACGCGCATCCCGCGCAGGTGTTCATGGGCGACGTGGGCGCCCTGGCGCTGGGCGCGGCGCTCGGCATCGTCGCGGTCCTGGTGCGCCAGGAACTGGTCTTCTTCGTGATGGGCGGCGTGTTCGTGATCGAGACGCTCTCGGTGATCCTGCAGGTGGTCTCCTATCGGCTCACCGGGCGGCGCATCTTCCGCATGGCCCCGCTGCACCATCATTTCGAGCTCAAGGGCTGGCCGGAGACGCACGTCATCGTGCGCTTCTGGATCATCACCGTGATCCTGGTGCTGATCGGGCTGGCCACCCTGAAGATCCGGTGAGGAAGGAGGTGCACATGGATTTGCGCTGGCAATTCGGAGTGGTGGCGATCCTCTTCCTGGGCATGGGACTGGTTTTCTGGGTGATGTGAACGGCATGCAGGCGACCGGCGTGATGCGTGACGTGCAGGCGGAACGGGTGCTGGTGGTGGGGCTGGGCCGCACCGGGCTCTCCTGCGTCCGCTACCTGCACGGGCAGGGCGTGGACGTGGCCGTCACCGACAGCCGCGAGACCCCGCCCGAGCTGCCGACCCTGCAACGGGAACTGCCCGAGGTGCCGGTCTTCCTCGGCGGCTTCGATCCCGCCGCCTTCGCCGGCGCCGACCGCATCGTGGTCAGCCCCGGGGTACCGCTCTCTCATCCCCTCATCGCCGAGGCGCGGGCCCGCGGCACCGAGGTGGTGGGCGACATCGAGCTCTTCGCCCGGGCCGCCCGCGCCCCCATCGTCGCCATCACCGGTTCCAACGGCAAGAGCACGGTGACCACGCTGGTCTACGAGATGGCGCGCGAGGCCGGCCTGGAGGCGCGCGCCGGCGGCAACCTGGGCACCCCGGCGCTGGAACTGCTCGACGGCCGGGAGCCGGACCTCTACGTGTTGGAGCTCTCCAGTTTCCAGCTCGAGGCGGTCGAGACGCTCCAGGCGAGGGTGGCCGCCATCCTGAACCTGAGCGCCGACCATCTCGACCGCTACAGCGGCATGCCCCAGTACCGGGCGGCCAAGGCCCGCATCTTCCGCCACGCCGAGGTGCAGGTCGCCAACCGTGACGATCCCGCCGTGATGGCGCTGGTCGATCCCAACCGCCCGCTGCTGGGCTTCACCCTGGGTCGGCCTCGCCCGGGCGATTACGGACTGCTCCACCGGGACGGCCGCCCGTGGCTCGCCCGCGGGGACGAGCCGCTCCTGTGCGCCGACCAGCTGCGCCTGGCGGGCCGGCACAACCTGGCCAACGCCCTCGCCGCCCTGGCCCTGGCAGCGGTGGCGGGCATCCCCGACGCGCCCGCCCTGCGCACCCTGCGCCGCTTCGCCGGCTTGCCGCACCGCTGCCAGTGGGTCGCGCGCATCCGGGGCGTGGACTGGTACGACGACTCCAAGGGCACCAACGTGGGCGCCACCGTGGCGGCGCTGGGCGGCTTCGACCGCCCGGTGGTGCTGATCGCCGGCGGCCGCGACAAGGGTGCGGATTTCACCGAGCTGCGCGAGGCGGTCTGTGCCGGGGCGCGCGCGCTGGTGCTGATCGGCGAGGCGCGCGGGAAGCTCGCCGCCGCCGTCGGCCGTTGCGTGCCGGTGGTCTTCGCCGATTCCATGGAAGCGGCGGTGGCGCGCGCCGCCGAGCTGGCCCGGCCCGGCGACGCCGTGCTGCTCTCGCCCGCCTGTGCCAGCTTCGACATGTTCCGCGACTACCGCGAGCGCGGCGACCGTTTCATCGAGGCCGTGCGGAGGCTCGAGGAATGACCCTGGCCGCTCGCCGCCTCCCCCCGCTCGCCGATCCCCGCCTCGCGCGGCTGGACCCGGTGCTGCTGGGCACGGCGCTGGCGCTGGCCGCCATCGGGCTGGTGATGGTGGCGAGCACCTCCATGAACGACCTCTCCGGACAGGCCCACCCCCTCGGCCGGCTGTGGCGCCAGGTCGGGCACCTGCTGGTGGGGACGGTGCTCGGGCTGGGCGTGCTGCGCCTGCGCATGGCCTGGTGGGAACGCGCCGGGGTGGGGCTGCTGTTCGTGGCCCTCGGGCTCTTGGCACTGGTCTTCGTCCCGGGGCTCGGCCACACCGTCAACGGCAGCACCCGCTGGCTGGTGCTGGGGCCGCTGCGCCTGCAGGCCTCGGAGCCCGCGCGCCTCTTCCTGCTCGTCTACCTGGCCGGGTACCTGGTGCGGCGCGCCGAGGAGGTGCAGTCGCAGTTCCGCGGCTTCCTCAAGCCCCTGGCGGTGCTCAGCCTGGCGGCGCTGCTGCTGCTCGCCGAGCCCGACTTCGGGGCCACGGTGGTGCTCGTGGCCACGGCCTTCGCCATGCTGTGGCTGGCCGGGGTGCCCTGGTGGCAGTTCCTCCTCATCCTGGCCGGCGCCGCCGCCGCGCTCGGCGTGCTGGCGGTCGCCTCGCCCTATCGCCTGCACCGCCTGACGGCCTTCATCGATCCCTGGGCCGATCCCTACGGGGCCGGGTTCCAGCTCACCCAGTCGCTGATCGCCATCGGCCGCGGCGCCTGGTTCGGCGCCGGGCTGGGCGAGAGCATCCAGAAGCTCTACTACCTGCCGGAGGCCCACACGGATTTCGTCTTCGCCATCCTGGCCGAGGAGACCGGCCTGGTCGGCGTGACGGTGGTGATCGGCCTGTTCGCGCTGCTGGTCTGGCGTGCCTTTCGCGTCGCGGCCGCGGCCCGCGCGGCGGACCAGCCTTTCTCGGCCTGGCTCGCCGGGGGGCTCGGGACCTGGCTGGGCCTGCAAGCGGTGATCAACCTGGGCGTCAACATGGGGTTGCTGCCCACCAAGGGGTTGGCGTTGCCCTTCGTCAGCTACGGGGGCAGTGCCCTGGTGCTCGATTGCGTGCTCGTGGCCCTGCTCGCCCGCATCGACCTGGAGTCGCGCGAGAGCATCCACGCGGTGACGGCACGCCGGCGGCCGCTCGCCACCGGCGGGAGGGGACGGCCATGAGCCTGGCGCGTCCCGTGCTGATCATGGCCGGGGGTACCGGGGGGCACGTCTTCCCGGGGCTGGCGGTGGCCGAGGTCCTGCGCGCGCGGGGCGTCCCGGTGCGCTGGCTGGGCACGCCGCGGGGCCTGGAGAACCGGGCCATTCCGCCCACCGGGATCCCGCTGCACCGCATCCATGCCCGGGGACTGCGGGGCAAGTCGCCGCTCGCCCGCCTCACCGCGCCCTTCATGCTGGCGCGCTCGGTGCTCGAGGCCGGCTGGCTGATGCTCCGGCTCCGGCCGCGCGCGGTGCTGGGCATGGGCGGGTACGTCACCGGTCCCGGCGGGCTGGCCGCCTGGCTCCTGCGGCGCCCGCTCTACATCCACGAGCAGAACGCCATCGCCGGGCTGACCAACCGCCTGCTCGCGCCCCTGGCCCGGGTGGCGATGGAGGCCTTTCCGGGCAGCCTGCCGCCGCGGCTGCACCCGGTGCACACCGGCAACCCCGTGCG
>RFHK01000023.1 GCA_003695825.1 Gammaproteobacteria bacterium | reverse complement strand
CTCGTCTATACTGCACTCACGCGCGCCCGGGATCAGGTATGCATCCTCGCCACGCCCGAGAGCTGGAACGCCGGCATCGACTCCGTGACCCGGCGTGCCAGCGGTCTGGCGGATCGGCTGCGCACCGCCAATGGAGGAAAGGATTCTGCAAGAGGGGACGAAACCAGGCCATGATCGACTGGGACGAACGCTACGCCACGAAAGAATATGTCTATGGCACGGCACCCAACGACTTCCTGCGCCAGCACGTCGAGCGATTGCGACCAGGCCGGACCCTGTGTCTGGCCGAAGGCGAGGGACGCAATGCCGTGTTTCTTGTCGAACAGGGGCACCAGGTCACAGCAATCGATGCCTCTCGCGTCGGGTTGGACAAGGCCCGGCAGCTGGCGGAACGTCGCGGAGTCGAGATCGACTGCGTTCACTGCGACCTCGCCGAATTCGGAATCGATCCCGGCGCCTGGGACAACATCGTCTCCATCTTTTGCCATGTCCCGCCTGAACTGCGCGAGCGCCTGCATCGAGCCGTCGTGGAAGGCCTGAAGCCGGGCGGCATCCTTCTTCTGGAAGCCTATATGCCCCGGCAGATCGAACTGGGCACCGGCGGTCCGCCGATCCCGGAACTGACCATGACCCTGGAGCGGCTGAAGGAGGAACTCGATGGACTCGATTTCGTGCACGCTGCCGAACTCGAACGGGATGTCATCGAAGGCATCTACCACACCGGGCGCGGCGCCGTGGTGCAGGTGATCGCGCGCAAGCCGGGCGATGCAAAGGATTCGGATCCACGGCACTGTTCGAGGCGCTGGTGATCGAACGGATTTTCGGTGAGCTTGCCCGCAGTACGCTGACGACGGCACGGGCCTGGGCGATCAAGGAGCTGGCAATGTCGCTGTGGGGGTATGTCAGCCGCACCTGGGCGGAGAAGGGATGGAAACGCTGGTATGGTTGGGCGATCCGTAGTCGCCTGGAACCGGTCATGCAGATGGCGCGCATGATCAAGAAGCCTTTGTGGGGAATCATCAACGCCGTCGTGTTGAAGGCCAACGATGGTTATGCCGGGAGCATGATCAGCAAGATCAAGTTGATCAAGGTTCGCAGCCGAGGCTTCCTGAACAAGGAGCGGTTCAAGACGGCGATCTACTTCCACCTGGGCGGTCTCGACCTCTATCCGGAAGGCATCCAGTGATCAGGCGTGCCCATACAATCTGGTGAAGACCCAATCATCCATCAAAACAGGCAGTCCCGAGAACAAACGCTAGCAGCCTGTCGGATTTTGGAGATCGTAGCGAGCAAGCCGGAAGAGCGAGAATGAATTTTCACGATTGCGAGGCACATAGTGGGCACTACGCAACGAGAAATCGGTGAGATTCGAGCCGCTCTCCTACCTGCACAGTAGATTTAGCCAAAGTCCGACAGGCTGCCACCTCAGAACTTTCAGTTCCCTGTGCATGCATCAATTTCCGCTCTTCTCCTTTCCGGTGTCCTTCGAAGCCGTCTGAATGGTCTTGTGCTGTTCGAAATAGGCAATCGCATCATCGATTCGCTGCTTTTTGAACCCCATCTGTGCCGAAACGGAGATCATCCCGTTTCTGTCGCGCAGGACGTCAAACCAGGCAATGCCGAGGCCACGATGAAACAGGTTGGCCATCTCATCTGTGTCCAGATTGTACATGTTGATATCCTTGGTACCGGCTTCTTGCACGATGGCAAATACACCCTCGGGTGTCCTGAACCAGGACAGGCGCCAATAATAATGCCCAGAGTTGCGCATGCCGGTGGGTTCATAGAGGGATTCATAACTTACGCTTCCGCTGCATTCACGCACAAGGTAACTCCGTTGCACGCATCCTGTTCCTGTCGAAACCTTTTTCCCCTGAATGTGAATATCGAAGAATTTTGCCTTACCCGTATCTATGTCCAACAACGCATAATGATCCGCACGATTCATCCCCAGCGTATTCCCGAGTGCACCAAGAATCGATATCAGCTCCGCTCCTGAATTCTCCTTGGGAGCATCCTTTTCGATCAGAATACGGTGCGTGGATGCAACATCGCCTCGTTGGAGCCTGGCCACATGGTAGCCCTCGGGCACACGTACACGAAGCAGCTTTTCTCCCGGTTGATAAAGAAAGACGTTGACGCCGCGTATCATGACGATTCCACGCGAAGCCGGAATGATCTCGTCTCCCGACAACCGCTTTCCGGTCACACTCTCGAAAGCAAACCCGCTGCCCCTGCGTCTGATCGTACCTATCCGAATCGGCTCCTGCGTGGATACGTGCATGTAGTTTACAGCAAACCGTTCATCGCTGGCCTCGTCCCGAACAACGTAGGTCACATCTCCGGACACCATATCGAAACCCGCAGCGACAAGCTCCCCCTCCGGGTCCACATAGACTTTCCCATCGATCTCCAGACCGTCGCGGACACGCTGAATCTGATGGTGGTATTCCTGACCGGTATTTCGTGCTTCATCAATTCTTCTGGCAAGCTCCTGCTCGGTAGGTTGGACGGGTACCGCTGCGACTTCGGATGCGTTACGAACAATCTGCGTGGATCCAGCATGTTCTCCCTGCTGATGAGTCGAAATGTGGTTCTGCTGCGCACGTTGTTGTGCCATTCGTTGTTCGACCAGCTGCTGCATGCGCCTGGCATATTCTTCCTGCGCACGCCTGAGTTGAGCTTCCTGCTCGGGTGTCAGAGTGGTAGCACAACCGGCCAGGAGAAGGGATCCCCCGAGCATGGCAGATACGATACTTTTGCGAAACATCGTTGACTGACCTCCTATAAGGCACTTGGTGTTACAAATTCCGCATCGTCCCGAACACGATCTGCGCCGCATCAATGGAATCTTCAGGACTAAACCGTTTAATTATAACTCATCTGCCCCCTGGTCGGGACTACCGTCACAAGTTTGCCGACGACCTCCTACATCCGGTCGCCAGCACCTATCGATACCTTCATACGCCTTCAAAAGGTTCGCTGATGGTTCTTGTCCTCCTCGGACATCCTCTTTCCCGAGACCACCGCCCAAGACATCTTCCCTTTACATCTTTGGACTTGACCCGTTTTCGTGGACACCTGATGATTTGAGAGGCGGTGTCTGGAAATGGGTAAGACGAGGAAACCGTATCCGCCGGAGTTCCGGCGGCAGATGGTCGAGCTGGTGCGGGCGGGTCGGACGCCGGAGTCCCTGGCCCGGGAGTTCGAGCCGACGGCGGAGAGTATCCGCAACTGGGTCAAGAAGCCGACCGTGACGAGGGCCGCCGTGAGGATGGCCTGACGAGCGCGGAGCGGGAGGAGCTGCAGCGGCTGTGACGGGAGAGAACCGCCAGCTCAAGATCGAACGGGAGATTCTGGCAAAAGCCGCGGGCAGGTATCGCGGGAGGAGACCGACTCGGTGCCGCCGAAATCATCGAGACCGTAGAAGGTGAATCGGGCCGATTACCCTGTTGCCACGATGTGCCGGCTGCTCGGTGTCTCCACGAGCGGGTTCTATGCGTGGCTGAGGCGTCCCGAGTCGGCCAGGGCACGACGGGATGCCGAGCTGGCCGAGCGGATTGAGGCGATCCACGTGCGCTCTCGCGGGACCTACGGCGTCCCTCGCATCCATGCCGAACTGCGTGCCGAGGCGGAGCGAGCCATCTTCGAGTTCATCGAGGGTTGGTACAATCCGCATCGTCGGCATTCAGCGCTTGGCCATCTGTCCCCAATCAGCCTCGAGCGGCAGCATGCCCAGCAGAAGGGCGGGGCTCAGCCCCCAAATGTGAAACTGTCCACTGAAGCGGGGTAACTCCAGTTTTTCCGTGGCTCACTCCCTTTTCATGGTTTTCGTGGATTTCGTGGCTGTCTTTCATGGCTGTAAAACTCTCCCTTCCTCAAGCATAACGCCGAGCCGACGGGCAAGGTGACCGGCGAGGCGTCTTCCCGCTGCCATGGGGGTGATATCGGTAATGCCGAGGCGTTTCAGGTCGGTGACCGGCAGGCCCCGGTAGCCGCAGGGATCGATCCGATCGAAAGGGGAAAGGTCCATGTCCACGTTGAAGGCCAGGCCGTGGTAACTGCAGCCGCGGCGCACGCGCAGGCCGAGTGCGGCGATTTTGGCCTCGCCGACATAGACGCCGGGCGCCTCGGGGCGGGCATGGGCCTCGATGCCGTATTCACCGAGCAATTCGATGGCGACCCCTTCCAGGAGGTCCACCAGCCCGCGCACCCCCAGCCCGTGCCGTTTCAGGTCGAGCAGGGTATAGAGCAGGATCTGTCCGGGTCCGTGATAGGTCACCTGGCCGCCCCGGTCGGTGCGTACCACCTCGATGTCGCCGGCATCGTGCAGGTACTCCTCGCGCGCGTTCCGTCCCAGGGTGAAGACGGGGGTGTGTTCGAGCAGCCAGACCTCGTCCGGGGTGCCTTCCGTGCGGGTCTCGGTGAAGCGCTGCATGGCGGTCCAGACGGGCCCGTAGGGCTGAAGTCCGGCGGCAGTGCGCAACAGGAGTTTCGCCATGCCTCAGAGCACCATCAGGATATCTTCGTCGGCGGTGAGTTCTCGATAGAGGGCATCGAGCTGTTCCCGGCTGCGAGCCCGGATGGTCACGGTGATCGATACGAACTTGCCTTCGCGGCTCAGCCGGCTGCGGACCGCGCCCTCGCCCAGGTCGGGAACGTGGCGACGCACGATCTCCACCACCTTCAGTTCGAAGGACGACGAGGCCCGTCCCATCACCTTGATGGGAAAGTCGCAGGGAAACTGGAGCGGACCCTGGTGTGCTTGCGTCACTGAAGGAACCACCAACCCGGTCGATAAGGTCGTGAATGCCCGCAGGCTACCACAATTCGCGGGCGCTGTTGCGCACCATGTCCGCGAACCCGGGCGAGGCGGGCCCATCCCATCCCGGCACGGGGTTGGCGGCGGGCGCTACAAGGTATAGCCTTCGAAGACACCCACTCGCCCGTGGAAGCCCGCGCGGGCCGGCGTACAGGCCGCCCGTATCACCCGGGTGCATGTGGCGGGTCGGGCCTGTTGCCTGCAGGGGGGGATGCCTGGGATCAGGCAGGGGGGAACGATGGACGGCAACATTCAAGTGCCCTTGTGGTGGTTCCTGGTCCTGCTGGAGGTCCTGCTGGTGCTGCTCGCCTGGCAGGCCTGGCAGTTCTGGAAGCGTCGCGGTGCCCGGTCGCACGACGGCGACGAGGTGACGGAGGCCGGGGTCGAGCACTGGCTGCGCAGCCAGATCGAGGCAACGGAACGCCGGAGAGACGCCGGTCGCCAGCACCAGGGAGACATCGTCCCGGTGCCGCTCCTCGAACGCCGGTTGGCCTGGTTGCGCGTGGAGCTCGAGTCCCGGCAGGCGGCACGCGCATCCGGCCGGGATTTCTGGCACGAGTTCACCCGGCGCGCCGCGCGCCTGGTTCCGCACCGTCGACTGGAGTCCGAGCTGGCCCGGGAGCGGCAGCGCGCCGCCCGCCTGAGCGAACAGCTCCAGGCCGCCCGCCAGCGCATCGACAACCTCGAGAAGTTCCGCGAACTCTTCTTCGAGACCAAGGAGCGGCTGGAGAACAGCCGCTCGCTCAACACCCGGTTGCGGGATGCCGTGGAGCGGCTTCCCGACGCCCAGCGGCCGCGTGAGCTCAGTTCGCTGCTCACTCACCTCGAGGAAGAGAACCGGCGGCTGAGTGCGGAGATGGCGGAGGTCGAGGAGACCCTCGACCGGATGTTGCGTGCCGGCCCGGACCTGGAACCGTCGGACCTGTCCCAGGAGAACTTCTCGGCCTTGAGTTCGAGCATGGGGCAGCGCCTGCTGGTGCTGCGGCGCAACTACGCCCGCCAGGCGGAACTGATCCGCGAGCTGCAGGCCCAGCTCCAGGAGGCCACCGGGCTGGACGGCACCCGGCCGTTCCGGGAGATCCTCGAGGAACTCGAGCAGGCCCGGTTGACGCTCAAGGAACAGGTGGTGCGCCTGGAGGAGGAAAACGAATTCCTGGCCAAGCAAATCTCGATGCTCCTGCGCCAGGAACTGGAGACGGAACAGGCCCATGCCCAGGAGCGCGCCCTGCTCGAGGAACGGCTGGCGCACAAGGAAGCGCAGCTGGCCGAGACCGAGAAGAAGCTGGCCGAGCTGGAACGGCAGTTCCTCGCCCTGCATGGGGCGCGGGAACGCAGGGGTTGAGAGGGACCGTTCCGCAGCACGGGTCGGTCAGCCTTCCCCCTCGACCTCCCCGCGCCGGAAGGCCGCCTTGTACTCCTGGTAGAGGCCGTGCAGCCGCCGATAGAGGGGACCGGGCCGGCCGTCTCCGACCGCCGCCCCGTCGAGCCGCGTCACCGGCACGATCTCGCGCGTGGAACTCGTGATCCAGAGCTCGTCGGCCTGGCGCAGTTCCCCGGCGGGGATGTCGCGTTCCTCGGTCGGTATGCCCGCCCGGTGGGCCAGTTCGAGCACCAGGTCCCGGGTGATGCCGGGCAGCAGCAGGTGGGACTTCGGTGGCGTCACGAGCACCCCCTGGCGCACGAGGAACAGGTTGCTGGCGGCACCTTCCAGGACCCGCCCCTCCCGCACCAGGAGGGCCTCGGCGGCGCCGGCGTCTATGGCCTGCTGGCGCAGCAGGGCATTGGGCAGCAGGGTGATGGCCTTGACGTTGCACCAGGCCCAGCGGATGTCCTCCAATGTCACCGCGGCGATACCTTGGGCGGCGATCCCGGGATCCGGCGCGGGAATGGGGTGGCTCATGGCGAACAGGGTCGGTCTGACCGCTTGCCCGCCGAAGGCATGGTCCCGTTTCGGGAAGACGCCGCGGGTGACCTGCAGGTAGACCGACTGGTCCTCTCCCTCGTTGCGTTGCACCAGCGTCTCGAGCAGTGTACGCCAGGCGTCCGGTTCGAGGGGGTTGGGAATGCGCAGGGCATGCAGGCTGTTGGCGAGGCGCTCCAGGTGGGCCTGGAGGCGGAACAGGCGGCGACCATAGGCCGGGACCACCTCGTAGGCCCCGTCCCCGAAGAGGAAGCCCCGGTCCATGACCGGAACGCAGGCGCGTTCCAGCGGCAGGAACTCCCCGTTGAGGTAGCAGAGGGCCATCACTCGAAGTAGAGCAGGATCTCGTCCTTGACGCGCTGCCAGAATCCCCCCTCGGGGACCTCCTGCAGGGCGACCAGCGGGACTTCCTGGACGGTCTCGTCGTCGAGGTCGATCTCGATGCGCCCCACCTCGTGCCCCCGGGCCACGGGCGCCACCAGGCGCGGGCGCAGGCGCATGTGGGCCTTGAGATCCTTGTAGCGGCCCCGCGGGATGGTGACGTAGACGGCCCGTGCCGGCCCCACGGGCAGTTGCGTGACGCGCCCCTTCCAGACCCGCATGTCG
This sequence comes from Gammaproteobacteria bacterium, assembly GCA_003695825.1. Classification (GTDB taxonomy): domain Bacteria; phylum Pseudomonadota; class Gammaproteobacteria; order Thiohalobacterales; family Thiohalobacteraceae; genus J048. The sequence goes on along the minus strand of RFHK01000023.1, from coordinate 6,014 downwards.
GCGAGTTTCTGGCCGGCGTCGTAGAGCTTGTGGGTCTCGAAGAACCGGAAACCGTAGTTGAGCAGGGCCTGGCTGGCCTGGGTGCGGTGGCGGTCGCTGCGGGCCCCCATGACCACGGAGATCAGGCGCATGCCGCCCCGCTTGGCGGAGGTCACCAGGCAGTAGCCGGCCTTCTCCGTGTGCCCGGTCTTGAGGCCGTCCACCGAGGGATCCTGCCACAGCAGGCGGTTGCGGTTGTGCTGGGTGATGCCGTTCCAGGTGAACGTCTTCTCCGAGAACCACTTGTAGTACTCGGGGAAGTCCCGGATGAGGGCGGCGGCCAGGTGTGCGACGTCGCGTGCCGTGACATAGTGGTCGGGATCGGGCATGCCCGTGCTGTTCACGAAGTGGCTGTGGGTCATGCCGAGCTCCTGGGCGAAGCGGTTCATGTACTCGGCGAAGGTGGCCTCGGTGCCGGCGACGTGCTCGGCCAGGGCCACGGTGGCGTCGTTGCCGCTCTGCACGATCATGCCCTGGAGCAGGTCGCGCACCTTCACCTTCGAGCCCACCTCCACGAACATGCGCGAGCCCTCGGTGCGCCAGGCCTTCTCGCTGATGGTGACGGGGTCGTCGAGGTGCAGGGTGCCCTCCTCGAGCTCGCGGAAGACCACGTAGGCCGTCATCAGCTTGGTGAGGCTGGCCGGGGGGAGCGGCTGGTCGGCGTTCTTCTCCGCCAGCACCCGCCCGCTGTGATAGTCCATGAGCAGCCAGGCGCGCGCGCCCACGTCCGGCGGGCTCGGCACCGGGAGGGGCGCGGCGGCCGCCGCGAGGTTCAGCCACAGCCACAGCAGCAGAAGGAGAGGCGCGCGCAACATCCTGGAAGCCTGCATGTCGGTTCGAACGAGCGAACGATGGGTCGTCACGAGGCCTTGCATTGTCCTCGCCCTGTCGGCCATTTTCAATCGATCACGACATGGGCATCGCGAAGGCCACGCGCCTCCAGGCGGCGGGCGAGGGCATCGGCCGCCTCGACGCTCGGCAGGGGGCCGATGCGCACCCGGTACACCCGCTGCTGGTGGCTCAGCCCGGGGGCGATGAAGGCATGCGCCACGTCCAGGTGCTCCAGCAGCCGTTCGGCGTTGGCGCGGCTCACGAAGGCCCCGACCTGCAGGTACAGCCGGGGGACGTGCGCGGCGTGCGGCCGAACGGTAGTGTCCCGGTGCGGTGTGGGACGGGTGGGATCCAGGGCGCGCACTTCCACGAGGGCCGTGCCCTTGCCGAGCATGCCCAGCTTGGCCGCCGCCGCCCAGGAGAGGTCGATCAGGCGGTTGGCGTGAAAGGGGCCGCGGTCGTTGACCCGCACCACCACGGAACGGCCGTTCTCCAGGTTGGTGACGCGCACGTAGGTCGGGATCGGCAGGGTGCGGTGCGCCGCGGTCATCTTGTACATGTCGTAGGGTTCGCCGCTGGCGGTGCGGCGGCCGTGGAACTTGGTGCCGTACCAGGAGGCGATCCCGCGAGCGACATACCCCCGGCTGCTGCGCATCACGTAGTACCGGCGGCCCGCGACCACGTAGGAGGGGGGATTGCCGTAGCGGCTGCGGGGTTCGGGACGGGGGACGGCGTCGGGGATACGCGAGACGTCGACCGGGTGGTGCGGCCCCCCGTCACGCACACCGGTACTGCAACCACCCAGCAGGGCGGCGAGCAGCAGGCAGGGGAGGCGTCGCAGGTGCGCGTTCATGCACAGGATATCGGCCGGGCTGGTGTCTGCATTCAGTCTCATTGGTCGTCGAGCCGTGCGTGTTCGCGTCCCGCGCGGATGGCCTGGGCCAGCTGGTGCACGGCCATTGCGTAGAGGGGGCTGCGGTTGTAGCGCGTGATCACGTGAAAGTTGTGGAACACCACCCAGTACTCGGTTCCTCCGTCGTCTTCGAGGGCGAGGAGGGCGGCGGGTTCCCGCTCCGGGATCCGGGCCTCGACGTGCACGCCCCGCTGCAGGAGGCTGCCGAGCGGCAGGCGCGGCGGCAGGCCGGCCTCCTCCAGCACCGGCTTCGCGGCCGGGTCCTGCACCCGGGCGGGTGCCGCCACCGGCCCGCCGGCCTGCCAACCGTAGGCATGCAGGTAGTTCGCCACGCTGGCCAGGATGTCGGCCGGCGAATCCCAGAGGTCACGCACGCCGTCGCCGTCGAAGTCCACGGCATAGGTCCGGTAGCTGCTGGGCATGAACTGGCCGCCGCCCATGGCCCCGGCATAGGAACCCTTCAGTCGCAACGGATCGAGCGATTCCTCGTGGACCAGGGAGAGAAACTCCGCCAGCTCGTGGCGGAAGTAGCGGGACCGGGGCGGGTAGTCGAAGGCCAGGGTGGCCAGGGCGTCCAGTACCCGGAAGCGGCCGGTGTGCCGGCCGTAGCGGGTCTCGACCCCGAGGATCGCGACCACGTAGGGGATGTCCACGTCGTAGGTCCGGGCGATCCGGTCGAGCAACCGGGCATGGGCGTCCCAGAAGGCGATGCCCGCGTCGATGCGGGAGGGGTTGACGAAGATCGGACGGTACCGGTACCAGGGCAGGGCCTCCGCCGGCCGCGCCATGGCCTGGAGGATGCGGGGTTGCGGGTGGGCCTGGGCGAGTACCTTGCGCACCCAGTCCTCGGGCAGGTGCCGCTCGCGCGCCACCCGGCGGGCAAAGTCGGATAGGACCGTTTCCGGGAAATGATCGGGTACGTCTCCCGGGGCAGGCGCGGCGGTCACCGCGGGCGTGCCCAGGCACGATAGAAGCAGGAGGATCCACAGGGGGCGCATATCCGGATCTCAGCCCGGCAGGAGTTTCCGGTGCGTGTGAATGGACATGAGCATACCGAAACCGGCCATGAGGGTCACCATGGAGGTGCCGCCGTAGCTGATGAGCGGCAGGGGCAGGCCCACCACCGGCAACAGCCCCGTGACCATCCCGGTGTTGACGAACAGGTAGACGAAGAAGGTCAGCGCCAGGCTGCCGCCCAGCAGGCGGGTGAAGCTGTCCTGGGCCTGGGTGGAGATGACCAGGCTGCGCAGCAGGACGAGGAGGTAGAGCGCGAGCACCACGAGGATGCCGAGCAACCCGAACTCCTCCCCGAGCACGGCGAAGATGAAATCGGTGGAACGCTCGGGGAGGAAATCCAGCTGCGCCTGGGTGCCGTTCAGCCAGCCCTTGCCGTAGAGCCCGCCCGAACCGATGGCGATCTTGGACTGGATGATGTGGTAGCCGGCGCCGAGCGGGTCGGCTTCCGGGTGGAGGAAGGTCAGTACCCGCTGGCGCTGGTAGTCGTGCATGAGGTACCAGACGACCGGCAGGGCGGCGGCCGCGAGCAGCGCCAGTGCACCCAGCAGGCGCCAGGAGATGCCGGCCAGGAAGAGGACGAAGAACCCGGAGCTGGCGATCAGCAGGGCGGTGCCTAGGTCCGGCTGCTTGGCGATCAGCAGGGTCGGCAGCAGGATGAGGAACCCGCAGACCGCGATGCGCCCCGGCGAGGGGGGAAGGCGCACGTCGGCCAGGTACCAGGCGACCATCGCGGGCACGGTGAGTTTCATCATCTCCGAGGGCTGGAAGCGCACGAAACCCAGGTCGAGCCAGCGCCGCGCACCCTTCCCGATGTCACCGAAGACCAGTACGGCCACCAGCAGGCCGATGCCGAGCCCGAACAGCCAGGGTGCCCAGCGCCGGATCAACCCCGGCGGGATCTGGGCCACCACGAACAGGGTGCCATAGGCCACGGCCAGTCGCACGAGCTGGCGCAGCATCACGGCCTCGTTGCGGCCGCTGGCGCTGTAGAGGATGATCAGCCCGGCCCCCGAGAGCAGCAGCAGTCCCACGAGCAGCACCCCGTCGATGTGCAGTCGCTGGAGCCAGCCCACGCGGGTACCCGAGCCCGGATGCAGTTCGGCCTGCAGCATGCTCATCGTCGTTCGGTACTCCTGGCAGCCTGTCGGACCTGGATGGGGGCGGCCGCGTGATCGGGCACGCGGACGGTCTCTTTCCGGTGTGTCGTCATATCGTGCACGGTCCGCGAGTTGCCGGCATCCCGGGTGAGGGGATGATCGGCAAAATAGCGGTCCAGGATGCGGCGTGCAATGGGACCGGCGACGGCCCCGCCGGAGCCCCCGTGCTCGACCACCACCGCCACCGCGATGCGGGGATCGCGTGCCGGGGCGAAGGCGATGAACAGCGCATGATCCCGTAATTTCTCCTCCAGCTTCCGGGCATCGTACTTCTCTTCCTGGGGCAGGCCGAAGACCTGCGCGGTTCCGGTCTTGCCGGCGATGTGGAAACCGTGGATGCCCTTCCCGACCCGCTGCGCAGTGCCGTGGCGCCCGTGGACCACCTCCACCATGGCGCGGATCACCTCCTGCCAGTTGTGCCGGTCGTGCACCGGCAGGACGACGGGCGGATCGTGCGGCAGGTGGACCGGGGGTTCGCCGGGCTGCTGGATCTCGGCCACCACGTAGGGGCGGTGGTAGCGCCCGTAGGTGGCCAGCGTGGCGGTGGCCACGGCCAGTTGCAGGGGGGTGGCGAGGTCGAACCCCTGGCCGATGCCCGCGATCAGGGTCTCGCCGGGGAACCAGGGCTGGTGGTGGACGCGGCGTTTCCAGGCGCTCGAGGGGAGCAGGCCGGAGGCCTCGCCGACGAGGTCGATCCCCGTGCGGCGCCCGAACCCGAAGCGGGCCAGGAAGTCGTGCATGCGGTCGATGCCCAGTGAGCGGGCCAGGTCGTAGAAGTAGACGTCGCAGGACTGGGCGATGGCGCTGCGCAGGTTCATCAGGCCGTGTCCCCAGCGTTTCCAGTCCCGGTACTTGTGCTCCTTGCCGGGGAGCTGGTAGTAGCCCGGGCACCAGGTGGTGCTGCGGGGCGTGATCAGCCCCAGTTCCAGGCCGGCCAGGGCCACGAAGGGCTTGAGGGTGGAGCCCGGGGGGTATTGCCCGCGCAGGGCCCGGTCGAACAGGGGGCGGTCGGGATCCCGTTGCAGGGCCCGGTAGGCCTTGAGCGGGATGCCGCGCACGAAGGGGTCGGGATCGAAGCCGGGCTGGCTGACCATGGCCAGGACGGCCCCGGTGCGCGGATCGATGGCCACCGCCGCCCCGTTCCGGTCACCGAAGGCCTCGGCGGCGGCGGCCTGCAGGCGCACGTCGAGCGTGAGATGCAGGTTGCTGCCGGGAATGGGTGGCTGGCGGCTGATCTCCCGCAGGGGGCGTCCCTGGGCGTTGGTCTCGACCTGCCGGTAGCCCACGGTGCCGTGCAGCACGCTCTCGTAGGTGCGCTCGATGCCGGTCTTGCCGGTGTGGGTACTGCCGCGGTAGTTGGCGGGATCGAGGCGCTGGAGGTCCCGTTCGTTGATCCGTCCCACGTAGCCCACCACGTGGGCGGTGAGCGGACCCAGGGGATAGTGGCGGGTGAGGGCGGCCTGGATGTCGACCCCCGGGAAGTCGTAGCGTTCCACCGCGAAGCGGGCCACTTCCGCGTCGCTCAGGTTGAGGCGGATGGGGACGGCCTCGAAACGGCGGGAGCGGGCCAGCAGGCGGCGGAAGCGTTCGAGGTCGTCGGGGCGGATCTCGATCACCCGGGCGAGACGGCGCAGGGTGTCTTCCATGTCCGGGACCTGCTCCGGGATGATGACCAGCCGGTACGAGGGCAGGTTCTCGGCCAGCAGGATGCCACGGGCGTCGTAGATGAGCCCGCGGTTGGGCGGCAGGGGCTCGGTCTTGATGCGGTTCTTCTCCGAGAGGGTCCGGTAGTGGTCGTGGGCGATCACCTGCAGGTACACCAGGCGGGCGACCAGAATGCCCAGCAGCAGCAGGCAGGCCACCAGCGCCGCCGCCACGCGGTGCAGGAACAGGCGGCTCTCGAGCAGGTTGTCCTTGAGCGGGATGGGGCGGGACATGCCGGGCGGGCGCTAGCGGACGCGGAAGCTGCGCCGCAGGCGGCGCAGCAGGAAATAGACCAGCGGCCAGCAGGCCGCGCCGAGCACCGAGGGCATCCAGGCCAGCCACGAGTGCAGGGG
>RFHK01000143.1 GCA_003695825.1 Gammaproteobacteria bacterium | reverse complement strand
TTCTCGCGGGTGACGCTGTCGATGTAGCGGCCCTCGAGCGCCTCGCGGGGGGCGAAGGCGACCGAGTGGACGAGGATGTCCAGGCCACCCCAGTGCTCGCCGAGGGCCGCGAACACGGCCTCGATCTGGGCGTCGTCGGTGACGTCACAGGGCAGCACGAACTCCGAGCCCAGCTCGGCGGCGAGCTTTTCCACCCGGCCTTTGAGCTTGTCGTTCTGGTAGGTGAGCGCGATCTCGGCCCCTTCCCGGTGCATGGCGCGGGCGATGCCCCAGGCGATGGAGCGGTTGCTGGCCACGCCCACGACCAGGGCCTTCCGGCCGGCGAGAAACCCCATGGCGGATCCTCCGTCTCGAAAAACCTGCGCGAACGGTACCGGAATCCGGGCCGGGATTCCAGCGCATCGAGGGGGGAAGGACGGCGGGAAGCTGGTATCCTTGCGCTCCGGTCACCGTGGAGGGCCATGGCATGATTCCGTTGCACGACGACAACCCCACCGAGCGGCCACCGATCGTCACGGTGACGCTCATCGTGCTGTGCGTGCTGGTCTTTCTCTGGGAAGTCGGCCAGGGCCGGCACATGCAGCGGGCGGTCTACGCGCTGGGGCTCATCCCGGCCACGCTCTTCGGCAAGGCGCAGCTCTCCCCGGAACTCGCCCTGGTGCCCCCGGTGGCGACGGTGTTCACCTCCATGTTCCTCCACGGCGGCTGGATGCACCTGATCGGCAACATGCTCTACCTGTGGATCTTCGGCAACAACGTGGAAGACGCCATGGGCCATGGGCGTTTCCTCGTCTTCTACCTGCTCTGCGGCGTGGCGGCGGCCCTGGCCCAGGCCCTGCCGGATCCCGACTCCACCGTACCCATGGTGGGGGCCAGCGGGGCCATCTCCGGGGTGCTCGGGGCCTACCTGCTGCTCTATCCGCGCGCACGCGTGCTCGTGCTCATTCCGATCGGCTTCCTCCTGGAGACCCTGAGCGTGCCGGCCGCCTTCGTGCTCGGTTTCTGGTTCGTCATGCAACTCATCAGCTCGCTGGCCGCGTCCGGCCAGGAGGGGGGTGTGGCGTTCGGTGCCCACATCGGCGGCTTCATCGCCGGCATGGTGCTCGTGCCTTTCTTTCGCGAAAAGCGCCATCCACTGCACCTGCCGGGCGGCCGGCGGTTCTGATGTGCGCGTGATGGAGTCGATATAATCACCCGATGCGCAAGCTGCGACGCATGCGGAGCTCCATCCTATTGCTGCTCGTGCTCTTCGCCGCGGGCTGCAGCGACCGTCCCTGGAACGATCCCTATCCAGCCAGCCAGGACGGGAAGAACATCCTCTATTCTTCCTTCAGCGAGCGTCCCAAGCATCTCGACCCGGCCCGCTCCTACAGTTCCAACGAGTGGACCTTCATCGAGCAGATCTACGAGGCGCCGCTGCAGTACCACTACCTGAAACGGCCCTACACGCTCGTGCCCCGCGCCGCGGCGCGCATGCCCGAGGTCTGGTACGAGGACGCCCAGGGACACCGGCTGCCGCGCAGGCCCCCCGGCGGGAAAGGCATCGCCGCCACGGTCTACGAGATTTCTATCCGGCCGGGCATCCGCTATGCGCCCCACCCGTGCTTCGCGAAGGATGCCCGGGGCGGTTATCTCTACCACCACCTGCAGGAGAGGGACCTGCTGTCCGTGCACCGCCTGTCCGACTTCCCGGTCACCGGGACGCGCGAGCTGACCGCGGCGGACTATGTGTACGAGATCAAGCGCCTGGCCCATCCCCGCCTGCTTTCCCCCATCTTCGGGCTCATGCGCCGGTACATCGAGGGCCTGGACGAGCTTGGGCGGCGGCTCAAGCGGGACTACGACGCCCGGCGCGAGGCCGGCGAGGCGCCCGAGGCCATCTGGCTGGACCTTCGCCGGTACGACTTTCCCGGGGCACGGGTGGTGGACCGTTACACCTACCGCGTCCGGATCAAGGGGGAGTATCCCCAGTTTCTCTACTGGCTGGCCATGCCCTTCTTCGCGCCCGTGCCCTGGGAAGCCGACCGCTTCTACAGCCAGCCGGGCATGGCCGAGCGCAACCTGACGCTGGACTGGTACCCGGTCGGGACGGGGCCCTACATGCTCACCGAGAACAATCCCAACCTGCGCATGCGCATGGACCGCAATCCCTATTTCCGCGGCGAGCCCTATCCCGCCGAGGGCGCCCCGGGAGACGCCGAGCGGGGATTGCTGGCCGATGCCGGTCGTACCCTGCCGTTCATCGACAGCATCGTCTTCAACCTCGAGAAGGAGGACATCCCCTACTGGAACAAGTTCCTGCAGGGCTACTACGATACTTCCGGCGTCACCTCGGACAGCTTCGACCAGGCCGTGCGCGTCGGCAGCGGCGGCGAGGTGCAGCTGAGCCCGGCCATGCAGGCCAAGGGCATCCGGCTCTCCACGGCCGTGGCCCCCTCGGTCTACTACTTCGGCTTCAATATGCTCGACCCGGTCGTGGGCGGCCTTGACGAGCGCGCCCGCAAGCTGCGCCTGGCCATCTCGATCGCGCTCGACTACGAGGAATACATCAGCATCTTCACCAACGACCGCGGCGTGCCGGCCCAGGGACCCTTGCCGCCCGGCATCTTCGGTTACCGGCAGGGCAAGGCGGGCATCAATCCCTACGTCTACGACTGGACGCCGCAGGGCCCACGTCGCAAGCCGCTCTCCGTGGCCCGGCGCCTGCTGGCCGAGGCCGGCTATCCCGACGGCCGCGACGCGAAGACCGGCAAGCCACTCATCCTCTACCTCGACACCACCGGCAGCGGCCCGGACGCCAAGGCGCAGTTCGACTGGTTCCGCAAGCAGTTCGAGAAGCTGCACATCCAGCTGGTGATCCGCAACACCGACTACAACCGTTTCCAGGAGAAGATGAACGAGGGCACGGCGCAGATGTTCCAGTGGGGCTGGAACGCGGACTACCCGGACCCGGAGAACTTCCTCTTCCTGCTCTACGGGCCCAACGGCAAGGTGAAACACCACGGCGAGAACGCCGCCAACTACGCGAATCCCGAGTACGACCGGCTGTTCGAGCGCATGAGGAACCTGCCCAACGGGCCGGAACGCCAGGCCCTCATCGACCGCATGCTGGAGATCGTGCGTCACGATGCGCCCTGGGCCTGGGGCTATTACCCCAAGCAGTTCAGCCTCTACCACCAGTGGTACCACAACGTGAAGCCGAACCTGATCGCGCGCAATACGCTCAAGTACCGGCGCATCGACCCGCAATTGCGGGAGCGGTTGCGGCGCGCGTGGAACCGTCCGGTGCTCTGGCCGCTGGGGCTGCTGCTCCTGCTGCTGGTACTGGCCGTGTTGCCGGCCTGGATCGGTTATCGCCGGCACGAGCTGGCCACGGCACGCGAGGAGGCCGAGTGATGTACGCCTACATCGTGCGGCGCCTGCTCTATGCCATCCCCATCCTGGTGGGGGTCAACCTCATCACCTTCGTGCTCTTCTTCGTGGTCAATCCGCCCGACGACATGGCACGCATGCAGCTCGGCATGAAGCGGGTCACCCCCGAGGCCATCGCGCGCTGGAAGGAGGCGCACGGCTATGACCTGCCGCTCCTCTACAACGCCGGGGAGAAGGGCATGGCACGGTTGACCCGTACCATCTTCTTCCAGAAGTCGGTGCGCCTGTTCCTGTTCGACTTCGGCCGTTCCGACAGTGGACGCGACATCGGCTACGACATCCGCCAGCGCATGTGGCCGAGCCTGCTCATCGCCCTGCCCACGCTGGTACTGGGCATGCTGGTCTACGTCTCCTTCGCGCTGCTGCTGGCCTTCTTCCGGGGGACGCGGCTCGACCTGGGCGGCGTGGTGCTGTGCGTGGTGCTCATGTCGATCTCTGCACTCTACTACATCATCGTGGGGCAGTACGTCATCGGCAAGGTGATGCGGCTGCTGCCCATCTCCGGCTACGACCACGGCTGGCTGGCGCTCAAGTTCACCCTGATGCCGGTCCTGGTCGGTGTGCTCTCCTCCGTCGGGGCCAGCAGCCGCTTCTACCGCAGCATCTTTCTCGAGGAACTCGGGCGCGACTACGTGCGCACGGCCCGTGCCAAGGGGTTGCGCGAGAGCCGGGTGCTGTTCCGACACGTGCTCCGCAACGCCCTCATTCCCATCCTCACCAATGTCGTGGCCATCCTGCCGCTGCTGTTCCTGGGCAGTCTGATCATGGAGTCCTTCTTCGGCATTCCCGGCCTGGGGAGCTATACCATCGACGCCATCAACCGGCAGGATTTCGCCATCGTTCGCGCCATGGTGTTCCTGGGTTCCTTTCTCTACATCCTCGGGCTGCTGTTGACCGACATCTCCTACAGCCTGGTCGATCCCCGGGTGCGGCTGTCATGAAGCCGGTCTTCCTGTGGACGGACGTGCTCCTGTGGCTCCTCGTGGTCCTGGCCACGGGCTTCGCCCTCTACGTGCGCCGCCAGCGTCACCTGCGCGAGCCCTGGGCGCGGGTCTTCCAACGCCCCCTGGGGGCCAGCGCGGCCCTGGTGCTCGC
>RFHK01000142.1 GCA_003695825.1 Gammaproteobacteria bacterium | reverse complement strand
GATCACTCCTTTTATCTTTCGTCCTTGTTTGGGTATGAGGAGACAGGGTCAAAATAATCCATTACACAGGGACTCATAATCCCTTGGTCCCAGGTTCGAGTCCTGGCGGGCCCATCGTTCAGTGCGCATCACCGATCCCGCCGATCCCCGTGACCCTCGGACGCTTGCGACGACGGGCCCTCGTCCCCTGCCTCCGGCGCTTCATCCCGTGCGTCCTCCTGGTTCCGGATGGAGGCCGCGTGCAGGCGCATGAGGACGAACAGGATGGCCAGTGCGACGAGGATGAGCAGGATTTCCATGGAGAACAGCGGGCTCCTCGGCAACTGGATTGTGGCTGAACAAAGACGACACTATGAAGCTTACCCCAATCTCGGACAACCGCTTCGCGAGTTCGGCTGCGGCCCCCATCTGTCCACACCCCGGGCAGGGCCCCAAGGCGCACGTCGCCGGAATTCCGTTGTCACCCTGGCCCTCGGCAAAGACCATTTTTCAAGGAGTTAGGCGCGCATGCCGAGACCTTGACGCCCCCCGCAGGCAGACAACGGCAAACCGACACAGGTTTTCCCCAGAAATATCCACAGGCTGGCCCGCTCGATAGTGGTCAAGGTAGACGATGCCGTGGCCGGCAAAGGCGGCATTTCCGGCGCGATGTCCCGATCCACGCACAGCTTCTACCCAAACCCGCAACAGGTTTTCCACAGGCTTGTCCACAACCCAAGTCCCCCCTTGTAACCCAACCGGGAGTGCGGGAGCCGGGCATTTTCTCATCGAACAGATATAATGAATCGTTTGAACGGCGGAAAAACCTCGATGAGCAGCAACACGGACATCCGGGCCCTGCTGGCCGAGCGCATCCTGATCCTCGACGGCGCCATGGGCACCATGATCCAGCGCCACGGCCTGGAGGAAGCCGACTACCGCGGGGCGCGGTTCGCGGACTGGCCCCGCGAGCTGAAGGGCAACAACGACCTGCTCTCGCTCACGCGCCCGGACCTCATCCGCGACATCCACCTCGCCTACCTGGAAGCCGGGGCGGACATCATCGAGACCAACACCTTCAATGCCAACGCCGTCTCCCAGGCAGACTATGGCATGGAAGACCTGGTGCCGGAGCTCAACTACGCCGCCGCGCGCCTGGCGCGCGAGGCCTGCGACCGCGTGGCCACGCCCGACCGTCCCCGCTTCGTGGCCGGCGTGCTGGGCCCCACCAATCGCACCGCCTCGCTGAGCCCGGACGTCAACAACCCGGGTTTCCGCAACGTCACCTTCGATGAACTGCGCGCGACCTACTACGAGGCCGCGAAGGCGCTGGTCGAGGGCGGTGCCGACCTGCTGCTGATCGAGACCATCTTCGACACCCTGAACGCCAAGGCGGCGGTATTCGCCATCCAGCAGTACTTCGAGGACAGCGGCCAGGTGCGTCCGGTGATGATCTCCGGCACCATCACCGACGCCTCCGGCCGCACCCTCTCCGGGCAGACCGCCGAGGCCTTCTTCAATGCCCTGCGCCATGCCGAGCCGCTGTCGATGGGGTTCAACTGCGCGCTGGGCGCGAAGCAGCTGCGCCAGTACGTGGAGGAGCTGGCCGGCTACGCCGACTGCGCGGTCAGCGCCCATCCCAACGCCGGGCTGCCCAACGCGTTCGGCGAATACGACGAGTCCCCGGAAGCCATGGCGGCCGAGATCGGCGAGTGGGCGCGCGCGGGACTCCTGAACATCGTGGGCGGCTGCTGCGGGACCACGCCCGACCACATCCACGCCATCGCCGAGGCCGTGGCCTCCTGCCCGCCACGCGTCCTCCCGCCACGCGACCACACCCTGCGCCTGTCGGGGCTGGAGCCGCTCAACATCGACGAGCACTCGCTGTTCGTGAACGTGGGCGAGCGCACCAACGTGACCGGCTCGGCCCGCTTCAAGCGGCTCATCCTCGAGGGCAACTACGAGGACGCCGTGGAGGTCGCGCGCCAGCAGGTCGAGAACGGGGCGCAGATGATCGACGTCAACATGGACGAGGCCATGCTCGACGGCGAGGAGGCCATGCGCACCTTCCTCAACCGGATCGCCGCCGAGCCGGACATTGCCCGCGTGCCGGTCATGATCGACTCCTCCAAGTGGTCGATCCTCGAGACCGGCCTCAAGTGCCTCCAGGGCAAGGGAGTGGTCAATTCCATCAGCCTCAAGGAAGGCGAGGCGGCCTTCCTGGAACAGGCCCGGCTCGCACGGCGTTACGGCGCCGCGGTGATCGTCATGGCCTTCGACGAGGAGGGCCAGGCCGACACCCGGGAGCGCAAGGTGGAAATCTGCACGCGCGCCTACCGGTTGCTGCGCGAGCGCCTCGACTTCCCGCCCGAGGACATCATCTTCGACCCCAACATCTTCGCCATCGCCACCGGCATCCCGGAACACGACCGCTACGGTCTGGACTTCATCGAAGCCACGCGGATCATCAAGGAGACCCTGCCGCACGCCAAGGTCTCCGGCGGCGTCTCCAACGTTTCCTTCTCCTTCCGCGGCAACAACTTCGTCCGCGAGGCCATCCACGCCGTGTTCCTCTATCACGCCATCCGCGCCGGCATGGACATGGGCATCGTCAATGCCGGCCAGCTGGCGGTCTACGAGGAGGTGCCGGAAGACCTGCGCGAGGCCATCGAGGACGTCATCCTGTGCCGGCGTCCGGACGCCTCCGAGCGCCTGCTGGAGCTCGCCGAGCGCTACCGGGGCGAAGGCGGCTCCACCGCGCGCGAGGAGGACCTCTCCTGGCGCGAGTGGCCGGTGGAGAAGCGCCTTGAGCACGCCCTGGTCAAGGGCATCGACACCTGGATCGAAGAGGATACCGAGGAGGCCCGGCAGCAGGTGGACCACCCCATCCACGTCATCGAGGGACCGCTCATGGATGGCATGAATGTCGTGGGCGACCTGTTCGGCGCCGGCAAGATGTTCCTGCCCCAGGTGGTCAAGAGCGCGCGGGTGATGAAGAAGGCGGTGGCCTACCTGGTCCCCTACATCGAGGCCATGAAGGGCGAGGACTCGCGCGCCAAGGGCAAGATCCTGCTGGCCACCGTCAAGGGCGACGTGCACGACATCGGCAAGAACATCGTGGGCGTCGTGTTGCAGTGCAACAACTTCGAGGTCATCGACCTGGGAGTGATGGTGCCGGCGGCGAAGATCCTGGAGGCCGCACGCACGCACGACGTCGACCTCATCGGCCTCTCCGGCCTGATCACGCCCTCGCTGGAAGAGATGGCCCACGTGGCCAAGGAGCTGCAGCGCGAGGGCTTCGACGTGCCCCTGCTGATCGGCGGCGCCACCACCTCGCGCGTGCACACGGCGGTCAAGATCGCACCGAACTACACCAACGCACCCACCGTGTACGTCAAGGACGCCTCGCGCGCCGTGGGCGTGGCCCAGAACCTGGTCAGCCCGGAACTGCGCGAGGAGTACGTGAAGAAGGTCGAGCAGGAATACGCCGAGGTCCGCGCGCGGCACGCCGGCAAGCAGGCGCGTACCCCCTGGCTGTCGCTGGCCGAGGCCCG
>RFHK01000141.1 GCA_003695825.1 Gammaproteobacteria bacterium | reverse complement strand
GAAGTTCCAAGGTGGTGAACCGAGCGGTTCACGCCTGTCCGCTCTTCCTCCCTGGAGCGGGCATTCCTCCCGCCTGGTACACCCCATGCCAGGCGTTTTTGCCCCGGCCTTTCCCCCCCTTGAGGCCGGGGCTTTTTCATTTCTTACGGGGGATTCAGGCCCCGTCCAGCTGCAACCAGTCCGCGATCCGGGCCCGGACCTCGTCCAGGCCCAGCCCGGTGTGCGCGGAGAAGGTCTGGGCGCTCGCCGGCAGGCCGTGCGTCTCGAGCGCCTTGCGCAGCGTGAGCAGCTGGCGTTGGCGAGCCCCGTGCTTGAGCTTGTCGGCCTTGGTGAGCAGGATGTGCACCGGCAGGGCCGCGGCCCGGCTCCACTCGAGCAGGGCCAGGTCGGTGGGCTTCAGGGGGTGGCGAATGTCCATGAGCAGGACCAGGCCCGCGAGCGAGCGCCGGGCTTCGAGGTAGTGTTGCAGGTGCGCCTCCCAGCGGGCCTTCACTTCCCGGGGCACACGGGCGAACCCGTAGCCGGGCAGGTCCACGAGCCGCCGCTCCCCGCGGGGGTCGACGGCGAAGAAATTGATCAACCGCGTCCGCCCCGGGGTCTTGCTCGTGCGCGCGAGGGATTTCCGGCCGGTGATGCGGTTGAGGGCACTCGATTTCCCGGCGTTCGAGCGCCCGACGAAGGCCGCCTCCCGACCCGTGTCGGCCGGGGCCTGGTCGAGGCGCCCTGCGCTCACCAGGAAGCGGGTTCCAGCGAAGGGGTGGTCCGTGGACGTCATGGCAGTATATTAACGAAAGTTGAAATGCCTTGTTCGTGCTGGTATAAATCACCGACCTTCCGTGCCTGTTTTTCCACTACCGGGACAGGCGGAACGCGAGCGGCTTCGACTTCGCCCCGGCAGGCAGCGCCGGGTGGTGTGTCCAAGATTTCAGGAGATCCGAGGATGAGCAAGTCCCTGGTCGTCGCCGCGCTCCTCGGCGCGGCATCCGTGTTTGCGTTCGGCAGCGCGCTCGCCGGTGGGGATCCGGCTGCCGGCAAGAAGAAAGCCGCGGCCTGCGCCAGTTGCCATGGTGCGGACGGCAACAGTGTCAACCCGGCATGGCCCAAGCTTGCCAGCCAGCATGCCAAGTACCTCGTCAAGCAGCTCGAGGACTTCAAGGCCGGGCGCCGCAAGAACAGCCTGATGGCCCCCATGGCGGCCTCGCTCAGCGCGCAGGATCGCGAGGACGTGGCGGCCTACTTCTCCAGCCAGCCGATCCAGCCCGGTACGGCAGATCCCAAGCGGGTCAAGCTGGGCGAGAAGATCTGGCGGGCCGGCAACAAGCAGACCGGCGTACCGGCCTGCATGGGCTGTCATGCCCCCAACGGGGTGGGCAACCCGCTGGCCAATTTCCCGCGGCTCGCCGGCCAGCATGCCAAGTACGTCGAGAACCAGCTCAGGGCCTTCCGCTCGGGTGCGCGGTCGAACGACGCCAACAAGATGATGCGCGCCATCGCGGCGAAGATGACCGACGAGGAGATCCAGGCAGTCGCCTCCTTCGTCCAGGGGCTGCGGCCCTGAGTGTCCCCCAGGGCCGGGCATGTTCGGGAAAGCCGCCTGCGGGCGGCTTTCCCGTTTTCGGGCATCGCGATGCCTCGACAGCCTGGCGATGCGAGTGGTGGCGCCTGCCGGATTCATCTATCATTCAGCCGGCCCGCCCTATCCTGGCGGGCAGGTCCCTGCAATGGAGAACGCCGATGACCGTCGTCCGAACCTGGTTGCGCCTGTTCGCCGTCCTGCTGCTGGTCGGGGTCGCCCTGCCGGGCTGGGGACTGGAGGAAGGCAAGGACTATGTCCGCGTCCCTGTCCCCGAGCCGAGCGAGGTCCCGGGCAAGATCGAGGTGATGGAATTCTTCTGGTACGGATGCCCCCACTGTTATCACCTCGAACCCTACGTGGAGCGCTGGGCGGCCCACCTGCCGAAGGACGTGGTGTTCCGCCGCGTGCCGGCGGTGCTGGGGCCCTCCTGGGAGCCCCTGGCCCGCGCCTACGTGGTCGCCGACCTGCTGGGGGTGGTCGACCGGATCCATCGGCCGCTCTTCGACTACCTGCACAAGGAACGCAAGCGCTTCCACAACGAGGGAGAGCTGCGGGACTTTTTCGTCCGGCACGCAGGGATCTCTCCCAAGGAGTTCGACGCCACCTACCATTCCTTCGCCACCGCGGCGCGCATCAACCGTTCCAAGCAGCTCGGCCGGCGCTTCGGGGTCACCGGGGTCCCCACTTTCGTCGTCGCCGGCAAGTACCGCACTTCCGTGAGCATGACCCGCAGCGAGCGACGTCTCTTCGAGGTGGTCGACGCCCTGGTCGATCGTGAGCGGCAGCGGCTCGCCGCCCAGGCCGGCAAGGAGCCCGGGGCGCATTGAAGGCCGCCGAACTCTTCGTCCGCTGCCTGGAGAACGAGGGCGTCGAATACATCTTCGGCGTCCCGGGCGAGGAGAACCTCGACCTGATGGAGGCCCTGGAGGGGGCTGATATCCGCTTCATCACTTGCCGCCACGAACAGGGCGCGGCCTTCATGGCCGACGTCTATGGGCGCCTGACGGGGCGGGCCGGGGTCTGCCTCGCCACCCTGGGCCCCGGGGCGACCAACCTCGTCACCGGGGTGGCGGACGCCAACCTCGACCATGCCCCGCTGGTGGCCATCGCCGGCCAGGCCGACAGCAACCGCCTGCACAAGGAGAGCCACCAGGTCCTCGACCTGCAGCGGATCTTCGCGCCCCTGTGCAAGCACTCCTTCCGGGTGCTCACCCGCTTCGTGATCCCGGAGGTGGTGCGCAAGGCCTTCAAGCTGGCCCAGACGGAGAAGACCGGGGCCTGCTTCATCGAGCTGCCCGAGAACATCGCCAAGCTCGAGGTCGAGGATCGGCCGCTGCGCGCCAGCCAGCCGGTTCCCCCGGAACCCCCGGAGGTGCAGATCGAGCGGGCCGCCGCGCTCCTCAGCGCGGCCAGGCACCCCATCGTGCTGGCCGGCAACGGGGTCATCCGCGGCGGGGCCTGCCGGGAACTGGCGGAGTTCGCCGAGCGGCTCCACATCCCGGTCGCCAACACCTTCATGGCCAAGGGGGCCATCCCCTTCCGGCACCCGAGCGCGCTCGGCAGCGTGGGGTTGCAGGCCACCGACTACGTGAACGTGGGGTTCCACAAGGCCGACGTGATCGTCTGCGTGGGCTACGACCTGGTCGAATACCATCCCCACCTCTGGCATCCCACCCGGGACCGCACCATCATCCACGTCGACGCCACGCCGGCGGAGGTCGACGCCCATTACCCGGTGGCGGTGGGCGTGGTGGGCGATCTGCGCAAGGCGTTGCCGCGGCTGGCGGAGCGCACCAGGCCGCACCAGGGGGAGCACCTGCGCGTGCTGCGGCACATGCTCATCGAGGAGATGAACCAGCATGCCCGCGACACCGACTGGCCGGTGAAGCCGCAGAAGCTCATCTGGGACCTGCGCACCGCCATGGACCTGCAGGACATCGCCATCTGCGACGTGGGGGCCCACAAGATGTGGATGGCCCGCATGTTCCGTGCCGAGCATCCCAACACCTGCCTGATCTCCAACGGCTTCGCCAGCATGGGGATCGCCGTGCCCGG
This sequence comes from Gammaproteobacteria bacterium, assembly GCA_003695825.1. Taxonomy (GTDB): domain Bacteria; phylum Pseudomonadota; class Gammaproteobacteria; order Thiohalobacterales; family Thiohalobacteraceae; genus J048. The sequence goes on along the minus strand of RFHK01000141.1, from coordinate 16,295 downwards.
GGCGGTGGCGGCCAAGCTCGTGCACCCGGATCGCCGGGTGGTGGCGGTGACCGGTGACGGCGGTTTCCTGATGAACTCCCAGGAGATCGAGACCGCCACCCGCCTGGGGCTGGCGTTCGTGATCCTGGTCTGGAACGACGGCGGCTATGGGCTCATCGACTGGAAGCAGCGCAGCCAGTTCGGGCATGCCTCGCACGTGAAGTTCGGCAACCCGGACTTCGTGCGGTACATCGAATCCTTCGGGGGGCGTGGCTACCGCGTGGAGCGCACCGAGGAGCTGCTGCCGATCCTGAGGGAGGCCCTGGACCAGGACTGCGTCACGGTGGTCGATTGTCCGGTAGACTATTCGGAAAACCTGAAACTCACGGAGAAACTGGGTTCCCTGGTCAGTCCGCTCTGATGACGACGAGCTGCATCCAACCCCTAGCGGAGCACGTGCCGAGCGAGGCCCCGGTCCACAATACCGGCCAGAAGCTCAAGGTGTTGAGCTTCAACGTCCAGACCGGCATCACCACGCGGCGCTTCCGGCAGTACATCACCCACGGCTGGAAGCACGTGCTCCCGCACGCGGAGCGGTTCCGCAACCTCGACCGCATCGCGGAACTGGCGCGCGAGTACGACATCGTCGGCTTGCAGGAGGTGGATGCCGGCAGCCTGCGCAGCGGTTTCGTCAACCTCACCGAGTACATCGCCAGCCGCTCCCGCCATCCCTTCTGGTACGACCAGACCAACCGTCGCCTGGGCAAGATCGCACGCCACGCCATTGGCATCCTGAGCCGGTACCAGTGCCAGGAGATCATCGAACACCGCCTGCCCGGTCCCATTCCCGGGCGCGGTGCACTCTCGGTGCGCTTCGGACAGGGCGAGGAGGCGCTCGTGGTGGTGATCCTGCATCTCGCGCTCGGCAAGCGGGCGCGGTTGCAGCAGCTCGACTACATCAGCGACTTCGTCAACCAGTACCGGCACGTGATCCTCATGGGGGATCTGAACTTTCCCTCCGACAGCCCGGAGATGGAGTACCTCATCGACCGCACCCTGATGTGCGAGCCGGTGCACGGTCTCAACACCTTCCCCAGCTGGCGTCCCCAGCGCAACATCGATCACATCCTGGTCTCTCCCACGCTCGAGGTGAAACGCATGCGCGTGCTCGACTGCCCGGTCTCGGACCATCTTCCCATCTGCATGGAGGTGGTCCTCCCCGAGGGCGTGCGCCTGGTGCCCTGAGGGTCAAGTCGGGCCGCGATCCGTCCGCTAACCTCTCCGTCCCGGAGAGGAGGCCGTCCATGACCGAACCCGCCAGCGCAATCGAGCTCTGGAAGCGCAAGTACTACGACGCCATCGAGGAACTCGATCGCCGCGAGCAGGCCTGGGCACACACCGAGGAGGTCCTGCGGCGCGCCGTCTCCCGGCTGAGCCTGGCGGCCGACGGCCTCGACGACCGCCTCGACGAGGCCCTCGACCGGCTGCGCAGCGCGATCCGCGACCGGGCCGATGCGCGCACCCTCGAGCAGCATCTCGAGCGCATCTCCCACCTGCTGGTGCGCCTCGACCAGCGCCGGGCCCAGGAGGCCGCCCTGCCGGGCCCCGCGGAGGTTCTGCTCTCCCTGGTCGACGCCCTCGACCTCGAGGGTCCCGCCGCCCGGGCATTGCATCCCTTGCGCAAGCGCCTGGCCCGGGCGGGCCGGGAGGCCCCCGGGGAACTGGTGCGCGAGGTCGCCAAGGTATTGGCACGGCAACTGCGGGCCGGTCGGGCGGAGGCGGGTCCGGTCCCGGAGGCGAAGGGTTGGTTGGCCCGCCTGCAACCCCGTCGACACCCGCGTGCCCGGGAGTCAGGCCCTGACCAGGCGGCGCAAGGGCTGCTGGCCTGCCTGGACCGGCTCCGCGAGCGGGGCGTCGAGGCCCCGGGCCTGGGGGCGTTGCGGCACCGGCTCGAGGCGGAACCGGAGGCCGTCGAGGAAGTGGCCCGGTCGCTCGCCGCACTCTGGCCCCGGGAGCTTTCCGCGCCGACTGGCGAGGGACAGGCCGTCTCGGAACGGTTCGCGGAACTGGTCGAACGCCTGCCCCTGCCCGAAGGGCTCCGGGAACGGGCCGAGGCGATCGCGCGCCGGTTGCGTGACGGCGCCCTCGAGGTGTCGGCCGCCGTCGAGCAGGTGGTGCAGCTGGTCCAGGACCTGCGCCGGGGGATCCAGCGCGAGCGGCAGGAATTGCAGACCTTCCTCGAGCAACTCACCGAGCGCCTCGACCAGATCGACACGGCCGTCCGGGAGTCCGAGCGTGCCCGCACGGAGAGCTACGAGGAGGGGCGCCGCCTGGGCGAGGCGGTGCGCAGCGAGGTTCGTGGCATCGAGGACGGGGTGCGGACGGCCTCGGACCTCGGCGAGCTGCGCGAGATCCTGCAGGTACGCATCGAGGGCATCCTGCACCACCTCGAGGAGCACCGGCGTGCCGAGGCGGCGCGCAAGCAGGAGACGGATGCCCGCATGGCCGAGCTCACCCGCCGGCTGGAATCGCTCGAGCGCGAGGCGGCGACACTGCGGGACCAGGTGCGGGCCGAACGGGCCGCGGCCCTGACCGATCCCTTGACCGGCATCCCCAACCGCCTGGCCTGGGAAGAGCGCGCCGCCCAGGAAGAGGCCCGCTGGCGCCGCTTCGGCCACCCGCTGGCCGTGCTCGTCTGGGACATCGACCACTTCAAGCACATCAACGACCACTATGGCCACAGCGCCGGCGACAAGGTGCTCAAGGTGGTCGCCGAGCTGCTCGCCGGCCACGTGCGCAGCACGGACTTCGTGGCCCGTTACGGGGGCGAGGAATTCGTCATGCTGGCCGTGGGTGCCGGGGCCGAGGACGTCCTGCGCCTGGCCGAGACCCTGCGGGAGGCCGTCTCCCGGTGCGGGTTCCGCTACCGCGGGGAACGGGTGCAAGTGACCGTCTCCTGCGGAATCGCACTGCTGCAGGCGGGAGAGGACCTCGCCGCCGCGTTCCGCCGGGCCGACGCCGCGCTCTACGCGGCCAAGCGCGGGGGCCGCAACCGCTGCGTGCTCGACGGGGAAACCAGTGCTTGAACCGCCAAGGCGCCAAGTACGCCAAGGAATAAAATAATGGATTTGTCTTTGATTTTCTTGGTGTACTCGGCGCCTTGGCGGTTAGGGCAGTAATTGAGGAAACCCCGGATCAGCGCAAGGCGTACTTGCGCAGCCGGTAGAGGAGGGTGTCGCGGCTGATGCCGAGCAGGCGGGCGGCGGCGGAGCGGTTGCCGCCGGTGCGTTCGAGCGCCTGGCGCAGCAGGCTGATCTCGACCTCTTCCAGGCGCAGGCCGCCCTCGGGCAAGCGGACGGGCTCGTCCGGGCTGTCTGTAGCCCGGATCCCGGCCGGGGTCCGGATTTCTTCGGGCAGGTTGAGGGGTGTGACCGCATCCGTGCCCTGCAGGAGCACGAGCAACCGCTCGCAGAGGTTGCGCAGTTCCCGCACGTTGCCCGGCCAGTCGTAGGCGCGCAGGGCCTCGAGCGCCGCCTCGTCGTAGCGCAACGGCTCCAGGTTCCAGGCCGCGGCCAGGGTGCGGTTGAAGTGCTCGACGAGGCGCGGGATGTCTTCCCGCCGCTCCCGCAGGGGCGGCAGGGAGAGGGGGACCACGTTGAGCCGGTAGTAGAGGTCTTCGCGGAAGCGCCCGGCCCGGACTTCCTGCTGCAGATCCCGGTGGGTGGCCGCCAGGACCCGGACGTTCGCCCGGGCAGGCCGGCCATCGCCCAGCCGCAGGTATTCGCCGCTCTCCAGGAAGCGCAGCAGCTTGGGCTGAACGGACAGGGGCAGTTCGCCGATCTCGTCGAGAAAGAGGGTGCCGCCCCGTGCCGCCCCGACCAGGCCCTCGGCATCGGCCTCGGCCCCGGTGAAGGCCCCCCGGCGGTGGCCGAAGAGCAGGGACTCCGCGAGGGTCTCGGGGAGGGCGGCGCAATTGACGGCGACGAACGGCTTGTCCCGCCGTCGGGAACAGCGGTGGATCTCGCGGGCGAGCAGCTCCTTGCCCGTGCCACTCTCGCCCTGGATGAGCACGGCGACATCGGTGGCGGCCACGAGCCGGGCCGCGCGCAGGGTCGCCGCCAGGGCGGGGGCGCGACCGACCAAGGCCGCCTCCGGATCGGCGGGTACCTCGTGCATGGGATCATTGTTCCGGGATCTGGGTATGCCGACCATGACTTGGGTCAATCTCCGAGGGTTCAGGGATGAATGCAAAGTCTAACGCCTTGAGGTGGGGCCAGGCGAGCGTGCCCAGCGCCAGCAGGAGCAGCCCCACGCCGAGGGCCGGCCGCAACCGGGGGTGGTGCAGGAAACGCATCGCCCACCCGGTGAACAGGCCGGTGGTGAAGGTGGCCGGCAGGGTGCCGATTCCGAAGCCGAGCATGAGCAGCGCCGCATCCCCCGGGTTGCCGGCCCCGATGCTCCAGATGAGGGTCGAATAGACCAGCCCGCAGGGGAGCCAACCCCACAGCATGCCGAAACCGAACGCCGTGGCCGGGTGCCGGATGGGCAGGAGGGTCCGGGCCCTGGGTTCCAGCCAGTGCCACAGGGGCGTTCCGAGCCGCTCGATGCGGGCGAAGGCGGGGAACCAGCCGGCCAGGTGCAGGCCGACGAGCGCGATCCACAGGGCGGAGAAGCCGCGCAGCAGCCGGTGGCCGAGTGGACCGAAGGGCAGGGAGAGCCCTGCCCCCAGGATCCCGGCCAGGGCCCCGGCGAGCGTGTAGCTGAGGATACGCCCGCCGTTGTAGGCGAGCAGGAAGGGCAGCAGGCGCCGGCGCTGCGCCCGTATCCCGGGCGGCAGGCTGAGGGTGAGCGCGCCGATGATGCTGCCGCACATGCCGATGCAATGCACGGCGCTGGCCAGCCCGATGAGTACTGCGGTGGTGAGCCAGGAGAGCGACAAGGACCGGTACCTCGAGGTGAACCCCTAACCCCCATGTCGTACCGAGGGCATCGAGGCATGGTGGATTTGCGGCCGGGCTCGCGGGCCCGTGCGAAAATCCGCGCGGGCCGAAGCGGGACGCGGGCGGCACGAGCCGTACACGCGCCGAGACCCTCCGAGATCCACGCGGATTGCAAGAAATCGATCCATGCCCGTTTCCACCCGGGTGCATTCCCCGGTCAGGGGATTATTCCCGCACCCGGCGGGTGATGCCAGCGGGCGGGGTGCGGCCCAATGCACGTTTGACTTGCCGGGGCGTCTGGGCAAAGATGGGGCCAGCGAAAGGGATGCCGGCGGAAGACCGATAATCATAACGAGATGAGGGATGTCATTCGCGAGCTTCTGGACGACCCGCGTTTTCTCCGCGAGCGCCATTGGCGCCGGCACGAGGTGCCGGCGGGCACGGACGTGTTCCGCCGGGGTGCGCCCGGGCGTTCGCTGTACCTGATCGAGCAGGGCCGGGTGCGCGTGGTCGGCGAGGTGGAGCTCGAGGCGGGCCGGCGCATCCATCCCGGGGTGGACGAGCTGGCCGCCGGGGAGGTCTTCGGCGAACTGGTCCTCTTCGGGGAGGCGCGGCGCTCGGCGACGGTGACCGCCGTGTGCGACGCCCGCCTGGTGGAGATCGACGGCAAGGCGCTGCTGGACTATTGCGACGCCCATCCCGAGGTCGGCTACCGGCTCCTGCGCCGCTTCATGGAGATCGCCGTGGCGCGGCTGCGCAAGACCAATCGCAAGCTGATGCACGTGCTGGCCTGGGGACTGCAGACGCACGCGATCGCTCCCCACCTGTGAGCCCGGCCGGCACGGGGGAGAACGCGGGCCTGGTGAGCGGATGTTGAACCTGGACTGGACGGCCATCACCACCGGCTACGGGGTGGCAGCGATCGCCAACGCGCTGCTGCTGGTGCTGCTGCTCGTCCACTGGAAGGGCCGCCGCACAGGCGGCTGGCTGGTGGCCGCGGTCGCCGTGGAGGGCCTCTGGGCCCTGGCCCGGGCCTTGCCGCCGGACCCGTCCTGGATGCTGCGCCTCGCCGGGGTGCTGGAAGGGGCGCGTTATCTCGCCTGGCTGGTGTTTCTCGCCGCCCTGCTCGCGCCGGTGACGGCCGCGGGGCGCCGTGCCTTCCTGCGCGACCCCCGGTTGCTCGGCCTGGGGGGACTGGGTGCGCTGCTCGTGGCCTATCCCCTGCTGCCGGATGCCTGGCGCCTGCAGGTCCCCGGGAGCGCGTACTACGCCGCCTACCTGGTCCTGGCGATGGGCTGCACGGCCCTGCTCGAGACCTTCTACCGTCACCTGCACCCGGAGCGACGTTGGGCCGTGAAGTACCTGGTCTTCGGCCTGGGCGGGATGTTCGCCTACGACCTCTTCCTGTTCGCCAACGCCGTGCTCTTCGGCCGGGTCGATGCCACCCTCGCCGGCGCCCGCGGTCTGGTCAATGCCGTCGCCGTTCCCCTGCTGGCCGTGGCCGTGGCCCGCAACCCGGACTGGTCGGTGGACCTGTTCGTCTCCCGCCGCCTGGTGCTGCATGCCACCACCTTCCTCGTGGTGGGGGCCTACCTGGTGGTGATGGGCGTGGCGGGGTACGTCATCCGCCGCTCGGGAGGGGACTGGGGGCGGGTGGTCCAGGTCACTCTGGTCTTTCTCGCCTTGCTGGGGGCCGTGGTGCTGCTCGCCTCGGGGCAGTTGCGTGCCCGCCTGCGGGTGTTCGTCGAAAAGCACTTCTTCAACTACCGGTTCGACTACCGTGACGAATGGCTGCGCTTCACCCACACCCTCGCCGCCTGTCAGCCGGAGGAAGAGGCCGGTGTGTGCATCCTGCGGGCCCTGGCAGGGCTGGTCGAGAGCGGGGGCGGGATGCTCTGGAGCCGCGCACGCGAGGGGTCGGGGTTCCGGCCGGAGGCGGTCTGGAACCATGGGGCGCCGCGCCTCGACCTGGAAGTGGCGGCCGACGACCCCCTCCCGGCCTTCCTGGAGGGGCAGGGGTGGGTACTCGACCGCCGGGAATGGGAAACGCGTCCCGAGGCCTACGCGGGGCTCCCCATGCCGGACTGGTTTCGCGAGGACGCGCGTTGCTGGCTGATCGTGCCCCTGCTCGACCGCGGTACCCTGGTGGGGTTCGTGGTGCTCGACCGGCCGCGGGCACCCATGGAAGTGGACTGGGAAGTGCGCGACCTGCTCAAGACCGCGGCCGTCCAGGCCGCTGTATTCCTGGGCCAGCGCAAGGCCCTGGAGGCCCTGGCCGAGGCGCGGCAGTTCGAGGGCTTCCATCGCCTCTCGACGTATATACTGCACGATCTCAAGAACATCGTCGCCCAGCAGAGCCTCATCACCCGCAGCGCGGCGCGGCACCGGGACAACCCGGCCTTCGTGGACGATGCCCTGCGGGTGATGGCGCACTCGGTGGAGCGCATGCAGCAGCTGATGCGCCTGCTGCAGACCGGCGGGGCGGACTGGCAGCGCAAGGCGCGCCTGGACCTGGTGCACCTGGTGCGCGAGGTCGCCGAGTCCCTGCGTGACATGCGTCCCCACCCGCGCCTCGAGATCGGGCTGGAGTCGGCCGTGATCGAGAGCAGCCCCCAGCGGGCCCGGGCGGCCTTGCGCAACCTGGTGCGCAATGCCCAGCAGGCCACGCCGGACGAGGGCGAGGTGGTGGTACGCCTCCGTCGCGAGCGTGGGCGCATCCTGGTGGAGGTGGAAGACACCGGCTGCGGCATGGACGCCGAATTCGTTCGCAAACGGCTGTTCCGGCCGTTCGACACGACCAAGGGGGATACCGGCATGGGCATCGGGGTCTACGAGATGCGGGAATGGGTGCGTTCCCTGGGCGGCGAGGTGCAGGTGGACAGCACCCCGGGGGTGGGGACCCGGTTCCGACTCCTGCTGCCCCCCGCGGAAGAGGAGGCCGCCGCCCCCACGCCAGCCGCGGCCCCCGAGGAGAGGGAACGCCATGGCGCGCACGGCTGAGGAGAAACGCACCCTCCTGGTGGTGGAGGACGACCCGGGCTTGCAGAGTGCCCTCAAGTGGGCCTTCGAGGGGTTCGAGGTGGTGACCGCGACGGACCGGCAGAGCGCGCTCGCCCAGCTGCGTCGCCACGAGCCCGCCGTGGTCACCCTGGACCTGGGCCTGCCGCCCGATCCCGGCGGGGCCTCCGAGGGGCTGGCCACGCTCGAGGAGATCCTTGCCATCCGGCCCCATACCAAGGTGATCGTGGTCACCGGCAACAGCGACAACGAGAACGCCCTGCGGGCGACCGCGGCCGGTGCCTTCCTCTTCTGCCAGAAGCCCGTCGATCCCGAGCTGCTCGCCTTCATCGTCGACCGCGCCTGGCAGCAGCACGAGCTGGAGCGCGAGAACCGCCGCCTCAGCCGGCAGGGCATGGGGGACCTGATCGCCACCAGTCCGCAGATGCAGCCGGTGGTGCGCATGATCGAGAAGGTCGCCCCGACGGACGTCACTGTCTTGCTGCTGGGGGAGAGCGGGACCGGCAAGGAAGTCCTGGCCCGGGCCCTGCATGCGCGCAGTCCCCGGGCCGAGGGACCCTGGGTGGCCATCAACTGCGCGGCCATTCCCGAGTCGCTGCTCGAGAGCGAACTCTTCGGGTACGAGAAAGGTGCCTTCACCGGGGCGCACAAGACTACGCCGGGCAACATCGAGTGTGCCCACGGCGGCACCCTCTTCCTCGACGAGATCGGCGACCTGCCCATGGCCCTGCAGGCCAAGCTCCTGCGCTTCCTGCAGGAGCGGGTGATCATGCGGGTGGGCGGCCGCCGCGAGATCCCGGTCGACGTGCGCATCGTCTGCGCCACGCACCAGGACCTCCAGGCCCTGATCGCCGAGGGGCGCTTCCGCGAGGACCTCTACTACCGGCTCAGCGAGCTCACCATCGAGATTCCCCCGCTCCGTCACCGGGAAGGGGACGTGGTGGTGCTCGCCAGCCACTTCCTGGACCGTTTCGCCCAGGAGATGAAGAAACCGGCCCTGCGATTCTCGGAGTCGGCCGTCGCTGCCTTGGAGGCCCATGACTGGCCGGGCAACGTGCGCGAGCTCGAGAACCGGGTCAAGCGCGCGGTGGTATTGGCCGACGGGCGGCTCATCCAGCCCGCCGACCTGGGGCTGGAGGCGGCCGACCAGGCACCCCTGCCCTTCAACCTGCGCCAGGTGCGCGAGGAAGCGGAATCGCGCGCCCTGCTGCGTGCCTACCGCCACGCGGGCGGGAACATCTCGCAGGCCGCGGAGCTGCTCGGCATCACCCGGCCCACGTTCTACGCCCTGGTCAAGAAGTACGGCCTGGAGCTGGACCAATGAAGCCGGGGCGTCCTCACCCCAGACGGAAGGAGACGATCATGCGCACCCGCACGCGTGCGAATCCTCGACGCGGAAGCAGGCATTCCGGCATCGCCCGCCAGCGGTGGGCCGGCCCCTTGCTCGCCGTCCTGGTTTCGCTGAGCGCCTGCGGCCGGGACAAGACGGCCGCCGAGTACCTCGCCGATGCCCGGGCCTACGCCCGTTCCGGCAAGGACGATGCGGCGGTCATCTCCCTCCGCAATGCCTTGCGCAAGGCCCCGGACCTGCGGGATGCCCGGCTCCTGCTCGGGCGCCTCTACCTGGCCCACGACGACTTCGCCGATGCCGCCAAGGAACTGGCCCACGCCTGGAAGGGCGGGGCCGACGAGGACCGCCTGCTCGTCGAGCTGGTCCATGCCCGGCTGATGGCCGGCAAGCCGGACCAGGCGCAGGCCCTGCTCGCGACCCCGCGTGCGCGCGCCCATGGCTGCATCGCTACCGCCCTGGAGGGTTTCGTGCAGCTCGCCCGCAACGCCCGCGACCGGGCCGCCGCGCGATTCGAGAAGGCCCTCGAGGAAGACACTCACTGCGCCCCGGCCTTCTTCGGGCTGGCCCGCCTGGCCCTGCTCAAGGGGCAGCCGAAGGAGACGCTGCGCTATCTGCAGGCCGTCGACGCGATGCCGGGGCTGGAGAAGGAGCGCCTGTTGCTCGCCGCCCAGGCGCACCTCGCCGCCGGGGAACTGGATGCCGCCATCGACACCCTGGAGCGGGCCGTGCGGCGCTGGCCGGGCAGCGTGCGGGCCCGCCTCGCGCTGGCCTGGGCCGACCTGCGCACCGGCGACCTGGCGGGAGTGCGCAAGCAGGTACAGGCGATCCGCAAGCCGCTGCGCGCGCGCATCCCGACCGCCTTGCTGCTCGAGGGCCTGCTCGCCTACCAGGAGAAGGATTACGCCCGCGCCCGGGACCTGCTGGAGAAGGCGGAGTCGGCGCTGCCGGGCAACCACCTGCTGCTCAAGCTGCTGGGCGGGGCCCACGCCGCCCTGGGCGAGCACGAGCAGGCCATCGGTTACCTGACCAAGTATGTCCAGGAGGTGCCCGACGACCGCAAGGCGCTCGAACTGTTGTTGCGTGAACAGGTGGCCGTTGGCCGCGTCGACGATGCCCTGGCCCAGCTGGACGCCCGGGTCCGCGCGGGCGAGGCCGACGAGGACCTGATCCGCGCCTTCGGGCGCCTGGCCGTGGCCACGGGACGCTACGATGCCCTGCTCGGGCGGCTCGACGCCGTGCGCGCCCACGAGGGCGGGGACCGCCAGGCGACGGCGGAGATCGAGGACCTGCTCGGCCGGGCCTACCTGGCCAAGGGCAAGGTGGACCAGGCCATCGCCTCCCTGCAGCGGGCCTATGCTGCCAGCCCCGACAAGCGGGATCCCGGCCTGCGGCTGCTGCGTCTCTACCTCGCCAGCGGGCGGCTGGAGGCGGCCGGCAAGCTCGTGGAGGAACTGCGCCGAAAGGCGCCCGGGGACAAGGCCAGCCTGCTGGCCCAGGCCGAGTACGAGATCGCGCGCAAGGACACCCGGCAGGCGCGGGCCCACCTCGAACAGGCCTTGCGCAAGGATGGTGACTACTACCCGGCCGTGCTGGACCTGGCCCAGGTCGACGTGCTCGAGGGCCATCCCGAGGCCGCCGAGGCCCGCCTGCAGGACTATGTCGCGCATCATCCCAAGGCCGTGCCGGCCTACCTGCAGCTGGCCGTGCTCGCCTCGGCCAGGAAGGACCTCCGCGCCGTGCGCACCTGGCTCGAGAAGGCCTACGACGCCGGGTTGAAGCAGCCGAGGGTCCGCATCGCGCTGCTGGAGCTCGACCTGCGCCTGCACGACACCCACAAGGCCCGTGCACGGCTCGATGCCCTGCGCAAGCAGCTCGGGGACCGGCCCTTCCTCGCCTTCGCCGAGGCCCGGCTGCTGGTGCAGGAGGGCAAGCGCGACCGGGCGGTGCAGGTGGTGGAGCAGGCCGCGCGCAGGCACCCCAGGGCCGCCTACCTCCAGCGGCTGCTCGTGAACCTGTACCTGCTGCAGGGGGCGCCCGAGAAGGCCCGCCGGCAGCTGGAACGCCTGGCCGAGCAGGATCCCGGGGACCTGCTGGTACAGGCCCGGTTGGCCGAGATGGCCCTGGCCGCGGGCGATCTCGACCGGGCCCGCCGGCAACTGGAGCGGTTGCGCAAGCACCAGGCCCCCCGGGAGGTCCTGGCCTACCTGGAGGGCGAGCTGGCCCGTCGCCGGGGAGACCTGGACGCGGCCGCGGGGCTCTATGCCGAGAGCTGGCGCCTGCGCCCGAACCGCAAGGTGCTGGCTCGCCTGATCCAGCTCGCGGAGCGGGGGCGGCGTCCCTACCCGGATCGCCAGGTCCAGGCCTGGCTCGCGGCCCACCCCGGGGATCGCGGTATCCGGCGGCTCTACGCGGACCACCTCATGGAGCAGGGGCGCTACGCCCAGGCCCGTACCCAGTATGAACGGCTGCTCGCCCAGTCCCCCCGGGATGCCGGGGTGCTGAACAACCTGGCCCTGGTGGCCCTGCACCTGGGCGATACCGAGGCGGCGCTGCGGCATGCGCGCCGGGCCCGGTCCCTGCAGCCGGAGAATGCCGCGATCAACGACACCTTGGGTTGGGTCCTGGCACGCACGGGAGCATTGGAGGAGGCGGAACGCTACCTCTCCCGCGCCGGTACACAGCCGGAGGTCCTGTTGCACCTGGCCTGGGTGCGGGCACGCCGGCAGGATGCGGCCGGGGCCCGCGACGCGCTCGAACGGGCGCTGGCAGAGAAGCCGCAATTGGGTACCACCGGGCTCGCCCGGGAGGTCCGCGAGGCACTCGGAAAAATCAAGGAAAAACAATGAACAATATCCAGTGTCCGATCTTTTTACACGCCCTGGGTGCCGCGCGGCGGCGGAACCGGGAACCAGGGCCTGCAGGTATCACCCTCGCCTTCCTACCCGTCAGGCGATTCATTGTAATCTTTTGAAAAATAACGAGTATTTTTCCTTGCGGCGGCTCCCCGCCGCTGTCCGCGAATTTTACACTTCGTAGTCGTCGGGTTTATTTCTCGTTCGGGAAAGGCGAGAAGAAACCATAAAAATCAACAGGATGCATCATAGTTGACCGTGTTGGCACGGCTCCTGCAGTAAGGAGGGCGAAACGAATTCAGGACACGAGGAGACGAACGATGAAAATGAAAAAGCTCATGCACGCCCTCGGCCTCGGGCTGGCGATCGGTGCGGTGGTCAGTGCCGGACCGGCCGCGGCTTCGTCGGTCTATTCCTTCGAGGATGACGACATCGACTTCGTCCTCGATCCTTCCACGCTGACGCCCAGGACCTCCGGCACCGTCAATCCTGGGGACATCTTCCTCAGCGTCTTCGAGATCCCCGTGTTTACGAAAAACGGGGTGAACGGGATTCCGGCCGGGAAGGAACTGACCGGCGTCGCCGTGGCACAGTACACCGGACTGGACCCGTTCGGCAGGCTCGAGTTCTCTCCTATTAGCGGAGGCATGAACAGCCTGCTGACAGCCATTACGGGCAAGTCCTGGGATATCGAAGGTGGTGACGATGGCGCCATGATCGCCATGTTCTTCAACGAGACGAACGACGTGACGGATCCGGCGGCCGACCCGACGACGGATCGGGATCTCCAGCTGAACCGCTCGTCGTTGCCGGAAACGAACTGCCTGTCGCTGGCCGATTGCGTGACCCAGGCCACGCTCGGAGAGCTCTACCAGGTGGACGGTTTCAAGGGGGATCCCGACGAATCCTGGCTGGCCACTATCATCGATCCCAAGGCCACCGACTTGCACAAGGTCTGGGAGGGAGACAATGCCCATCCGTTTGTGAGCGTCTCCTTCGCGTTGAGCAATTTCTTCCAGTACAACGACCAGCACGTCGGCTGGATGGACGTCGATACGGGTAACCAGACCGCCACCTGCAACGACTATACCGGGGGGTATGGCGCCGACGGCTGCGTCCAGGCGACCGGGTCCGGTACCTTGACCGGTGGCGGTGGTGATCTGTCGAACGGGGCAGTGGCGCACAGCGACTTCGACGCCCACAAGTACGTGCCCGAGCCGGCCACCCTGGCGCTGCTGGGTGCCGGTGCCCTCGGCTTCGGCTGGAGCCGTCGTCGCCGCGCTGCCTGAGCGAGACCCGTCTCGCTTTCCGGCAAAGGCCGCCCGTCGGGCGGCCTTTTCCTTTGTTACGGGCGGGTGCCGATGATCAGGCCGTGGTCCCGCGGCAGGCGGTAGCGGGCCACCTGTGAGAAACCGGCGGCCTTCATCCAGGATTCGTACTCCCGCCAGGTGTAGAGCATGCCCTCGCCGGTGGCGATGGTGAGGAAGTACGGCGAGCCGACCGCGGCGCTCAGGGGACCGGTCTCGTCGTCGTCCTGCATCATGTTGAAGAGGACCACCTGGCCGCCCGGGGGCAGGGCGGCGTGGCACTTCTCGAGCAGGGCCCGGTCCTTCTCCGGGCTCCAGATGGTGAAGAAGTGGCAGAACATCAGGCAATCGGCGCCCTCGGGGAAAGGGTCCTCGAAGCAGTCGCCGGGCACCGCCTGCACGCGGTCGGACAGGCCGTGGCGGGCGATGTGCTCGCGGGCGATCTCGCAGACGGTGGGCGAGTCGAAGACAGTAGCGCGCAGGTGCGGCCAGCGCCGGGCCAGGGCGATGGCGTTGGTCCCGTCGCCGCCGCCCACGTCGACCAGGTGGCGGACCCGGGATAGATCGATGAAGCGGGCCATGTCCTCGTTGGCCTGCACGGAGAGCTCCTGCATGGCCTCCTGGAAGATGGCCTCGAGTTCCGGGTCGTGCGCGAGGCGCTGGTAGAGGGTGGGTTCGTCCCCGGCGAATTCCTTCAGCCCGGCGTTGCGGAACTCGCGCACGGCTTCCAGCATCCAGTACATACCCTTGTACATGACCCGGTGCTGCAGCTCCACGTAGGCGGTGATCTTGCGGGGGCTGTGGCGATCCAGGAGCTGCCGGGAGACCCAGGTGCAGGCGTAGCGTGCGCCGCGCTTGCGCAGCAGCCCGCAGGCGACCAGGCCCAGCAGCAGGATGCGCAGGGGCTGGTCCTCCAGGCCGAGCCGTTCGCCGATCTCTTTCCTCGTCAGGGGACCCTCCCGGGCCAGCAGGGAGAAGAGGTCGAGCTGCACCCCGGTGCGCAGGGTCTCGAAGAAGATGTGCCCGCCGAAGACCAGGTAGAGGCGCTCGGCGTGGCGACGCTGCACGGTGCGCTCGAGCAGCCGCTTGAAGGGGACGGCCAGGTAGCGGCTCCAGAGTCGTTCCGTGGCATGGCGAAGTGGTTGCATGGGAGACTCCTTGGCTGGATTCACGAGGATTCTTCGGCGGCGCGCCGGCGCAGGTAGCGCACCAGCCAGCGGCGCGTGAGGCGTTGCATGGGATGACGGTTGCCGCTGCGCAGGCGCCGGCGGACGTATCGCCCGAGATAGGGGTCGAACTGGTGGTACCAGGGGGCGGGGTAGATTCGCCCCCGGCCCAGCAGGAGCTTCATCACCTCGGCCCCGATGACGCCCGCGGCCAGTTCGCAGGCGAAGCCGACCGACGGGCCGGTGTGCCGGTCGAAGTCGAGGTAGGCGAGGTCCATGTAGCGGCGGTGGATACCCGAGGGCGCCATGCCGACCACGTAGGCCGCGAACAGCTCCACCGGATCCATGCCGTCGTGGAGGTCGAAGTAGCGGTCGAAGGGCATGCCGCGGGGATCGAAGATCACCCAGGCGGTACTGTAGCCCACGGGGCCGGCCCCGAGCGCATAGATGCCGCGTTCGCGGGCCAGGCGGAACAGCAGGCGCCGCACGTCGATGACGAAGGCGTCCAGGCCGTCCACCAGCACGTCCGCGTCCGCGAGGAAGGCCTCGGCATTGGCCGCCGAGATGGGGGCCTCGAACACCCGGACCTCGGCTTCCGGGTTGATGTCGAGCACGGCCTCGCGCATCACCGCCGCCTTGGCGCGGCCGTAGGTGGAAACCCGGGCACCGTACTGGCGGTTGGTGTTGTGGATCTCGAAGACGTCCGGATCGGCGATCGTGAAACGCCCGATGCCGAGCCGGGCCAGCGTGACCAGGTCCACGCCTCCGACCCCGCCGAGCCCGAGCACGGCCACCCGGGCCCGGCGCAGCCGCGTCTGTTCTTCGGGCGTGATCAGGCCGCGGTTGCGGGAGAAGGCGGCCTCATAGGACCAGTGCGTCGTCGTCATCGGTGCAGTTCCTTTGCGTCAGGATCCTTTCCAGGGGCAGCCGCCGGGCCCGCACGGCCGGGGAGCGGGCGTAGCCGGTGCGCAGCAGCATGCAGGGGAAACCGCCATCCGGCCAGGCCGCCCGGAAAGCGGCGGCCACGTCCCTGGCCGCGGCCTCCAGCGCGGCGGGCACCGCCGTCGTCGCCAGCCGGTGCAGCAGGTCGGGCAGCACGAAGGAGGGATGCACGGCCACGCCGGCGGCATTGAGTTCCAGCCAGACGCGCTCCAGGACGCGGCCGGCCGCCACCCAGTCCTCGAGCGCGGGCGGCGCCGGGGTGCCGATCGCCACCAGGGCGCCGCAGCGCACGAGCTCGAAGCCCTCGAACGCGCCCAGCATTCGGTCGGCCCCGAGTGCATTGAGCCATCGCATGCGCCGCCAGTCGCATACCAGGCGGAGCACCTGCCGGCCGCCCGGGGGAAGGTGCAGGGTGCGCACGTCCAGCCCCTCGCCACGTTCGGCCGCCTCGGCCGAGAAACGCAGGCTGTGGGCGAGCCAGCGGTGCAGCCCCTCGTCCCGGTAGCGCAGGCGCGCGGCCCGGCCCACGAGCCGCCCGAGGTGACGGATCTTGACCCGGTCTTCGATCCAGTGAACCTGCACGCGCTCCGTTCCCTGTGACCGGATGCGCGCGGCCAGTGCCGGTGGCAGGCGGTCGCGGCGGTAGGGGGCGCGATTGGTGTGGCGCGCGCGCAGCGCCGGGGGCAGGTCGGATGGCGGCCGGCCCGTGTCGGGGAAGGGCAGGACGAGGGCGGGGGTGG
>RFHK01000140.1 GCA_003695825.1 Gammaproteobacteria bacterium | reverse complement strand
TGGGACCAAGGGATTATGAGTCCCCTGCTCTGACCAACTGAGCTACAGGCCCGTGGTGGGGGGTCACAAAGTATACGGGCAGGAAAAAGGCCCGTCATCTTGCGATGACGGGCCTTTTCCGTGTGTCGTCAATTGCTCTCGATCTCGAGGAAGGAGCGCAGCTGCTCCGAGCGGCTCGGGTGGCGCAGCTTGCGCAGGGCCTTGGCCTCGATCTGGCGGATGCGCTCGCGGGTGACGTCGAACTGCTTGCCGACCTCCTCGAGGGTGTGGTCGGTGTTCATGTCGATGCCGAAGCGCATGCGCAGCACCTTGGCCTCGCGCGGCGTGAGGCTGGCGAGCACCTCCTGGGTGGCCTCGCGCAGGCCCTCCATGGCGGCGGCCTCCACCGGCGAGACGATGCTGGTGTCCTCGATGAAGTCGCCCAGGTGCGAGTCCTCGTCGTCCCCGATCGGCGTCTCCATGGAGATGGGCTCCTTGGCGATCTTGAGTACCTTGCGCACCTTGTCCTCGGGCATGGCCATGCGTTCGGCCAGTTCCTCGGGCGTCGGTTCGCGGCCCATCTCCTGCAGCATCTGCCGCGAGATGCGGTTGAGCTTGTTGATGGTCTCGATCATGTGCACCGGGATGCGGATGGTGCGGGCCTGGTCCGCGATCGAGCGGGTGATGGCCTGCCGGATCCACCAGGTGGCATAGGTCGAGAACTTGTAGCCGCGGCGGTATTCGAACTTGTCCACCGCCTTCATCAGGCCGATGTTGCCTTCCTGGATCAGGTCCAGGAACTGCAGCCCGCGGTTGGTGTACTTCTTGGCGATCGAGATCACCAGGCGCAGGTTGGCCTCGACCATCTCCTTCTTGGCGCGGCGCGCCTTGGCCTCGCCGATCGACATGCGGCGGTTGATGTCCTTGATCTGGGTGATGGTGAGCCCCGCCTCCTGCTCGATGGCGGCCAGCTTGTTCTGCAGCCGCCGGATCTCGGTCTTGTGGGCGGCGAGTGCCTCGGACCAGGGATGTCCGCCCTTGACCTGCTGGTCGACCCACTGGGTGTTGGTCTCGTTCTCCGGGAAGCTGGCGATGAATTCCTTGCGCGGCATGCCGGCCTGGTTCACGCACAGCTCCATGACCGCGCGTTCGTGGGTGCGGATCTGCTCGATCAGGTTCCGCAGGGAATCGGTCATGGTGTCGATGACCCGCGGCGTGAGCTTGAACTCCAGGAACTGCTCGGCCAGCTTGGCGCGCAGCTTCGCCCGGCTCTTCGCCGCCTTGGCGGCGTTGTACTTGCGGAAGGTCTCGCGCAGAGCCGCGACCTTGCGGCGCGTCTCTTCCGGGTCCGGGCCGGTGTCGAGTGCCACTGCGTCCTCGTCGTCCTCGTCGGCCGCCTTGCGTTCCCCGTTCTCGTCCGGGACGGACTCGGGCGGGGCCGTGGCGGGGGCCTCGTCCTCGGGGCTGCGGAAGCCGATCAGGACGTCGGCCAGGCGGGTCTGCCCGGCTTCGACGCGCTCGAATTCCTCGAGCAGCAGCCCGATCGAGCGGGGGTAGTTGGCCACGGCCTCCAGCACCTGGTGCAGGCCGTCCTCGATGCGCTTGGCGATCTCGATCTCGCCATCCCGCGTGAGGAGCTCCACGGTGCCCATCTCACGCATGTACATGCGCACCGGGTCCGTGGTGCGACCGAATTCGCTGTCCACCGTGGCGAGCGCGGCGGCCGCCTCCTCGGCGACGTCCTCGTCCGGCACGGAGTCGCCCGCCAGCAGTAGGGCATCGGCGTCCGGGGCCTCTTCATGGACGGTGATGCCCATGTCGTTGATCATGTTGATGATATCCTCGATCTGCTCGGGATCGACGATATCGTCCGGGAGGTGGTCGTTGACCTCCGCGTAGGTCAGGTACCCCTGCTCCTTGCCCTTGGCAATCAGTAACTTGAGCTGTGATTGCTGCTCTTGATCCATGGTCGTCACGATGTCTGGTCTCTTGCAGTCGTCCGCGGTTTCCGGTAAATCTCCATGAAACACGGCACCTTACACGCAAACCGCCAAGCCCTGGCGGTCTCGGCGGTCCGGAACATAAACCGCCAGTATACCTCATGAGTGCCGGTTTCTCCAGGAACCGGCCGTGCTCGTCCCTTCCCTCGGGACGCATCAGCGCGTCCTGATATTCGCTTGACAAGCCAGCAGGGTGCGAAGTTCCTCGGCCTCCTCGGGGCTCAGTGAACTGGGGGGGCGGGCCGTCAGGTGCGCGAGGCGTTCCTGCAGGTGACGGGCCTCCAGTTCCCGCTCGATCAGGGACAGGAACCCCAGGAACTCCGGCAGCTCGCCACCTTCCGGTATCTTTGGCGGCCGTTCGGCCAATTTCCACAGGGCCGGCCCCTCGGGATGCTCGCGGAAGTGCTCGAGGAGGGCACCCGTGCTGGGTAGATGCGGGCTCTGGACAATGAAATCAACCAGTTCTGCAAGCAGTGGCAGGCCCGGCAGGCGCTCGTCCCGGGGCGGTGGATGGGCGAGCTCGCGTGCCAGGAACGGGTGGTGGAGGAGCAGGCGGATGGCCTCGCGTACCGGCCGGGTACGGCCTTCCTGGCGGCGCGGCCGCGGGCGCGACCCGGGCCGGGGCGTACGCCGCGCGGGCAGGCGGGTGAGTTCCGCCAGCCGGGCCGCCATGGCCTCACGGAAGGGACCCGGGGGGATGCGCTCGATGCGCGGGCGGGCAAGGGCCGCCAGGCGGGCCCGGCCCTCGGCGGTGGACAGGTCGGTCCCCTCGCCCAGGTGCCGGAAGAAGAAGTCCGAGAAGGGCAGGGCGCCTTCGATGTCCTGCAGGAAGCCTTCCCGGCCCCGGGCACGGACCCGGCTGTCGGGATCTTCCCCTTCCGGAAGGAAGAGAAAACGGGCCTGCTTGGGCGCGCGCAGGGCCGGCAGGGCATTCTCGGCGGCCCGCCAGGCCGCGGCCCGACCGGCGGCGTCCCCATCGAAACAGAACACGATCTCGTCGGTGACCCGGAACAACTGTTCGACGTGCTCGGTGGTGGTGGAAGTGCCGAGGGTGGCTACCGCGTTGCGGATGCCGTGCTGGGCGAGCGCCACCACGTCCATGTAGCCTTCCACCACCAGCACCCGGTCGAGGCGCCGGTGTGCCTGGCGGGCCTCGTAGAGCCCGTAGAGGATGCGCCCCTTGTGGAAGATGGGGGATTCGGGGGAATTCAGGTACTTGGGGGTACCTTCGTCGAGCACCCGGCCGCCGAAGGCGACGACCCGTCCGCGGCGGTCGCGGATGGGGAACAGGATGCGGTCGCGGAAGCGGTCGTAGAGGCGGCCATGCGCCTTCTCCACCAGGAGGCCGGCACGCACCAGGGCGCGGCGCCGTTCCGGGTC
>RFHK01000022.1 GCA_003695825.1 Gammaproteobacteria bacterium | reverse complement strand
GTCGGGATGGACCGGGAAGAGGCGGACGAACTCGTCCATCCGCTCGTTCATGTGGCCGTAGAACTTGGCGAACGGTGTGAGGTACTCGCGGATCTTGGCCTGCTGCTCGCCGATCTTTCGCAGGACCTGATCCGCCAAGGGCTCCGCCATTACTCGTTTCCTCCGTCTTTCGTATCGCCGTGCGTCTCTTTCAACCAGCGGTCAATGGCTTCCTTCCGGAAGCGCCAATGGGGGCCAATCTTCTGGCACGGGTCTTTTGCCTTCCCGAACGAGCTTGTAGAGCGTCGATTTCGGTATCTTCAGGTAGGCAGATAGCTCGTCGATGGTCAGGACATCGCCTGGTTTTTCATCCATCGGAAGCGCCTCCCCCAGCGGCAGGGCTGGTCTGTCCGCAAGGCAGATTTCGGATTATTGTATCTCGCCCAATCTCTCATAATTCACAGTTCGTGACGGTTGGTGTCAAGAGATTCGGCGCATGTCTCTGGAGTGCGAAGCTCATGCCTGCCTTCGGCGGTTTCGATTCGCTATGCGTGCCCGACGCGAGCTTGGGCATCGGGGCTCCAGCGGGAGCGGCCGCCACCCGCGCTCGTCGGCCAGCACGGCGTCGAGGAAGGCCGGATCCGAGGTGTAGAGCACCGCCCGGTGACGGCGGTGGATGCGCAGTTCGAGCGGCTGGTTCCCCTTGAGCACCAGGACCATCCCGGGCCGGCGGCGGGAGGCCAGCATGGTGGTGATCTGCCCCTGGCACAGGGCCAGGTCGCGCTTGAAGCTGAAGCGCTCGAGGTCCGGCGTCTCGTCCCGGAAGGCCCGGTCCGCCAGGCGGAAGAGGGCGGGTGTAGGGTGTGCCGGTGGGGTGTACGGGGGCTCAGGGCGAGGGTCCCCTGCGGCGCTCTGGGTGGGAGCGTAAGTCCTTGTGAATCAATAATAAAATCAAAAACCCCGCCGGGTCATGCCCTGCGGGGTCTCGCGCCGACCCCGAACCGCCGGAGCTGGCGGTTTGTATCTGGCTCCCCGGGACGGGCTCGAACCGCCGACCCGCTGGTTAACAGCCAGCTGCTCTACCGACTGAGCTACCGGGGAACTGAGCGCGCAATCTTACTGAGCCGGCGGATTCCGGTCAACCGGGCAGGACGCGGGCGATGCGCTCGACGGCCTCCCGGAGCACCTCGATCGAGGTGGCGAACGACAGGCGCATGTGGCCGGGTGCGCCGAAGGCGGAACCGGGCACCAGGGCCACGTTGGCCTCCTCGATCAGTTTCTCGGCCAGCGCCACGTCGTCGTCGACGTCCGGCATGGCCTCGATGACCTCGTGGAAAGAGGGAAAGGTGTAGAAGGTCCCGTCCCCGGGCAGGCAGTGTACGCCCGGCAGGCGGTCGAGGGCCTCCACCAACCAGTCGTGGCGCGCGCGGAAGGCCGCGACCATGTCCCGCACGCACTGCTGGTCGCCGTTGAGCGCGGCCTCGGCGGCGGCCTGCGAGACGGACGCCGGGTTGGAGGTGCTCTGCGACTGGATCTTCTTCATGGCCCGGATCAGCCAGGCGGGCCCGCCGGCATAGCCGATGCGCCAGCCGGTCATGGCATAGGCCTTGGAGACGCCGTTGAGCACGACGGTCCGCTCGCGCAGGTCGGGGCAGACATTGAGGATGTTGCGGAACGGGGCCTCCGACCAGCGGATGTGCTCGTACATGTCGTCGGTGGCGATCATCACGCGCGGGTGGCGTCGCAGGACCGCGCCGAGCGCGGCCAGCTCCGCCTCGCTGTAGGCCATGCCGGTGGGGTTCGAGGGGCTGTTGATGACGAACAGCCGGGTGCGCTCGGTGAGGGCGCCCTCGAGCTGCTCGGGCGTGATCTTGAATCGTTGGTCGGGCCCGGCCGGGACGATGACCGGCACGCCGTCGGCCAGCAGCACCATGTCCGGGTAGGAGACCCAGTAGGGCGCGGGGATGACGACCTCGTCCCCGGGATCGAGCAGGGCCTGGGCCAGGTTGTAGAAGCTCTGCTTGCCGCCGCAGGAGACCAGGATCTCCTCGGGGGTGAAGTCCAGGTCGTTCTCGCGGCGGAACTTGTCGATCACGGCCTGCTTGAGGGCCGGTGTGCCGTCGACCGGCGTGTACTTGGTCTGGCCGGCGCGGATGGCGGCGATGGCCGCCTCCTTGATGTGCTCGGGGGTGTCGAAGTCGGGCTCGCCGGCCCCCAGCCCGATGATGTCGCGCCCGGCGGCGCGCAACTCGGCGGCACGGGCGGTGACGGCCAGGGTGGGGGAGGGGCGCACCCGGCCCACGCGCTCGGAAAGCTGCTCTGGCGATGTCAATGTCCTGGTCCTGTGCAGGGTTGCGTAGCCTTTTCTCGAAACCGTGTAATAATACGTGAAAGCCCAGCCCCGGACACCCCTTGCCCGAAGTGACGGCATGACCGAGCGATTCCGACTCGCCTCCGACCTGGCGCCCGCCGGCGACCAGCCCGAGGCCATCCGTGCCCTGGTCGCGGGACTGGAGGACGGCCTCATGCACCAGACCCTGCTGGGCGTGACCGGCAGCGGCAAGACCTTCACCATCGCCAACGTGGTCGCGGCCGTGCAGCGCCCCACGCTGGTGCTGGCGCCCAACAAGACCCTGGCCGCCCAGCTCTACGGTGAGTTCAAGGCCTTCTTCCCGGACAACGCGGTCGAGTACTTCGTCTCCTACTACGACTACTACCAGCCCGAGGCCTATGTGCCGGCCTCGGACACCTACATCGAGAAGGATGCCTCGGTCAACGAGCACATCGAACAGATGCGCCTGTCGGCCACCAAGGCGCTGCTGGAGCGGCACGACACCCTGATCGTGGCCACCGTCTCCTCGATCTACGGCCTGGGCGATCCGCGCGCCTACCTGAGCATGGTGCTGCACCTGGACCGGGGTGACCGCGTCGACCCGCGCACCCTGCTGCGGCGCCTCACCGAGCTGCAGTACACGCGCAACGACCTGGAGCTGGCGCGCGGGACCTTCCGCTCGCGCGGCGAGGTGATCGACGTCTACCCGGCCGAGTCCGAGCGCGACGCCATCCGCATCGAGCTGTTCGACGACGAGATCGAGCGCATCAGCTTCTTCGATCCCCTGACGGGCGTCGTGGAGCGCACCGTGCCGCGCGTGACCATCTATCCCAAGACCCACTATGTCACGCCGCGCGAAACCATTCTGAACGCCATCGAGCAGATCAAGGCCGAGCTCAAGGAACGGCTGGCGGAGCTGCGCGACGCCGGCAAGCTGCTCGAGGCCCAGCGCCTGGAGGAGCGGACCCGCTTCGACATCGAGATGATGCTGGAGCTGGGCTACTGCAACGGCATCGAGAACTACTCGCGCTACCTGTCCGGCCGGGCGCCCGGCGAGCCGCCGCCGACGCTGTTCGACTACCTGCCGGACGACGCCCTGCTGATCATCGACGAGTCCCACGTCACCATCCCCCAGCTCGGCGGCATGTACCGGGGCGACCGCTCGCGCAAGGAGAACCTGGTCGAGTACGGCTTTCGCCTGCCCTCGGCGCTGGACAACCGGCCGCTGCGGTTCGACGAGTTCGAGCGCCTGGCGCCGCAGACCATCTTCGTCTCCGCCACCCCCGGCCCCTACGAACTCGAGCACTCGGGACAGGTGGTGGAGCAGATCGTGCGCCCGACCGGGCTGGTCGACCCGGAAGTGGAGGTGCGTCCCGTCGCCACCCAGGTCGACGACCTGCTCTCGGAGATCCATGCCCGGGTGGAGGCCGACGAGCGGGTGCTGGTCACCACGCTCACCAAGCGCATGGCCGAGGACTTGACCGAGTACCTGGCCGAGCACGGCGTCCGCGTGCGCTACCTGCACTCGGACATCGACACCGTGGAGCGGGTGGAGATCATCCGCGACCTGCGCCTGGGCGAGTTCGACGTGCTGGTGGGCATCAACCTGCTGCGCGAGGGTTTGGACATCCCCGAGGTGTCGCTGGTCGCCATCCTGGACGCCGACAAGGAAGGTTTTCTGCGTTCGGACCGCTCCCTGATCCAGACCATCGGCCGCGCCGCCCGCAACGCCCATGGCAAGGTCATCCTCTATGCCGACGAGATCACCGGCTCCATGAAGCGCGCCATCGACGAGACCGAGCGCCGCCGCGCGAAGCAGATCGCCTACAACGAGGAACACGGCATCACACCACAGACCATCCGCAAGGACGTGGCCGACATCCTGGAAGGTGCCGTGCCCGGGACGGGTGCGGGCCGACGCGGGCGCAAGCGGGACCGGGTGGCGGAAGCGCCCGGGCGCTACACGGTCCTCGACCCCCGGCAGGCCGAGAAGCGCATCCGCGAGCTCGAGCAGAAGATGTACGCCCACGCCCGCGACCTCGAATTCGAGGAGGCAGCGCGCTTGCGCGACGAGATTGCCCGCATCCGGGCGCAGGCCTTCGTCGGCGAGGCGGTTTGAAACGGCCTTTTGTCAGTCTTGCCCGAGCTGTTCCAGGATCTCGTTGAGAATCGCTTCCTTCTTCTTGAGGTTTTCCCGGAACTCGAGTTTTTCCGTGTCGGCAATTTCCAGCCGCAGGTCCGAGAGGTAGCTCTCGAGCGTCTCGCGGAGGGTCTCTGCCTGTTCCGGATTGAGATTCAGTGTCGTCATCTTGCCTCCTTGAGCGACTGGGACTACAAAAAAGACCCATGACCTTGCCCGCTTCTGCCTTGGTGCAGGTTACAGGTCGACAGTATCTCCGATTTTCGGCATCAATACCCGGGTATCGGTCAGGTGGTGGGCGAAGCGGTGCATCACCTCCTCTTCACCGTGCACCAGGATGGTGCGCCTGGGCCTCCCGGTTCGTTCGTACCAGTAGAGCAGCTCGTCCCGATCGGCATGCGCGGAGAAGCCGCCGATCGTGTAGATCTTCGCATGGATGGGTATGTCCTCGTGGAAGATGCGCACCCGCTTGGCGCCGTCGATGATGATCCGGGCCAGGGTGCCGCGGGCGGCATAGCCGACGAAGACGACGCTGGAGTCCCGGCGCCAGAGGTTGTGGCGCAGGTGATGGCGTACCCGGCCCCCGGTACACATCCCGGAACCGGCCATGATCACGGCGCCGCTGATGTCATTGAGCGCCATGGACTGGGCCGTCTCGCGAGTGAAGTGCAGGCCCGGGAGATCGAAGGGATCGTTCCCTTCCCGGAAGAGCTCGGCCGTGGTCTCGTCGTAGCATTCCGGATGGCGCTTGAAGATCTCGGTGGCGGAGATGGCCATGGGAGAGTCGAGAAAGACCTGCAGGCTTGCGGGCAGGCGTCCGGATTCCACGCCCTGGTGCAGGAAGAAGAGGATCTCCTGGGCGCGTTCGAGCGCGAACGTAGGGATGACGACGTTGCCGCCACGATGAAAGGTGTCTTCGATGGCCGTGTAGAGCTCTTCGACGGAAGGCTCCAGCGCCTTGTGCAGGCGGTCACCGTAGGTGGTCTCCATGACGACCACGTCCGCGTGCGG
>RFHK01000139.1 GCA_003695825.1 Gammaproteobacteria bacterium | reverse complement strand
CTATCAGCGCCTGCGTGCTGCCGGCAAAAAGCCCAAGGTGGCCATCGTGGCCTGCATGCGCAAGCTCCTGACCATCCTCAATGCCATGGTCCGGGACGGTCGCCGGTGGCAGGAAACCGAGCCTTGTACCTCAGCATGAGGAACACTGTTGCTGACTTCTGTCTTCTGACTTCTGTCTTCTGACTTCTGTCTTCTGACTTCTGTCTTCTGTCTTCCCCCTTCTAGCTCCTATCTCCCAGCTCCCAGCTCCTAGCTTCTTGCTCCTTGCTCCCAGCTCCTTGCTCCCGGCTCCTTTCTCCACTACCGACCGTTGCCCTGGAGCATTTCGTCGATCCCGCGGTTGGCCAACCGGTCGGCCAGCTCGTTTTCCGGGTGCCCGGAATGCCCCCGCACCCAGTGCCAGTGCACCTCGTGCCGCTGCGCCAGCCGGTCGAGCCCTTCCCAGAGGTCGCGGTTCTTGACCGGTCTGCGGTCGGCCGTCTTCCAACCCCGGCGTTTCCAGTTCGGCAGCCACTGGGTGATCCCCTGACGCAGGTACTGCGAATCCGTCGTCAGATGCACCACGCAGGGCTCACGCAGTGCCTCCAGGGCACGGATGGCCGCCGTCAGTTCCATGCGGTTGTTGGTGGTCTGCGCTTCCCCCCCGTAGAGATGCTTCTCGTGCCCGTTGTAGCGCAGGACCACACCCCAGCCACCCGGGCCCGGGTTGCCCCGGCAGGCACCGTCGGTCCAGACCTGCACCACCTTGCGGCGCCTGGGGTTCATCGGCCCGGGTCCCGCCGCGAGGGTTCCGCCATCCCGGGCAGGGGCGAGAGGATGCTGCGCCGTGGCCGCCAGCGGGGCCGGATCGGGGTGAGCCCGATCACCCGCTTGCGGGCCAGCAGCAACCAGCCGGCCGAGGGCACAGGCCACCCGCGCCGGGCGGCCCGCTCGAGCATGCCGGCCGCGGGAGAGGAACCGCGGGGACGGACCACCGGCAGGGCGTGGCACAATCCCCGCACCTCCAGCACCTCGAATCCCAGCAGCCGGCACCAGTCCCGCACCCGGGCCGTGCTCAGCCATCGCCCGCACCAGGGGAGCCGCCCCCGCCAGGCCGACAGCAGCCGGCGTCCGCCCCAGAGCCCCCAAGGCTGAAAACCGAAGAGGAGCAAGTGGCCTTCCGGGACCAGGCAACGATCCGCCTCGCGCAGGATCGCGTGGGGGTCCGCTGCGAACTCGAGCACGTGCGGCAACACGAGGGCGTCCAGGCTGTCGGTACGCAGGGGCAGCCGGACGGCCTCGCCGAGCAACTGGGCGCCCCAGCCGCCGGTCGACCGCAACACCCAGGCATTGCGAATGCGGGCCCCCTCGCTCGGCGTCGTACGCCAGGGGGGGTCGACGAACACGAGGTGATACCCGAACAGGGTGGGCAAGATCTCGCGCAAGGCGGCCAGTTCCCCGGTCTCCAACACGCCCCCCAGGGGGGTGCGGAACCAGGCCTGGAGCGCGCTCGCGACGGGCGTCTCGCAGGGCGCCGGCCAGAGATTTCGTGACCGTCCGCGCATCTCGGTCACCTGCCCCTTTCGTGACGGAGTTCTCAAGGGTATCGTATCGACGTCCGCTGTAGTGAACAGGGTCACGTCCAACCAGGGATGCACTGCACATGAGGACAGGGATCATAGCAGAGCGCTGGCGGCGGCGCCGGATCCTGGGCGGCGGCCTGGCCGGTGCCTGGTTCCTCGGCTGCATCGCCGGCTGTGTCACCGACCCGGTGCGTACCCCCTCCCTGGCCGCCACAACCGTACCGACGTCGCGCCCGGTGCCCAGGCGGGTACCCGAGCAAGAACCCGCACCCAGTCCCCTGCGGCGGGCCGAGGCCGGACCTGTTCCCATCCCGGTCGCCACCGAGGCAGACCTGCTGGCGCAGGCGCTGGCCACCCTCCCCCGGCTCCCCGACGTCGAGCTGTCCGCAACGGGAGCGCAGCCCTCGCCGCCCGCCGACCTCTGGGGTCGGTTGCGTGGGCGCTTCGCCCTGCCCCAACCCGAATCGCGTCGTATCGACCAGGAGCTGGAGTGGTTCGTACGCCATCCCGACTACCTGCAGCGGGTCTTCGAGCGCGCCCGCCCCTGGCTCGCCTGGATCGAGCGGCAGATCGAGGCGCGGGGCATGCCTGCCGAGATCGCGCTCCTGCCCGTGGTCGAGAGCGGTTTCAACCCCTATGCCTATTCGCACGGCCGGGCGAGCGGCCTGTGGCAGTTCATCCCCGGCACCGGTCGCCGCTTCGGCCTCATCCAGGACTGGTGGTACGACGGGCGGCGGGACGTGATCGCGTCCACCCGGGCGGCGCTCGACTACCTCCAGTCCCTGCACGAGGAATTCTCGGGCGACTGGCTGCTCGCCCTGGCGGCATACAACTCGGGCGAAGGCACGGTGCACCAGGCCGTGCGGCGGAACCGCCGCCGGGGCCGCCCGACCGACTTCTGGCACCTGCGGCTCCCCCGCGAGACTCGCAGCTACGTCCCCCGCCTGCTGGCACTCGCTCGCCTGGTACGGACACCGGAAAGGTACGGTCTCACCCTGCCTCGGCTCGACCCGCGACCGGCGATCGCGATCGTGGACACCCAGGGGCAGATCGACCTGGCGCTCGCCGCCGAACTGGCCGGCATCGACCTCGAAACCCTCCAGCGCCTGAATCCCGCGTTCAACCGATGGGCCACGCGCCCCGGAGGACCCCATCGGCTGGTCGTACCGCGCGAGGCCGCCGCACGGTTCCGCACCCGCCTGGCGGCACTCGATCCCGGTGAGCGCGTCCAGTGGATTCGCCACCGCGTGCGGCGCGGCGAGACGCTCATCACCATCGCGCGGCGCCACGAGACGACGGTGGCGCTCCTGCGTCGCGTCAACCACCTGCGTGGCGACCACATCCGCGCCGGCAGCCACCTGCTGATCCCGCGCGCGCGCCGCGCGCTGTCGGAATACACCCTGCGGCTGGTGGCACGCGCCCAGGCCCGCCTGCGCCGGGCACGCAACCTGCGCAAGGTGGTCTACCGGGTGCGTTCCGGGGACACCCTCTGGGAGAT
Source organism: Gammaproteobacteria bacterium (assembly GCA_003695825.1). Lineage (GTDB taxonomy): Bacteria > Pseudomonadota > Gammaproteobacteria > Thiohalobacterales > Thiohalobacteraceae > J048. The sequence goes on along the minus strand of RFHK01000139.1, from coordinate 367 downwards.
CGCTCGCCGGCACGGTACGGGTGTGCGCCAGCTCGCCCGCTGGAACGGCATGGCGCCGGCCGATCCCCTGCGCCCCGGCCAGCAACTGGTCATCTGGCGCGGGGCACGCGGCACGAACCCCCGGCTCGGCCGCACCCTGCAACGGATCGTCTACACCGTCCGGCGCGGGGATTCCCTGGCCCGCATCGCCAGCCGCTTCCGGGTGCGTATCGCCGACCTCAAGCGCTGGAACCGTGGCCGCCTCCAGGGGCGTTACCTGCACCCGGGGCAGCGACTCACGCTCTACGTGGACGTGACCCGCCAGTCCGACAGCACCTGACATGACCGGCGTCGTCGCCCAGATGGGCGCGCTGATCCTGTGCGGGCT
>RFHK01000138.1 GCA_003695825.1 Gammaproteobacteria bacterium | reverse complement strand
GTTGAAGGCAGGATCAGGATCTATGCTTGGCGCCTGCAGCCCCGCACATCCCACCCCTCCGTGTACTCTGCGCCTCTGTGTTCTCTGTGCCAGGCAACGAGGTTCCCGGCGAAGACCCACGCACCGGTGAAAGCACTGTCACCGGAACGAAGCCACTCCACTCCCCGTTCCTCACTCGTGCGCCACGGGACGCACTTTCCAGATGCGCTCGGCGTATTCGCGGATGGCACGGTCGCTCGAGAAGTAACCGAGGCGGGCGACATTGAGGATGGCGCTGCGCTGCCAGGCATCCTGGTCCCGGTAGAGCGCGTCCACCTGCTCCTGGGCATCGCAATAGGCCGCGAAATCCGCCAGCACCAGGTAGCGATCCCCCTCGTCGAGCAGGGCCGAGAGCAGCGGCGCATAACGTTGCCGGTCCCCGGACGAAAAGAAACCCGTGGCCAGCATCTCGAGAACCCGGGCCAGCCGCGGGTTGCCCTCCACCACGGCCCGGGGATCGTACCCTTCCCGCCAGAGGCGCTCGACGTCCTCGCGCGTGTGCCCGAAGATGAAGAGGTGCTCGCGCCCCACGGCCTCGGCCATCTCGACGTTGGCGCCGTCGAGCGTGCCGATGGTCAGCGCCCCGTTGAGGCCCAGCTTCATGTTGCCCGTGCCCGAGGCCTCCGTGCCGGCGGTGGAGATCTGTTCCGAGAGTTCTGCGGCGGGAATGATGTCCTGGGCGGTGCTGACGTCGTAGTTGGGAATGAACACCACGCGCAGGCGGCCCTCGACCGCGGGGTCCGCGTTGACCACGTCGGCGACGTCGTGGATGAGCTTGATGATCAGCTTGGCCCGGTGGTAGCCGGGCGCGGCCTTGCCTGCGAAGATCAGGGTCCGCGGCACGGGATCCGGGAGCGCGCCGGTGCGGATGCGTTCGTAGGTATCGATGATGCGCAGGACGTTGAGCAACTGGCGCTTGTACTCGTGGATGCGCTTGACCTGCACGTCGAACAGGCTCTCCGGATCGACCTCGATGCCGAGCCGTTCCCGGATCTTCCGGGCCAGGCGATGCTTGTTGCCGAGCTTGACGCCGGCGAAGGCGCGGCGGAAGGCGGCATCCTCGGCGAAGGGTTCCAGGGCACGGATCCGGTCGAGGTCCCGGATCCAGCCGTGTCCGATGTGGCGGGTGACCAGCCGCGTGAGCGCGGGATTGCACAGCTCGATCCAGCGCCGCGGGGTCACGCCGTTGGTGATGGCGAGGAAGCGCCCCGGGTAGAAACGGTCGAAGTCGGCGAACACCTCCCTGCGCATCAGGTCGGCATGGAGCTGCGAGACGCCGTTGACCTTGTGGCTGCCGACGATGGCCAGGTGGGCCATGCGCACGCGCCGCGGGGCCGTCTCGTCGATGAGCGACAGCCTCCGGAGCAGGTCCACGTCCCCGGGCCAGCGATGGCGCACGGCCTCGAGGAAGTGGTGATTGATCTGGTAGATGATCTGCAGGTGCCGGGGCAGGAGGCGTTCGAGCATCTCCACCGGCCAGGTCTCCAGCGCCTCGGGCAACAGGGTATGGTTGGTGTAGGCGAACACTCGCGTGGTCAGTGACCAGGCCTGATCCCATTCCAGCCCGTGCTCGTCGAGCAGCAGACGCATCAGTTCCGGGATGGCCAGCGCCGGGTGGGTGTCGTTGAGCTGGATGGCGACCTTCTCCGGCAGCAGCGCCCAGTCGTCGTGCTGGTCGCGGAAACGGCGCAGGATGTCCTGGACGGATGCGCTGACGAAGAAATACTCCTGGCGCAACCGCAACTCGCGCCCCTTCTCGGTTACGTCCGAGGGATAGAGTACACGGGAGATGTTCTCGGAGCGGGCACGCGCCTCGATGGCACGGACATAATCACCCTCGTTGAAATAGTGCAGGTCGAATTCCCGCGCCGCCTTGGCCGACCACAGGCGCAGGTTGTTCACCGTGTTGGTGCCATAACCCGGGATCGGGATGTCGTAGGCCATGGCCATGACCTCGTCGGCATCGACCCACTCGTGGCGTTCGCGCCCGTCCGTGTCGTGGTAGGTGTTCACGCGCCCGCCGAAACGGATGCAGTAGAGCACCTCCGGCCGGGGGAACTCCCAGGGATTGCCGTAGCGCAGCCAGTTCTCCGGGGCCTCGACCTGCCAGCCGTCACGAATGCGCTGGTTGAACATGCCGTACTCGTAGCGGATGCCGTACCCGTAGCCGGGCAGGCGCAGGGTGGCCATGGAGTCGAGGAAACAGGCCGCCAGGCGGCCCAGTCCCCCGTTGCCCAGGGCGGCATCGTCCTCCATCTCGCGCAGGCGCTCGAGGTCCAGGCCGATCTGCTCGAGCGCCTCGCGGGCCTCTTCATCGATGTCCATGTTGATGAGCGCGTTCAGCAGCAGGCGGCCGAGCAGGAACTCCATGGAGAGGTAGTAGACCCGCTTGACGTCCTCCCGGTAGTGGGAACGCATGGTCTCCATCCAGCGTTCGATCAGGCGGTCGCGCGTGGCGTAGGCCAGGCTGTGAAACCAGTCGCGGTAGGTCGCCGTGTAGTTGTCCTTGCCCACGGAGTAGACGAGCCGGTTGAGGATGGAACGCTTGATGGCCGCGACGTCGAGGCCGAGATAGTCGTACTTGAAGGCGCGCGGCAGCACCCTGGGCCGCAGGCCGTCAGTCACGGGCGGCCTCCCGGGCGATGGCACGGTGCCCGATGTCGCGCCGGTAGTAGACGTCCGGCCAATGGATCTGGGCGACGCGCGCGTAGGCACGCCGGGCCGCCTCGGTGACGTTCGCGCCCAGGGCCGTGACGCACAGGACCCGCCCGCCGGCCGTCACCACCCGCCCGTCCTCGCTCAGGGCCGTACCGGCGTGAAACACCTTCACGCCCTCGGGGTCGGGCTGATCCAGGCCCTCGATGACGTCGCCCTTGCGATAGCCGCCGGGATAGCCGCCGGCTGCCATCACCACCCCGAGAGCGGCCCGGGTGTCCCAGCGGGCCTCGCAGGCATGAAGCCGGCCCTCGAGGGCCGCTTCCACCAGCTCGACCAGGTCGGATTGCAGGCGCATGAGGATGGGCTGGGTCTCCGGATCGCCGAAGCGCACGTTGTACTCGAGCACCTTCGGCACGCCGTCCGGTGTGATCATGAGCCCGGCGTAGAGAAAGCCGCAGTAGGACCGGCCCTCGGCCGCCATGCCGCGCACGGTGGGTTCGATCACTTCGCGCAGGATACGGTCGTGCATCTCCGGGGTCACCACCGGCGCCGGCGAGTAGGCCCCCATGCCGCCGGTGTTCGGGCCGGTATCCCCTTCCCCCACGGCCTTGTGATCCTGCGAGCTCGCCATGGCCAGGACGTGTTCGCCGTCGACCATGCAGATGAAGCTCGCCTCCTCGCCCTCGAGGAACTGCTCGATCACCACCCGGCGCCCCGCCTCGCCGAAGGCCTGCCCCGAGAGCATGTCGCGCACCGCGGCCTCGGCCTCCGCCGTCGTCCGCGCCAGCACCACCCCCTTGCCGGCGGCCAGGCCGTCGGCCTTGACGACGATCGGCGCCCCCTTCTCCCGGACGTAGGCCAGGGCCTCGTCGAGCTCGGTGAACACCCCGTACCAGGCCGTGGGGATACCATGCCGCTGCAGGAAGTCCTTGGTGAAGGCCTTGGAGCCCTCGAGCACGGCCGCGTTGCGCCGGGGGCCGAAGATGCGCAGCCCGGCCTCCTCGAAGGCGTCCACGATGCCGGTGACGAGCGGCGCCTCGGGACCGACGAGCGTGAGATCGACGCCCTCGCGCCGCGCCAGCGCCACCAGCCCGGGCAGGTCGTCGACGGCCACCGGGACGTTCTCCGTCCCCGGCTCCAGCGCCGTGCCGGCATTGCCGGGCGCGACCAGTACCTTGCTCACCCGCGGAGACTGCGCGACCTTCCAGGCCAGCGCATGTTCGCGGCCACCACTTCCGATCACCAATACCTTCATGGCCTCTTCCCGTCTTCCATCGTGAACATGCTGATCCAGAATCAGTGCGGCTTGCGCTCGAGTTCCAGCGCCCGTGCATAGAGCCGGTTGCGGGCTTCGCCGGTGAGCTCGGCGGCGATGGCCGCGGCCTGCTTCACCGGGAGGTGGCGCAACAGCACTTCCAGCGTACGATCGACGGCCTCCTGCTCCGCCTCCTCCGCCGACCGTTCAGTACAACCGGCGACCACCACCACGAACTCTCCCCGCACCCGCTGCGGCTCCTCCTGCAACCAGGCCCGCAGGCCGGAGAGCGTGTCCAACCGGCTTTCCTCGAACCGCTTGGTCAGTTCGCGCGCGAGCAGTCCCTGGCGTTCGGCACCGAAGCAGGCCGCCATGTCCGCCAGGCTCTCGAGGATGCGGTGGCTGCTCTCGTAGAACACCAGCGTCCGCGGTTCCTCCGCCAGGGCCGTGAAGGCACGGCGCCGGGCCGCGGGCCGCGCCGGCGGAAAGCCCTCGAAGGCGAAGCGGTCCGTGGGCAGTCCCGCGATCGAGAGGGCGGCGACCAGCGCGCTGGGCCCCGGCACGGGCGAGACGCGCACCCCGCACTGCCGCGCCTGGCGCACCAGCAGGAACCCCGGGTCGCTCAGCAGGGGGGTGCCGGCATCCGAGACCAGGGCCACCGATGCCCCCTGGGCGAGCCGCTCGATGAGCTCGGGCAGGCGCCGGCGCTCGTTGTGTTCGTGCAGGGAGACCAGGGGCGTATGGATGCCGAAGTGCTGGAGCAGGCGGCGGGTGCGGCGCGTATCCTCGGCCGCCACCACGTCCGCCTCGGCCAGGGTGGCGCACGCCCGCGGGCTGAAGTCGCCCAGGTTGCCGATGGGGGTGGCCACCACGTACAGGATGCCGCTCATGGGGGGCGAGTATACCCGCGGGCACCCACCGCCGGTACAATGCGCCCATGCCATCGTATCGCCTCTTGCGTCTCCTTCTCGCCGGGCTCCTGCTGCTCACCTCCGGCTGTGCCGTAAGGCCCGGCCCGACCGTGACCGAACACCCGGTCCCTCCCCTGGTGCGGGAAGCCGAAACGGCCCTCGCGGCGGGCGCACCGGCCCGGGCCGCGGCCGCCTGGCAACAGGCCGCCCGCCTGTATCCCGAGCAGGCGGTGGAATACCTCCTGCGGGCGGCGGAGGCCTGGATCGCGGCCGGCCAACCCGACCGGGCCCACGCGGCACTCGATGCCCTCGCCGGACGACGGCTGACCCCCGTCCAGGAAGCCCGGCGCCGCCTCCTCGGCGGCCGAATCGCGGCCCTGGCACACCAACCCGAATCCGTGCTCGAGTGGCTCGACTTCGACCCCGCCCCCCTGTCACCGGAACGACGACGCACCTACCGCCGCCTGCGTGCCGAGGCCTATCTCCAGGTCGGCAACTACCTCGAAAGCGCCCGGGAGCGCACGCGGCTCGATGCCCTGCTGCCCGCGGGCGAGGACCGCCTCGAGAACGAGTTCGCGCTCTGGGAGGCGCTCAACCACCTGAGCACGCACGCACTCGAGATCCTGGAGACCCCGGACACCTTCGGCGGCTGGATCGCACTCACCCGGCGCCTGCGGTTGCACGCCGCCGACGCCCAGGTCCTGCGGCAGGCACTCGAGGACTGGCGGCTGCACTGGCCCGGGCACCCGGCCAACGAGGGCTTCCTGCAACGGCTGCGGGAACGGCAGCGCCACCTCACTGCCCGGCGCCCTACACACCTGGTCGTGATGCTGCCGCTCACCGGCCGGCTGGCCCGTGCCGGGGAAGCCGTGCGCGACGGCATCCTCGCCGCCTTCTACCCGGCGGTCGCCGAAGACCCCGCCCTGGTGATCGAGTTCCTGGACACCCAGGGGGATCCGAACCGGGTCTGGTCGCTCTACCAGCAGGCTCGCGAACGGGGTGCCGATTTCGTCATCGGGCCGCTTCAGCGACAGGCCGTGGACATGCTCGCCCGGGCGGGCGAACTGGCCGTGCCGGTGCTGGCCCTCAACCGGAGCAGCCTCGGGGACGACCCCGCGACCCCCCTGCCGGCCGGGCTCAACCAGTTTCCCCTGGCGCCGGAGGACGAAGCGGCCGAAGTGGCCCGCCATGCCGCCGGCAAGGGACTGCAACGCGCGCTGGTGCTGGTGCCCGAGGGCAACCTGGGCGAACGCCTGCTGAACACCTACCGGCACGACTGGGAGGAAGCGAACCCCCAGGCCAGGCTGCTCGAGGCCCAGCGCTATCCCGGCGATCCCAGCAGGCTATCGGACGTGGTGCGCCGGCTGCTGAACATCGACAGCAGCCAGCGGCGCTACCGCGAACTGGTGCGGGTGCTGGGCGTGCGGCCGGAATTCGAGCCGCGGCCGCGCAAGGACGCCGATCACGTCGTCCTGGTGGCCAACCCCCTGCTGGGCCGGTTGCTGCGCCCCCTGTTGCGGTTCCACCGGGCCGCGGGGCTGCCGGTGTTCTCGACCTCGTCGATCTATTCCGGCCATCCGCAGCCCCAGCTCGACCAGGACCTCGACGGCCTCGAGTTCTGCGACCTGCCCTGGATGATCGATCCCAGTCCCGCGATGGCCGAGGCCCGCCGGCAGCTGGAAGCGCAACGCCAGGTGCCCGGTCCGCTGTTGCGGCTGATGGCGCTCGGCTACGACGCCTTCCAGGTCGCCCCGCTGCTGCCGGCCCTGCAGGCCGGGCTGCTGCCTTCCTACGCCGGCGCCACCGGGCAGTTGCACCTGGATGCCCAGGGACGCTTGCACCGCACCCTGGTCTGGGCGCGCATGGAGAAAGGGATGCCCCATGCGCTGCACCCGGCAGCAATGGCCGAATCGACCGATGCACAAGGAGGTGCCATCGATGTTCCGACACGAGAACCCCGCCCCGGGCCGCCGGGGCCGCCAGGCCGAGGAGGTGGCCTGCCGCTACCTCCAGCGCCGGGGACTCCGGCTGCTGGCGAGGAACTATCACAGCCGCTTCGGTGAACTCGACCTGGTGATGCTGGATGGGGAGACACTGGTGTTCGTGGAAGTACGCTATCGGGCGCGGGAAGACAGCCACGGATCGGCGGAGGCGAGCGTGAATTCCGCCAAGCGTAGGCGGATCGTGCATGCGGCCCGCTGGTACCTGTTGCGGCACCCGCAGCATGCCCACCGACCGGCCCGCTTCGACGTGCTCTGCCTCGCCGGTCCGCTGCCGCTGGCCGCCCTCTTTCCCCGCTGGCACCGCAACGCCTTCGAGGCCGAATGATGGATCCGCAGGCACAGGTCCAACGTCTCTTCGACGAGAGCCTGGCGACCCTCGCCCGCTCCCGTGAGCGGCTGGTCGAGGCGATCGTGCAGGCCGCCCGGCGGATGACCGAGGTGTTCGATGCCGGCGGCAAGCTGCTCGCCTGCGGCAACGGGGGGTCCGCCGCCGATGCGCAGCACCTCGCCTCCGAGCTGGTCAACCGCTTCGAACGGGAACGCAGGGGGCTGCCCGCCGTGGCCCTCACCACGGACGGTTGCACGATGACCTCGATCGCCAACGACGATGCCTTCGAGCGGGTCTTCGACCGGCAGATCCAGGCCCGGCAGGGAGGGAGACCTGCTCCTGTGCCTGACCACGAGCGGCGATTCGGCCAACCTCTCGAGCGCCGTGCGGACCGCGCAGGCCCTGGGGCTGTCGGTCATCGCCCTGACGGGCCGCCAGGGGGGCCAGCTGGCCCGGCTGCTGCGACCCGGCGACCTGGAGATTCGCGTCCCCTCGGACTCGACCGCCAGGATCCAGGAGGTCCACGGCGTGGTGATCCACTGCCTCTGCCACCTGGTCGACCTTCACCTGGCCCGCCCGGTCCGAAGGAACCCGGAGCTGGAATGAAACGCTGGATCAGTGGAGGTGACCCATGAAGCATCCCGATCGCACCCCTTGCCTGCTTGCCGCCACGGCCTTGGCCACGTGCATGCTGCTCGTGGGCTGTGCCCCGCTGGTGGTGGGCGGCGCCGCGGCAACGACGGCGGAAGTCGCACACGACCGGCGCACGGCCGGCACGGTCATCGACGACCAGGCCATCGAGCTGAAGGCCTTCCGGGCCATTCACAAGGACAAGACACTGGCCTCCCAGTCGCACATCAGTGTCACCAGTTACAACCTGAACGTGCTGCTGACCGGAGAGACACCGACCGAGGCGCTCAGGCAACGCGCCGCGGAGATCGTGCGCCGCATCCCACGGGTGCGCCGGGTGTACAACGAGCTGGTCGTCGCCGGCCCCAGTTCGTTGACCTCGCGCTCCAACGACACCCTCATCACCACCAAGGTCAAGCTGGCCCTGTTCCACATCAAGGGCCTGAAGGGGTTCGACCCGACGCGGGTGAAGGTGGTCACGGAGCGCGGCAACGTCTACCTGATGGGATTGCTCACGCACGAAGAGGCCGACGCCGTCGCCGAGACGGCCCGCAGGGTAGGCGGCGTGCAGCGGGTGATCAAGCTGTTCGAGTACATCGACTGAAAGTCAGGACTCGTGATCGCTTCCCCACCGCCCCCTCGCCGGGAAAGGGCGTGCAGGGAGCGAAACGGACGGTGTTTCGTGTTTTTTTTGACCCCCTCACCGGTCCCTCTCCCGCCAGGGGAGAGGGAAGGCTACGTTTCGGCCCCGGCTACGGCCCTTCCTTCCGCCTTCCGCCTTCCGCCTTCCGCCTTCTGACTTCTGACTTCTGACTTCTGTCTTCTGTCTTCTGTCTTCTGTCTTCTGTCTTCCAGCTCCCAGCTCCCAGCTCCCAGCTCCCAGCTTCTAGCTTCTAGCTCCTAGCTCCTAGCTTCTAGTCCCCAGCCCCCAATTCCCGCCGGTAGTGCTCCGCGTCCGC
>RFHK01000137.1 GCA_003695825.1 Gammaproteobacteria bacterium | reverse complement strand
AGCTGGGAGCTGGGAACCTCACGCCTCCACCACCACCGGGAAGCGCACGCACAGGCGTGCGCCGCCCCCCGGCACGTTGCCGGCGCGCACCTCGGCATGGTGCTCGTCGGCGATCTTGCGCACGATGGCCAGCCCCAGACCGGTGCCCTTGCTCTTGGTGGTCACATAGGGCTCGAAGAGGCGATCGAGCATCTCCGGGGCGAAGCCCGGTCCGTTGTCCTCCACGCACAGCTCCACGCGGTCCCTCTCGCCCTCGCGGGTAGCGGGCAGGGGACGGGTGAGGATGCGCACCCGACCGCGGGCATCGTCGCCGATGGCCTCGACGGCGTTGCGCAACAGGTTGTGCAACAGCTGGCGGAGACGGTTGCGGTCGGCCTGGATGCGCAGGTCCGCCGCCCGGAGGTCAGTCTCGAAGCGGATGTTGGGCCAGGTGTCGCGGTAGAGGTCCAGTGTCTCGCGCACCAGGGTATCGGGTGCCAGGGTCTCCATCTGCAACCGGGGGGCACGGGCGTAGTCGGCGAAGGCGTTGACCATCTCCTTCATCGCCTCCACCTGCTGGACGATGGTATAGGTGGCCCGGTCGAGTACCTCCCCCTCGGAAGGTTCCATCTTCGGCAGGTACTTGCGACGCAGGCGCTCGGCCGAGAGCTGGATCGGGGTGAGCGGGTTCTTGATCTCGTGGGCCAGGCGGCGGGCCACCTCGCCCCAGGCGGCGTTGCGCTGGGCCTGGATGAGGGCCGTGATGTCGTCGAGCACGAGTACCTGGCCTGCGGGCATGCGTGCCCCGTGGACCATCAGGGTGCGGCGTCCTTCCGGCAGGTCGAGGGTGACCTCGTCCGACCAGTCGGCCTCGCCCCGGCGCAGGTGCTCGAGTACCCGCTGCTGCAGTGGCGCGAGCTGGGGATGGCGGACGGACCAGTCGACGAACGGCTGGTAGAGCAGGGTGCGTCGCTCCACGCCCAGGATGCGGGCGGCGGCCTCGTTCATGGTGCGCACCTGCCCTTCCCGGTCGATGCTGATGACGCCCGAGGAGAGGCTGGCGAGGAGGGCCTCCAGGTAGGCGCGCTGGCGCTCGATCTGGGCCTGGTGGCGTTCGGCCTGTTCGCGGGCGCGGCGCAGGCGCTGGGTCATCATGTTGAACGATTTGACCAGGAAGCCCAGTTCATCGTCGCTGGAGACCCGCAGCATGCGCGTGTAGTCGCCGTCGGCGATGGCCTGGGTGCCCTCGGCGAGTTCCCGCACGGGTTCCACCAGGCGCCGGGCGAGGTGGAAGGCGGCCCAGACCGCGGACAGCAGGCTGAGGCCGAGGACCAGCGAGAGCGTGAGGGTGTAGCTCTGCTTGAGCGGGCGGCGCAGGTAGGCGAGTTCGCGGTAGCGGGCCCGCGCCGCCTCCACGCGCGCGGCCTTTTCGCTGAGCCGCTCCGGGACCTCGTAGAGGGCCTGGAGGACGCGCAGCTCCTCCGTGGGCCGGCCGGCCGGCACCGGCACCACGGCCTGGATGCGCAGGTGCCCCTCCCGGCCCGGTTCCAACCCCACGTAGGCATGGCCGGACCGTACCTGGGCGAGGATGCTCTCCGCCGGCTTGGTCGGGACGATGCCCGATTCCAGGCCGCCGCTGGAGGCGATGATCCGGCCGTTGCCGCTGTAGAGCGTCAGCTCGGCGGCCCCGGCCTGGACGCGCAGGTCGAACAGGTTCATGGCCGCCAGCGCGGAGGGTACGTCGGTGAGGCCCTCGGCGAGCTTCTCGGTCAGGTGCAGGCGCTCGCGCATCTGCACGTCGAAGGCGGAGCGGGCGAGGTCCAGGGCGTCCTCGAGGGATTGCTCGATCTGCACGTCGAACCAGCTGTCGATGCCCTCGAGCAGGAACTGCAGCGAGAAGTAGTAGACCACCAGCACCGGCAGCAGGGAGATCAGCACGAAGATGCCCACCAGGCGGCTCGTGAGGCGGGCGCCGGGGGCCCGGCGGCGGCGCTGCCGGTAGAGCCACAGCAGGTTGACCAGGATCATGCCGGCGAGCACCACCAGGCCCACCGCGTTGGCCAGCAGCAGCCAGGAATAGAGCCGGCCGAAGCGCTCGGAATTGTGGGTGGCGTCGCTCATCAGGGTGAGCGAGACCAAAAGCAGCACGAACAGCAGGAGCATCGGCCAGGGGCCGCGCCCGAGCCCTTTCAGCCTTGCAGCCGCCATACGTACCAGTCGCTGTCGAGGTGCCAGGCCTTGGAGAGGTAGGCCATGACCCGCATGGGCGTGGGCAGGGACTCGATGTCCAGTTCCACCCGGATGCGGGCGAGGTAGGTGGCCTCGGGATCGAGCAGGTGGGTGTCGATGAGGGGGAAATCGCGCAGGGTGCCGAGCCGGGCGAGGGCCTGTGCCAGCGTGGGGTAGGGGCGCTGCTCGTCCGTGTTCAGGTTGACCAGCACGTAGCGGCGGGCCAGGGCGTGGTAGCGCAACCGGTAACGCTGGATCACCTCGGCGACGACCTCGTCCCACAGGTAGCGGCGGGGGCGGAGTACCTGCATGCGGATCTGGATCGTCAGCGGCAGACCGTTGTCGAGGGCCTCGCGCGCCGCGCGGCTGAGCCGCAGGTGCAGGTTGGCGTCCACGCGGTAGAGCCCGTCGCTGCGTTCGCTGCGCACGTCCACCACCCGGAAGCCGGGCCGGCCCGGTTCGTCGGCGCGCGCGCCGGTGAACAGCCCGGGGAGCAGGGTCAGCACCCACAAGGCCCACAGGAAGGACGGGGGCGGGCGAAGCGTCCATGGACTGCGCGTACCGGGCATGGTCAGGCCTGCGGTTCCTTCTCGATGAGGGCGTGATAGAAACCGTCCGGGGCCGGGGCCCGGTCCGGGTTCCTGACCGGAAGCATCTGCATCCCGGTGGCGTCTGTCAAACCGTCGGGGTGTCGTGGCGGCAGGGCGCGGGCCTCGGGGTGGCGCGCGAGGAAGGCGGCGATGCGCGCCTGGTTTTCGCAACGCAGCACCGAGCAGGTGCAGTAGAGCAGCCGGCCCCCGGGCCGCAGCAGGGGCCAGAGGGCCTCCAGCAGGCGGTCCTGTGTCTCGGTGAGCCGTTCGAGGTCCGTCGCGCGGCGCAGGACCTTGATGTCGGGATGGCGGCGGATCACGCCGGTGGCCGAGCAGGGGGCGTCGAGCAGGATGCGGTCGAAGGGGGTGCCGTCCCACCAGGCCTCCGGCCGGCCCGCGTCGGCCACGCGGAGCTCGGCCCGAAGTCCCAGTCGCGCGAGCGTGCGTTCGATCTCGCGGGCCCGGTGGGCTTCCCGGTCGAGCGCGAGCAGGTGTCCGAGCCGAGGCTGCTTCTCGAGCAGGTGGGCCGTCTTCCCACCAGGCGCGGCGCAGGCATCCAGCACCCGTTCTCCCGGCTGTGGATCGAGCAGGGGGGCGGCGAGCTGGGCGGCGCCATCCTGCACCGAGCACAGGCCCGATTCGAAACCGGGCAGGCGTTCGACGGGCACCGGGTCGGGCAGCCAGAGGGCATCGGGATAGGCGGGCAGTGTGCGCGCCTCGATGCCGGATGCGGCCAGCCGCTCGCGGTAGGCATCGGGCGTGCTGCGGGTCCGGTTCACCCGCAACACCAGGGGCGGCGGGGCATCGTTTCCGGCGAGGATCGCCTGCCAGTGGTCGGGCCAGTCGGCACGCAGGCGTTCGATCAGCCAGCGGGGATGGTTCCACGCGACCTCCTCGTCTTCGCGTGCGAGCCGCTCCAGGGTCTCGCGTCCCTCGCGCTGGAAGCGGCGCAGCACGGCGTTGACCAGCCCGGCCGCCCAGGGGAAGCCGCCCAGGCGTGCGGCGGCCACGGTGGCGTGGACGGCGGCATGCGCGGGAACGTCCAGGGCGGCGAGCTGTTCGAAGCCGATCAGCAGCAGGGCCGCAACGAGGCGGTCGCGGGGCCTCGGGGGGCGGCGCAGGTAGCGGTCGAGCAGGGGACGGTAGCGGTGGTAGCGGCGCAGGGTACCGTAGAGCAGGGCCTGGGCGAGCGGCCGGTCGCGGGGCGCGAGTGCTGCCAGGCCCGCCGGCAGGAGCCGGGAGAGGGAGGCCCCCCTGTCCAGGACGCGCAGCAGCAGGCGGGCGGTGACCAGGCGCAACTCGGCCCCGGCCTCAGCCAAGGCGCGTACCCTCCAGGCGGCGGGCGTTGGCCAGGTCCCGGCCGTGGATGCGGCGCCCGCCGGGCAGCTGGACCTCGGTCAGCCGCAGGCACCCCTCGCCGGTGCGTACGACGAGGCCCCGCCGATCGGCCGCCACCACTTCGCCGGGTGCGGCCTCCCGGGGGCAGGGCTCGGCCGGTTCGGCCCGCCAGATGCGCAGGGCCTCTGTCCCGAGCCGGGTCCAGGCCACCGGCCAGGGGTGATAGGCGCGCACGGCGCGCAGCAGTGCCTGCGCCGGGCGGCTCCAGTCCAGTTCGGCCGCTTCCTTGCGGAGCTTGGGGGCGTAGGTGGCTTCCGTGTCGTCCTGGGGTACCGGGGTGAGGGATCCGGCCAGCAGGGCGTCGAGGTGCTCGGACAGCAACCGCTTGCCGAGGACGGCCAGGCGGTCGTGGAGTTCGCCGGCGGTCTCGTGCTCGCCGATGGGCGTGGCGGCCTGGGCCAGCACCGGCCCGGTGTCGAGCCCTTCCTCCATCTGCATCAGGCTGATGCCGGTCTCGGTGTCGCCGGCGAGCAGGGCGTGCTGGATCGGGGCCGCGCCGCGCCAGCGCGGCAGCAGCGAGGCGTGCACGTTGACGCAGCCGCGACGGGGGAGCGCCAGCACTTCGCGCGGCAGCAGCAACCCGTAGGCGGTCACCACCATCAGGTCCGGCCGGTAGTCGGCCAGGCGGCGCTGCACCTCGGGATCGCGCAGGCTGCCGGGCTGTTCCACCGGCACGCCGGCCTCGCGCGCCCGCTGCTTGACCGGGCTGGGGGTCAGACGGCGCCCGCGGCCGGCCGGCCGGTCCGGCTGGGTGTAGACGGCGACCACTTCGTGCGGGCTCTCGAGCAGGGCCTCGAGCGAGGGGACGGCGAACTCGGGGGTGCCGGCGAAGACGATTCTCAAGGCACGGACTCAGATGACCGGTTGCGCCGAGCGCGCGGGCGCGGCCGACGCCTGCTGGCGGCGGGCCTTCTCGAGTTTCTTGCGGATACGCTGGCGCTTGAGGCCGGAGAGGTAGTCGACGAAGAGCTTGCCGTCGAGGTGGTCGATCTCGTGCTGGATGCACACGGCGAGCAGCCCGTCGGCCTCGTCTTCGAAGGCCTTCCCGCTCACGTCCTGGGCGCGGTAGCGGATGCGCGCCGCGCGCCGCACCTTCTCGTAGACGCCGGGCACGGACAGGCAACCCTCGTCCATCTCCTCTTCGCCCTCGCGCGCGAGGATCTCCGGGTTCACCAGCACGAGCGGTCGGTTCCGTTCCTCGCTGACGTCGATCACCACCACGCGCCGGTGCACGTCCACCTGGGTGGCGGCCAGGCCGATGCCGGGTGCGGCGTACATGGTCTCGAGCATGTCCTCGACCAGCGTGCGCAGCGCGGCGTCGAACTCGGTGACCGGGGCGGCGCGCTTGCGCAACCGGGGGTCGGGGAGTGGAGGATTTCGAGCCTGGCCATGTGTGCCTCGTCACAAAACCGGGCGCTACCCCGGCGTTTCTTCCAACGCCCTGGCGTTACTGCTAAAGTACGCCGGACCTGGCGCGATAATAAGGGATGTCGCCCCCGCTTTTCCACCCGAGGGGAAGTGGGGATTGGATCGGCCGGCCGCGCCGGCGATCGCCGTGCAAAGGGAATGCAGATGATCCGGAGAGTGCTCGCCTTGTTGTTGACCGTCCTGTCGGCCTGGCCGGCCTGGGCGGGAGACGTGGTCCTGAATCCCCACCATCCCGAGCGGTACGTCGTGGTCCCGGGAGACACCCTGTGGGACATCGCCAAGCGGTTCCTGCGGGATCCCTGGCTGTGGCCCGAGATCTGGTACGTCAATCCCCAGATCGAGAATCCGCACCTGATCTACCCGGGCGACGTCCTCTACCTGACCTGGGTGAACGGCAAGCCACAGTTGCGGTTGCAGCGCGGTGGCGGGCATCCCACGGTGAAGCTCTCGCCGCGGGTGCGGGTGGAGCCCATCCGGCGGGCGATCCCGGCCATCCCGATCGACGCCATCCGCCAGTTTCTCACGCGGCCGCTGGTGGTCGGCGAGCACGACCTCGACCGTGCCGGCTACATCGTGGATTCCCCCGACGAGCACCTCGTCACGGGTGCCGGCGACCGGGTCTATGCCCGCGGCATCGACCCCCGCCACGGCCGCTACGACCTCTTCGAGCCCGGGGATCCCTACGTGGACCCGGCCACCGGCGAGATCCTGGGCTATGCCGCCGAGTACCGGGGCACGGCGAGCGTGGAGCGCTTCGGCGACCCGGCCACCCTGCGGCTCGAGCACACCACCCGCGAGATCGCCATCGGCGACCGGCTGCTGCCGCAGAACCTCGAGGACGTGAGCGTCACCTTCTTCCCCCATGCGCCCGCCCGCAAGGTCGCGGGCCAGATCATCTCGGTGGTCGACGGGGTCACGCAGATCGGGCAGTACCAGGTGGTGGTGATCAATCGGGGCGTGCGCGAGGGGCTCGAGCCGGGCCACGTCCTGCGCGTGCTCCAGGCCGGGCGCACCATCCGGGACCCGGTCGCGGGCGGCAAGGTCACCCTGCCCGACGAGGACGCCGGCTTGCTCCTGGTGTTCCGCACCTTCGACCGGGTGAGCTTCGGGCTGGTCATGGAGGCCCGCCGGCCCATGCATCTCGGGGACAAGGTGGTCTCGCCCGAGTAAACCCAGGCGGGTGCTTCGGCACACCGATATGAAGGCCCGGCATGTGCCGGGCCTTGCGCACGGACTGCGCGGAAGACGGAGCGAAGGGTAGGACGCCCATGGATGCGACCACCGCCTGGCTGCATCTCGCCCTGGCCCCGGGTCTCGGGCCCGGCCGGGTCTTCGCCGACGATCCCGACCCGGACCCCGTGGCCCTGGTGTCTGACCCCCCGCCGGCCTGGCGTGCCGCCCTGGACCAGGTGGATCCCGGGGCGGTGGCGGCGGCCCGGGAGTGGGCCGAGGCCCCGGGCCAGTCCCTGCTGCATCCCGCGCATCCCGACTATCCACCCCTGCTGCGCGAGCTTCCGGATCCCCCGCTGGTCCTCTGGGTGCGGGGCGAGGCGGCGCTCCTTTCCCTGCCTCAGGTGGCCATCGTGGGCAGCCGGCATCCGACCCGGGACGGCATGCGCAATGCCCGGGCCTTCGGCGCCCACCTGGCCGAGGCCGGGTTCGTGATCACCAGCGGGCTGGCCGCCGGCATCGATACGGCGGCCCACCTGGGGGCGCTCGACGTCGCCGGGGGCACGGTGGCCGTGATGGGCACCGGCATCGACCGCATCTACCCGGCGCGCAACCGGGGGCTGGCGCATCGGATCGTGGCCGAAGGCGGCGCCCTGGTGACCGAGTTTCCACCCGGCACGCCGCCGAGGGGTGGGCACTTCCCGCGGCGCAACCGGATCCTCAGCGGGCTCGCGCTGGGTACCCTGGTGGTGGAGGCGGCCCTGCAGTCCGGCTCGCTGATCACGGCCCGCCTGGCCCTGGAACAGGGACGCGAGGTGTTCGCCGTCCCCGGGTCCATCCACAATCCCCTGGCCCGGGGGTGCCACCGGCTCATCCGCCAGGGCGCCAAGCTGGTCGAGACGGGGCAGGACATCGTCGAGGAACTCGGCCCCCTGCTGGAGGGTCTGGCGAGCCGCATCCAGGCCGCGGCGCCCCCGGTGGCGCCCGCGGGGCCTGCGGACGCGCCCCCGAACCTGACCGACGAACAGAGGCAACTGCTCGAATTGATTGGTTATGATCCGGTTTCGGTAGACGACCTGGTGGCCAGTACCGGATTGACGCCCGAGGCGCTTTCCTCCATGCTGCTGATCCTGGAACTGGAAGGGTGCGTGGTGGCGCACCCCGGCGGGCGCTATGCCCGCGTCTGAGACGCATTCGAGGTATCGCATGAAAGAAAGCATGCTCGACGTGCTGCTCTACCTCTTCGAGAACTACTACATGGACGAGGAGGCGGAGCAGCGGCCGGATCGGCAGTCCCTGCAGCGCGAGCTCCTGGAGGCCGGGTTCGACGCCCGCGAGATCGAGAAGTCTTTCGCCTGGCTCGACGGCCTGTCCCAGTACCGCCACACCGGCCTCCCCGCCCTGGAGACCGCCCAGGCCATCCGTGTCTACGCCCCCCGGGAGCACGCCCGTCTCGACGTGGACGCCCGGGGCTTCCTGATGTTCCTGGAGCAGATCGGCATCCTCGATCCCGCCACACGGGAGCTCGTGCTCGACCGGGTCATGGCGCTGGATACCGGCGAGGTCGACCTCGAGCAGCTCAAGTGGATCGTTCTCATGGTCCTGTTCAACCAGCCGGGCCAGGAGGCCGCCTACGCCTGGATGGAGGATCTCGTCTTCGACGCACCGTCGGGCCACCTGCACTAGCAGCCGGTCGTCGCGCGGGTGCCCGGGGGCGGGCCCCGAGGCACTTGCCAAGACCGAGCCACGCATACCGTCATGAGCAAGCAACTCGTCATCGTGGAATCGCCGGCCAAGGCGAAGACCATCAAGAAGTACCTCGGACGCGGTTTCGAGGTCATGGCCTCCTACGGCCACGTTCGGGACCTGGTGCCCAAGAGCGGTGCCGTGGATCCCGAGCACGACTTCGCGATGAAGTACGAGATCATCGAGAAGAACGCGAAGCACGTCGATGCCATCGCCAGGGCCATGCGGCGGGCCGACACCCTCTACCTCGCCACCGACCCGGACCGGGAGGGCGAGGCCATCTCCTGGCACCTGTCGGAGATCCTCCGGGAGCGGGGCGTGCTCGAGGGCAAGTCGGTGCAACGGGTGGTCTTCCACGAGATCACCCGGCGCGCCATCGCCGAGGCCGTGGCACACCCGCGCGCGATCTCCATGAACCTGGTCAACGCCCAGCAGGCACGCCGGGCGCTCGATTACCTGGTGGGATTCAACCTCTCGCCGCTGCTGTGGAAGAAGGTGCGCCGCGGGCTCTCGGCCGGGCGCGTGCAGAGTCCCGCGTTGCGCCTGATCGTGGAACGCGAGGAAGAGATCGAGCGCTTCCAGCCACGCGAGTACTGGACCCTGGATGCACAGCTGGAGAAGGCGGGGCAGACCTTTACCGCCCGCCTCACCCACTGGCAGGGCCGCAAGCTGGAACAGTTCGACATCGCCGAGGAAGCGCAGGCGCAGGCCATCCGCGACGCCATCCTCGCGCAGGCCGGCGGCGAGGTCGAGGTCGTGCGCATCGAGCGCAAGCAGCGGCGCCGCAACCCCGCCGCGCCGTTCATCACCTCCACCCTGCAGCAGGAGGCCTCGCGCAAGCTGGGGTTCTCCGCGAGCCGTACCATGCGCGTGGCCCAGCAGCTCTACGAGGGCATCGACATCGGCGAGGGCTCGGTGGGCCTGATCACCTACATGCGCACCGACTCGGTCAACCTGGCGGCCGAGGCCGTCGAGGAATTGCGCACGCTCATCCGCGAGCGCTTCGGCAAGGAAAACCTGCCGGCGAAGCCGCGCACGTTCAAGACGCGCGCCAAGAACGCCCAGGAGGCCCACGAGGCCATCCGGCCCACCTCGGTGATGCGCACGCCGGAGGCGCTCAAGCCCTGGCTCACCCGGGACCAGCACCGCCTCTACGACCTCATCTGGAAGCGCACCGTCGCCTGCCAGATGGTGCACGCCACCATCCATACCGTGGGCGTGGACTTCCGGGCGGGCGAGGCGGTGTTCCGCGCCACGGGATCGACCGTCGCCAAGCCCGGCTTCATGGCCGTCTACCAGGAGACCCCGGACGAGCAGGCCGGCGACGAGGCCGAGGGCCGCCTGTTGCCGCCGCTCGAGGAGGGCGAGCGGGTGCCCCTGCGGGCGCTCGGCGCCGACCAGCACTTCACCGAGCCGCCGCCGCGTTACACCGAGGCCAGCCTGGTGCGCACCCTGGAGGAATACGGCATCGGGCGGCCCTCCACCTATGCCACCATCCTTTCCACCCTGCAGCAACGGGGCTATGTGACGCTCGAGAAGCGGCGCTTCCACCCCACCGACGTGGGCCGCATCGTGAGCCACTTCCTCACCGAGCACTTCCCCCGCTACGTGGACTACGACTTCACGGCGCGCCTCGAGGACGACCTGGACGAGATCGCCCGCGGCGAGCGGGAATGGAAGCCGCTGCTGCGCGCGTTCTGGGAACCCTTCATCCGCCTGGTGAAGGAGAAGGAGGCCAGCGTGACCCGGGCCGAGGTGACCACCGAGGCCCTCGACGAGTGCTGCCCCGAGTGCGGGCGCCCGCTGCAGATCAAGCTGGGCCGGCGCGGCCGCTTCATCGGTTGCTCGGGCTACCCCGAGTGCGGTTATACCCGCAACCTGGGCGAGGCGGTGGAGGCCGCCGAGCCGGAGGTGCTCGAGGGCCGCGCCTGCCCCGAGTGCGGGCGCGACCTCGTCGTGCGCAGCGGCCGTTACGGAAAGTTCATCGGCTGCTCCGGCTATCCCGAGTGCAAGTACATCGAACCCCTCGAGAAGCCCGAGGACACCGGCGTGCCCTGCCCCGAGTGCGGGCAGGGCACCATGCTCAAGCGCCGCACGCGCTCGGGCAAGGTCTTCTATTCCTGCTCCACCTACCCGGCCTGCAAGTACGCGGTCTGGAACGAGCCCCTGGACGAGGCCTGTCCCGCGTGCGCCTGGCCGATGCTCACCCTCAAGACCACCCGGCGCCGGGGTACCGAGAAGGTGTGCCCGCAGTGCCGGCACAGCGAGGCCGTCGCCGAGGCTGGTCCCTCGGTCCCGGACGCGGCCGCCAACGAGTAAGGTCCGCCGCCGTCGGCCTCCTCGCCGCCCGACGGGAACCGGGATACCGGTCGCTATGCCGTCTTTCCGGTTCCGCGTCCCGGATGTTGACCTGTATCAAGGCACCGCGCGGCATATGCCACATACTCCACGTCTACTGTGGCATCTCGCACAGTGATCGCGTCGGGCAGGGGGCTGGGCCCTGCCCGGTCGACTCCATCTCGTGAACCGGGAGGTTTGAGCCATGAAGAGCAGACTGAAGACAGCGACGGCGGCCCTCGCGGGTGCCGGCCTGCTGCTGGGTGTTGCGGGAGGCGCCTGGTCGCAGGAGACGCTGAAGGACGTGATGAAACGCCGCGGCCTGACCGAGAAGGACGTGCTCGCCGCGGCCAAGACCTACGTGCCCACCGGCGGGCGGGACGAGTACATCGCCTTCTCCTCGGGCGGGCAGAGCGGCCAGGTGATCGTCTACGGCATCCCCTCGATGCGGATCCTCAAGTACATCGCCGTCTTCACCCCCGAGCCCTGGCAGGGTTACGGGTACGACGAGGAATCCCGTAAGGTGCTGGCCGAGGGGAGCATCGATGGCAAGCAGATCCTCTACGGTGATACCCACCATCCGGCCCTCTCCGAGACCAACGGCGACTACGACGGGCAATATCTGTTCATCAACGACAAGGCCAACCCGCGCGTCGCGGTGATCGATCTCAAGGACTTCGTCACCAAGCAGATCGTGGTCAACCCGCTGTTCCGGTCCGAGCACGGCGGTGCCTTCGTCACGCCCAACACCGAGTACGTGATGGAGGCCACCCAGTACGCCGCGCCCTACAAGGACAAGGGCTATGT
>RFHK01000021.1 GCA_003695825.1 Gammaproteobacteria bacterium | reverse complement strand
GGAGACCGCTCCGCGCTCGGCGGCGAAGCCGGCGCCCGGGCCGGAACGGAGACCCGCTCCACCGGCGGCCCCTGCCGCCCCGTCGGCCGGGAGGGCGCCACGTCCGGCCCCGCGGCCGGAGGGTCGCAAGGCGACGCCTTATGCCCGCAAGCTGGCCGCCCAGCGGGGCGTGGATCTCAACACCGTGGTCGGTACCGGTCCCGATGGGGTGATCGTGGCCGCCGACGTCCTGCGCGTGCAGCCCCAGGCGGCCGCTGCGGGTACACGCTTTCCGCAGGTGGACGTGCCCGGCGAGGGTCGCCCCATGACCGGGCTGGAAGCGGCGATCAGCCGTGCCATGACCGAGTCGCTGTCCATGCCCACCTTCCACGTCACGCGCAAGATCCGCCTGGGGCGCCTGATCCGTGCCGCCAAGTCCAGGGGGGTCTCGGTGACGGTGGCCATCGCCAAGGCCTGTGCCGAGGCCATGCGCAAGCACCCGAAGATGAACTGGTGCTACAAGCCGGTCGACCAGCTGGTCGAGCGTACCCAGGTCGACATCGGCATGGCGGTCGCCACCGAGGATGCCGGGCTCGTGGTGCCCGTGCTGCGCCAATGCGAGTCCCGTGCGCTGGAAGCGCTCAACGCCGACTGGAAGGACCTCGTCGAACGGGCGCGCAAGCGCCGCCTCAAACCGGAGGAGTACCAGGGCTCCACCTTCCAGATCTCCAACATGGGCATGTTCGGCGTGGACCTGTTCGACGCCATCGCCACGCCCGGCATCGCGGCCATCCTGGCCATCAGTGCCGACACGCCCGAGGGCAGCCCCTTCACCATCACCGCCGATCACCGGGTGGTCAACGGGGCGGAGGTCGCCCTCTACCTCAACGATCTCAAGGAACTCATCGAGCAGCCCGAGTCCTGGATGGGCCCCGCCGGCCCGGCCATCCCGGAGGGAGACTGGGACTACCAGGTCGTCGTCGTCGGCGGCGGTCCCGGGGGCGAGGACTGTGCCCGTGACCTGGCCGCGCACGGTATCCGGGTGGCCCTCGTCAACGACGCGCCCCTGCCGGGGGGCGAGTGCCTGTGGCGCGGCTGCATTCCTTCCAAGGCCTGGCGCGCCGCGGCCGACCGCATCCGCGACCGGGCCCATGACGAACACCTCGGCGTGCTCGGCACCACGAAAGCGAGGCTCGACTGGGAGAAGCTCGAGGCCACCCGCCGCAAGGTACTCGAGACCCGGGGCGACATGGCGCTCAAGACCGACCGGGGCGTGAAGATCGACTACCTTCAGGGGCATGCCTGTTTCGCCGGCGACCACGAGCTGATCCTCGATACCCGCCACAACCAGGACGACCCGCACCGCCGCCCGCAGCCGGCGGATTGCAGCGCGGGGCGCCGTATCCGGTTCGGGGCGGCGGTGATCGCAACCGGCGCGCCACCCTTCGTGCCGCCGATCCCCGGTGCCCGGGAAGGGGTGGAGGCCGGCTTCGTGCTCACCTCGGACACCGTCTGGCAGTTGCCTGGACCGCCCAAGCGGCTGGTGGTGGTCGGCGGGGGCGCCATCGGTGCCGAGATGGCGCAGATCTTCCAGGACTTCGGTTCCCAGGTCGTCCTGCTGGAGGCGCGGGACCGCATCCTTGCCGAGGTCGAGCCAGAGGTCGCCGCCGAGCTCGCGGCCATATTGGACGCCGATCCCCGGCTTACCGTGCACACTTCCGTGCAGATCGAGCGCATCGAGGGCAAGCCCGGCGGCGTGACCGTGCGCTGGAAGGATGCCGAAGGCAAGGGCCATACCACCAAGGCCGATTATGTCCTCATGGCCACCGGCAAGCGCCCGGTGCTCGACGGCCTGGGCCTGGAGCAGGCCGGGGTGGCCACCGAGAACGGCTTCATCCGCGCCGATGCCCGTTGTCGCACCAACGTGCCGCACATCTTCGCCATCGGCGACGTCATCGGGGGCTACATGCTGGCGCATACCGCCGCCCAGCAGGGGCGGGTGGCCGCCGCCAACCTGCTCGGCGAGGACAAGGTCTACGACCAGAACAAGGACTGCGGCGTCATCTTCACGCGCCCCGAGGCCGGTTTCGTCGGCCTCTCCGTCGAGCAGGCGAAGGCGAAAGGCATCGACGCCGTGGAGGTCAAGGTACCGATCCACATCGATGCCAAGGCCATGATCAACGATGAACGCCACGGCCTGATCAAGATCGTCGCCGACCGTACCACGCACCGCATCGTCGGCGTGCATTTCCTGGCCGACCACGCAGACACCCTCATCGGCGAGGCCGTCATGATGGTCAGCGCCGGCTTGACCCTGGAACAGGTCGCCGACGCCATCCACCCGCACCCGACCCAGACCGAGCTCTTCGGTGACCTCGCCCGGCGGCTGCTCGCCCGCCTGCGGCGCAGCGCGAAGATCAGGAAATGAAAAATCGCCACGAAATCCACGAAACCCTCGAAAGGGAGTTTTGTTTTTCGGGGTCCGCACTTCGCGCGTGGTATCGGCGAAGAGACTTTTTCGTGGGTTTGGTGGGTTTCGTGGCCATGAACAAAGGCGATCGGACATGAGCGAGATCAGGAAAGTGGTGCTCGCCTACTCGGGCGGGCTGGATACGTCGATCATCCTCAAGTGGCTGCAGGAGACCTACGGCTGCGAGGTGGTGACCTTCACGGCGGACATCGGCCAGGGCGAGGAGGTGGAGCCGGCACGCGCCAAGGCCGAGGCCCTGGGCGTGAAGGAGATCTACATCGAGGATCTGCGCGAAGAATTCGTGCGCGACTATGTCTTCCCTATGTTCCGTGCCAACGCCGTCTACGAGGGCGAGTACCTGCTCGGTACCTCCATCGCCCGGCCCCTGATCGCCAAGCGCCTGGTGGAGATCGCCGAGGAGACCGGCGCGGATGCCATCGCCCATGGCGCGACCGGCAAGGGCAACGACCAGGTGCGTTTCGAGCTGGGTGCCTATGCACTGAAGCCAGATATCCGGATCATCGCACCTTGGCGCGAGTGGGAGCTCGACTCGCGCGAGAAGCTGATGGCCTATGCCGAGGCCCACGGTATCCCGGTCGATTTCAAGAAGGGGAAGAAGTCGCCCTACTCGATGGATGCCAACCTGCTGCACGTCTCCTACGAGGGCGGCATCCTGGAGGACCCCTGGACGCCGCCGGAAGAGGATATGTGGCGCCGGACGGTGTCTCCCGAGAGGGCACCGGATACACCCCGCGAGCTGGTACTCACCTTCGAGCAGGGCGACGTGGTGGCGATCGACGGCGAACGCATGACCCCGGCCCAGGTACTCGAGACCCTGAACCGGCTCGGCGGCGAGCATGGCATCGGGCGCGTCGACCTCGTCGAGAACCGCTACGTGGGCATGAAGTCTCGCGGTTGTTACGAGACGCCGGGCGGCACCATCCTGCTCAAGGCACACCGGGCCATGGAATCGCTGACGCTGGACCGCGAGGTGGCGCACCTCAAGGACGAGCTCATGCCCCGTTATGCCGAGCTCATCTACAACGGCTACTGGTGGAGCCCGGAACGGCGCCTGCTGCAGGAGATGATCGATGCCTCCCAGGAGACCGTCAACGGCGAGGTGCGGGTGCGGCTCTACAAGGGCAATGTTCAGATCACCGGCCGCCGTTCCGAGACCGATTCCCTGTTCGACGCGCGCATCGCCACCTTCGAGGCCGATGAAGGTGCCTACGACCAGAAGGACGCCGAGGGTTTCATCAAGCTCAATGCCCTGCGCCTACGCTTGGCCGCCATGAAAGGAAGCTAGGAGCTGGGAGCTGGGAGCTAGAAGCTAGAAGTCAGAAGTCAGAAGTCAGAGGTCAGAAGTTAGGGAAGCTCTGATTCAATGAGCGAGGTGGTTGGAGCGCAAGGCGCACGGAGCGCAGGATGCGAGACCTATCATGCAGATAGGCGAGCATCCGAGCACCGCGCAACACAGCGAGACACCGCCGCAGCCATTTCATCAGAGCTTCCCTTAGGCTTTCAGGAGTGAAGCGATGCGCATTCTGCACACCATGATCCGGGTCGGTGACCTCGAGCGTTCCATCGCCTTCTATACCGAGGTGCTGGGCATGAAGTTGCTGCGCCGCAAGGACTATCCCGAGGGCAAGTTCACCCTGGCCTTCGTCGGCTACGGGGACGAGTCGGAGGGCTGCGTGCTGGAGCTGACCTACAACTGGGGCGTCGACCACTACGATCTCGGCACCGGGTTCGGGCACATCGCCATCGAGGTGGACGACGTCTACCAGGCGGCCGAGGCGATCCGTGCACGGGGCGGCAAGATCATCCGCGAGCCGGGTCCCATGAACGCCGGCACTACCATCATCGCGTTCGTGGAAGACCCGGATGGTTACCAGATCGAGCTGCTGGGCAAGAGAGGTTGACAACCTCCAGGACCCGGGTTGGACGAACTCTACGAATCCTGGTCATAGGGTCAGGCGCACCCGCAATCCCGTGATCCAGCCATCGGGACCCTGCGATTCGGGCTGACCGACCCATTGGATGTGCGGCCCCAGTTGCAGGGCCTTGTTGACCCGATAGCGCGCGAAAATTTCGACCAGCCGTTCGTCTTTCGATCCATGAAGACGGGTCAGCGCCAACCCTGCGCCCAGGGCGAGTGCTCCACTTTCCCGCAGGATCGCGGCGCTGGCGAAGTCCCGTGCCTTGCTGACGTCATCCAGGGTGATACCCAGACGTAGGTTGCTCCTCAGGTGCTCGCCAGGCATGGCGTCGAACACGCCATAGATCCCCCGCGCATGGCCGTTGCCGCTGCCATCCCGGCGCACCAGGGCATCGGTTCGCATCCACAGGCCGGTGCGCCAGACATTGGTTTGCCGTCTTCCGTACAGTTCGGCAGCGAGGAAGAAGCCCTT
The DNA here is from genome assembly GCA_003695825.1 of Gammaproteobacteria bacterium. Lineage (GTDB taxonomy): Bacteria > Pseudomonadota > Gammaproteobacteria > Thiohalobacterales > Thiohalobacteraceae > J048. The sequence continues at coordinate 61,515 of RFHK01000021.1, read as the reverse complement.
GCCGTGCGCGTTCAGGTGAAAGGTGCGCGCATAGTGTCCGGCGTTGTCCGCGAGTCCATGTGAGCCGGCGAGCACCAGGGCGATCCCGGGCTTGTGTTTTCTTGCATGGCGATGCCAGGCCAGGCCCGGTACATAGTCCGGGAAGGCGATGGTCGGATTGTTGACCAGGGGAGTGGCCAGGAACTGCGTCGTCTCGTTGTTGGCGACCTCGCTTAGATCGAGATGGGCAGTGACATCGATGAGCCCGGTGACGATCTGCCAGTCCGAGGTTTCCATGCCATAGTGCAGTTCGGAGACCTGCAGCCGTCCACGTCCCCGGTGATCGGGTGTCGTGCCGACGTCGGCATTTGCCGCCGGGAAGGTGGCAGTCACCCCTGCAGCCCGAGGCGTGGTCGAGCCTTCGACGTAGAGGGTCCACAGGCCTCTGCCCATCGGCAGGGTCTGGACGAGATCGAATGATATACTGGCCTCATTCCGATCGGGCGCCCTGGTGGCGTGCTGAAAGGTGAGGGTTGCGGCACTCTCGACATGAAAACCGGTGATGCCATCCAAGACCGCGCCGTGCCGGCGGTCTCTCTCGTCGGCTAGGGAAGGGCCGGAGACCACCAGCAACAGGAGCCAGAGCAACCGACATAGGTTTCCAGCATCCATGTGAATTTTCTTGAGGAAAGGCGACTCCCAAGCTCGCATGGATAGGGGCAGTGTGGAAAGCGAATGATAACAAATATCATTCGCATATCAAATTTTATTTCTCTGCCATCGAGATGGCAGTGGCAGGAGGGTGGCCGGAAGGCCTGGCGAGGTTGTCGGAAAATGCCCGTCGGCCAGGCAGGTGGTGCAGTGTCAGGTCTTGCAGTAACGGTGCGCGATCCAGTGGTCCAGGCTCAGCTTGCCGGGACCGGAGAAGAACAATGCCAGCAGCATGAGCAGGTAGATCAAGGGCAGTTTCCAGCCGTTGTCGCACACGTTGTAGCCGTTGCCGGCGTGCACGGAGACCCAGGCGACGACGTCGAGCACGATCATGGCGAAGGCGGCAAAGCGCGTGCCCAGTCCCAGTACCATGGCCAGGGCCCCGAGGAGTTCCGTCCAGGTGGCGATGAACCAGCTGATGTCGGTCGGGATCACGTTGAAGGGGAAAGGGAAGTCGCCCTGGATCTCGGAGAACCAGTTTTCACCATGCAGCTTCGTCATGCCGGATTCCCAGAACTCCCAGGCGATGAACAGGCGTAGACCGAGCAGCGAGAAATAGGCCCCAGTACCATCCAGCCAACCTTTCAAGCGGCAAGCGAGGGCGATCGGTTCGGGCATCTCTCTCTCCGTTGCGCGGTGGTTTATCTATGCAAACAGACCAGGAGGTATGAAAGAAGTTCCTTGGAAAAGCAGGGGTTCGGTGTGAATCAGTTCATGACGAGCCCGTGGGACCGAGCAGGAGGATGTCTTTTTCGTACCAGGAATGGAGCAGCTCGGAAGCGAAAGAGACCAGGTGATCCTCGTCCCGGTAATCGAGCTCTCTTGCGAGTGCGCGTACGGCATCGATCGCTGGAGTTGAATCGGTAAGTACATCGAGCAGTGCGAGCAGACGTGCACTCGCGGCATTGACCTGGAGAAAGCGCACCTTGTCTTCGCGGTCGCGCCAGGCGACGAGTCGCACCGGTTCCCCGGCGGGTGCATCCGGGATGGAACCCGGCCCGATGCGGTGCACCGGCCAGGTGTAGGCCAGCGGCCAGGCCAGGGGAGACAGGCGCAAGGGATGTTCGAGCAGGTCCGTTGCATCCACGTTCACCCGATCCGGCAGGGTCTCCTCGCTCACGGAGAGGGCCAGTTCCACCCATTCGTAGTGCGCGAGTTCCAGCAGGAAAGGAGGATCCCCCTCCTGCGGTTCGTATTGCCGTTCGAGGTACTGCAGGAACTCGCGGGGGATGTCGGCGAAGAAGGGCGAGCGGGCACGGTGGTCGATCAGGAAGCGGCGCACGCGACGGTGCCAGGCCGCGTCGCTGTCGATGGAGCGTAGCACCGGAAAGGCGGAGGCGAGGAAGCTCTCGATGTTGTTGTAGACGAGCTCGCGGTAGACCGCCATGCGCCTTTCCTCGACCCCGGGAGGGACCGGGACCCGCTCGGGGTCGCGCAGGTGGGCGGTGAAGGCGAACTGGTGCCTCTGGAAGGCGGGGCGTTCATCCCCGTGCATGGCGGCGAGCCTCCATACCCGGACGTTCCTGCCAGCGCCGCTGGAGCGCGCGGATGTGCTCGACCTCCGCGAGCAGGGTCTGCAGCGGAGGGATGTTGAAGTCGCGCTCGAGCAAGGTGGGCAACACGCCGAAACGGCGGTAGGTCTCCTCCAGCAGCGCCCAGACCGGGTCGATCACGTCCGCGCCGTGGGTGTCGACGATCAGGTCCTCGTCCTCGCGGTAGTGCCCGGCGACATGCAGGTAGAAGATGCGTTCCGCCGGTATCCGGTCCAGGAAGTCGAGCGGATCGTACCCGTGGTTGACGCTGTTGACGTAGAGGTTGTTGACGTCGAACAGCAATCCGCAGTCGGCCTCCTCGAGCACGGCGTTGAGGAAGTCGATCTCGCTCATCTCGCTGCCGGGCGCGTAGGTATAGAAGGAAGCATTTTCCATCGCGATGCGCCGGCCGAGGAGGTCCTGCACGCGACGAATGCGCGCGGCGACATAATGGACGGAGGCCTCGGTGAAGGGGATGGGCAGGAGGTCGTAGAGGTGTCCGTCGTCGCTGCAGTAACTGAGGTGCTCGGTGTAGCAGGTGATCCCGTGCTCGTCCATGAACCGGGCGAGCCGGTGCAGGAAGGGTTCGTCGAGCGGACCGGGCCCCCCAATCGAGAGGGAGAGACCATGGAGCACGAAGGGGTGACGCTCGGTGAGTTGCCGGAACAGCCGACCCGCCGCCCCCCCGATGCCGATCCAGTTCTCCGGCGCGACCTCGAAGAAACCGATGCTTTCGGGCACCTGGTCTGCGAGCGGGTCCATGAAGACCCGCCGCAGACCCAGGCCGGCCCCGTGCACGGGGCAATCGGGATGCGTCATGATCGCCTCCGGATCACTGGGCGTGCTTCCTCCGGTTGGCGCCGCACTTGCCCTCGCCGCACTTGCCTTCCTTCAGCTTCTTTGCCTTGGCCTTGGCGCCACATTTCCCTTCCTTCATCTTCATCTTGGCGCCGCACTTGCCTTCCTTCATGGTCTTCATCTTGTCGCCGCACTTGCCCTCGGCGGCCTTCTTCATCCTGTCACCGCACTTTCCCTCCTTCATCTTCTCTTTCATCTCGCCACCGCACTTGCCCTCGGCGGTCTTCTTCATCGCACCGCCGCACTTGCCTTCCGCATGGCTGGCCAGCAGGTATCCGCTCTCGAGTTCCTGGCTGGCGAAGGGATTCTCGGTCGCGAGCACGGTCGTGCTGGAGAGGGTGGCGGCGAAGGCGGTGCCGAGCGCCAGGTTGACGGTCCTGAGCGTATGGGACGGGTTCTTGCTGGACATGGTGTGCTCCTTGTGTTGCCTGGTTGGTACACGCCGACCCCTGGAACATACCATTGGGTCGGTACAGCTCATGGGACAGCGCCTGCAGCGGATGGTTCCCGGAGACGGGATCGAACGGGCTCAGTCTCCGAGCCGCGCAAGGCAGTCGAGGTAGCTCCGTTCGATCTCCCCTTGCACCCGTGGGTCCTGGGTGTACTCCCAGAGCGCCTCGGCGAGGCAGAGCATCATCTGGTGTTCCACCTCATGGGCGTCCCCCAGCTGCAGGAGCAGCCTGCGGTAGGTTCGGCGTACCTCCGGTGGCCGCCCCAGGCTGATCTGTTCCCGGATCGCGAGGTGCAGTCCCATGTGCAGGAACGGGTTCTCGATGCCGCCTGAAGGATCGGCCTCGAAGGCCAGGGCCAGATCCCGGTCCGAAAGCAGGGCGTGGTACTCGGGATGGGAGAGAATGACGTCGAGCACCTGTTCCTCGATGCCATCCAGCGGCGACTGTTGACGGTACTTCTCCCAGGTGCGCAGGTAGACCTCGCGCACCCGTTCTTTTTCGCTGATCGCTTCCATGGTCTTCCCCGTGATGCCCCCCGTCTGTGGCCGGGCACCTGCCCGTGATGGACCCGGCCAGGTTTCGGCCTCGCTGCAGTAAAGGTCATATCTGCCGGGTTTTCAAGCCTACCCCGGCTCGTCCTGCAGGTTTTTGTGACGGTACTCACAGAGATCCTGGATCGGGCAGCGCCGGCAGTGGGGCTTGCGGGCGGTGCAGACGTAGCGTCCCAGCAGGATCAGCCAGTGGTGGGCGTCCTTGCGGTACTCGGGAGGGACCCGGCGCTGCAACCTTTCCTCCACCTCGCGTACGTTTCTCCCGGGCGCCAGGCCGGTCCGGTTGGCGACGCGAAAGATGTGGGTATCCACGGCGATCACGGGCTCCCCGAAGGCCGTGTTGAGAATCACGTTGGCCGTCTTGCGCCCCACGCCGGGCAGGGCCTCGAGCGCCTTTCTGTCCCGTGGAACCTTGCCGCCGTGCCTTTCCAGGAGGATGCGGCTCGTGCGGAGGAGGTTGCGCGCCTTGGTGTTGTACAGGCCGATGGTGCGGATGTGCCGTTTCAGCCCTTCCTCGCCGAGCGCGAGCATATCCGACGGGGTTTTCACCTTGCGAAACAGCGCGCGGGTGGCCTTGTTGACGCTCCTGTCGGTGGCCTGTGCCGAGAGGATGACGGCGACCAGGAGCTGGAAGGTGTTGCCGTACTCGAGCTCCGTGGTGGGATGGGGATTGGCGGCCTGCAGGCGGGCGAAGAGTTCCCGGCGTTTCCCGGCGTTCATGCCCGGCCAAGGCCTCAGGCGGCGGCCGGCGCACCGGCCCGTGCGGCCCGCCGGTGTGCGCGTCGGGCACGTCGGGCGTCGACGAGGTTCTTCAGCGCGATCAACAGTCCCAGGCCGAAGAAGGCCCCGGGCGGCAGCACGGCCACGAGGAAACCTTCGTAGTGCGTGAGCACGGTCGTGCTCCAGCCGCGCACGGCCTCGCCGAAGAGCAGGTGGAACTGGGAGAAGACCGTACCCTGGCCGACGAACTCGCGCAGCATGCCGAGCGTGAAGAGCACGGCGGTGAATCCCAGCCCCATGGTCAGGCCATCGACGAGCGACGGGAGCAGGGCATGCTTGGAAGCGAAGGCCTCGGCCCGGCCGATGATGGAGCAGTTGGTCACGATCAGGGGCACGAAGATGCCCAGGATGGTGTAGAGCTCGTGCACATAGGCGTTCATCAGCAGCTCGATGACCGTCACCACCGAGGCGATGATGAGCACGAAGGTCGGGATGCGGACCTCGGGGCGCACGATGTTGCGGATCAGCGAGACGAGGCCGTTGGAGAGGACCAGCGTGAGCGTGGTCGCCAACCCGAGCCCGAGTCCGTTGACAGCGGTGGAGGTGACGGCAAGCATGGGGCACATGCCGAGCAGCTGCACCAGGGCCGGGTTGTTGTCCCAGAACCCATCGATGGCGATACGCTTGTAGTCGACCGTGGTGGTCATGGGCCTTCTCCGGTTCCTCCGCCCGCACGGGGGACGGGCAGGGTGAAGAGCGTCTTTCGGTGTTCCTGGAAGTACAGCAGGGTGTGGCGTACGGCCTTGACCACCGCGCGGGGCGTGATGGTGGCGCCCGTGAACTGGTCGAACACCCCGCCGTCCTTCTTGACCGCCCAGCGCTTGAGGGGCGGGTCTCCCAGGCGCCGGCCGCGGAACTCCTCGACCCAGTGCGACTTGCGGATGTCGATCGCGTCCCCCAGGCCGGGGGTCTCGTGGTGGTCGACGACACGTACCCCCGTGACGCGCCCGGAGACGTCGACGCCGACGAGCAGCTCGATGCGCCCATTGTAGCCGTCGGGGGCCACCGTCGTGAAGACGGCGGCGACCGGGCGCCCCTGCCGGCGGGCGCGGTAGACAGTGACCGCCTCGCCGTGCGGGGCCAGGCGCGGGTCCACGACCTGGACGCGGTCCCGGAGGATGTCGTTGTCGTAGCGCTCGGGGGGCAGGACCTGGTTCATGAAGCGCAGCAGCATGCGGCGGTGGTTCTCGGCGATGCGCTCCTTCGTGGCCTCGTGGGTGGCGGCCACCAGCCCGACGCCGATCACGGCGAAGCCGAGCAGCAGCAGGGCGGTGATGAGGAGTTGTCGTGCGAACCCGCGCATCAGCGCCGCGCTCCGTAGACCCGGGGCTGGGTGTAGTGGTCGAGGGTGGGGGCGGCCATGTTCATCAACAGCACCCCGAAGGCCACCCCGTCCGGGTAGCCGCCCCAGGTGCGGATGACGTAGACGATCAGGCCGATCCCCGCGCCATACCACAGCCGACCGCGCGGGGTGGTCGCCGCGGTCACGGGGTCGGTGGCGATGAAGAAGGCACCGAGCATGGCCGCGCCGCTCAGCAGGTGGAACAGCGGCGAGGCATAGTTGTCGCTGTCGTACCCGTAGAAGACGAGCGAGACCAGGAAGAGGCTGCCCAGCATGCCGGCCGGGATCTGCCAGGCGATCCGCCGGCGGTGGATCAGCCACAGTCCACCGAGCAGGTAGGCGAGGTTCGCCCACTCCCAGCCCACCCCGGCGAGGGTGCCGAAGGTGGGAGCGGTGAGAATCTCGCGCAGGGTGCGCCCGGTGCCGAGATCCGTCTTGACCTTGTCCAGGGGCGTGGCCAGGGTCACGGCGTCGTAGTCCAGTCCCTCGGGCAGCCGGTGGGTGAAGATACAGGCCGCGGTTTCGGTGAAGTCCAGGCGTTGCTGGTCCAGGCCGGCCGGGGGCGTCCAGAGGGTCATCTGTTTGGGAAAGGCGATGAGCAGCATCACGAATCCCACCATGGCGGGGTTGAACGGGTTGTAGCCCAGCCCACCGTAGAGGTGCTTGGCCAGGACGATGGCGAACAGGGCCCCGAGGAAGGGCACCCACCAGGGGACCAGGGGCGGCAGCGCGAGGGCCAGCAGGACCGCGGTGACGAGGGCGCTGTGATCGGCGAGCACCGGCCCGACCTCGCGCCCGCGCAGCTTCACCACCAGCGCCTCGGCCGCGACCGCCGTCACCGAGCTGATCAGGAGGTTGAAGAACACCCCCCAGCCGAAGAAGTACACCATCAGCGCCGCGCCGGGCGAGACGGCCAGCAGGACGTCCCGCATCACGGCGGGCACCGAGTTGCCGTTGTGCACGTGCGGGGAGCTGAAGGTGTGGAACTGCATCAGTCGTCCCCCTGTGCCTTCGGTGTCGTTGCGGCACCCTGCGCCTCGCCGCCGGCCTTCTTGCGGCGCGCCCGCTCCAGGGCGGCGGCGATCTCGGCCTTGCGCCGGTCCCCGTCCGTGCGCACGGCCTTGCGTTTCTTCTTCAGGCGTTCCTCGCGTTCGCGCTTCTCGCGCTCGAGGCGGGCCAGGCGTGCCTCGTGGCGCTGGCGGGCCTGCTCGGCCTTGCGGCGTTCCCGTTCGATCTCCCAGATCTCGGTCTTGGCGTAGCGGTAGTACTGCACCAGCGGGATGTGACTCGGACACACGTGGGCGCAGCAGCCGCACTCGATGCAATCGAAGAGGTGGTAGTCCTGGATGCGATCGAAGTCGCGCGCATGGGCGTACCAGTAGAGCTGCTGGGGGAGCAAGCGGGCCGGGCAGACGCGCTCGCATTCGCCGCAGCGGATGCAGGGCCGCGGGGGCGGGGGCAGCGGCAGGGTCCGGCGGGTGGCCACCAGCAGGCAGTTGGTGGTCTTGATGACCGGCAGGTCGTCCTCCGGCAGCGCATAGCCCATCATCGGACCGCCCATGATCAGCCGGTCCGCGCCGGGGGTGTAACCGCCGCAGTGCTCGATCAGGTCCACCATGGGGGTCCCGATGAGCGCCTCCACGTTGGCCGGACGCTTCACGCCGTCGCCGGTCACGGTCACGATGCGCGAGATCAGCGGCCGGTGATGGACGACCGCATCGTGGATGGCGGCGATGGTGCCGGGATTGTGACAGACGATGCCGATGTCGGCCGGCAGGCCCTGCGACGGCACCTCCCGGCCGGTGAGCACGTAGATGAGCTGTTTCTCGCCGCCGCTCGGGTAGAGCGTCGGAATCTCGACCACCTGCATGCGGTCGTCGCCGACGGACGCGACCGCGCGGCGCATGGCGGCGATGGCCTCGGGCTTGTTGTCCTCGATGGCGATGGCGCACTGCGCGGCCGAGAGGGCGTGGAGCAGGATATGGATCCCCCCGACCACCGCCTCGGCCCGTTCCCGCATCAGGCGGTCGTCGCAGGTGATCCAGGGCTCGCACTCGGCACCGTTGACGACGAGCAGGTCGATCGGACGCCCGGTGGCCGGGTTCATCTTGATGAAGCTGGGGAAGCCCGCCCCGCCCAGCCCCACGATCCCGGCGTCCCGGATGCGGTTGCGCAGGGCGCTCGGGTCCAGGGCGGTGTAATCCTCGATCGGGTTCTCCGGTTCGCACCAGCGGTCCTCGCCGTCGGGTTCGAGGACGATGCACGGGGCCTTGAGGCCGGAGGGATGGGGGACCGGAAAGTCCCCGATCGCCACGATCTTGCCCGAGGTCGGAGCGTGGATGGGGACGCTGACGTAGCCCTCGGGACGGGCCAGGCGCTGGCCCTTGGCCACGGTCTCGCCCACGCGCACCATGGGGGTGGCGGGCTCACCGATGTGCTGTTGCAAGGGCAGGGTCAGCAGATCCGGCAGCGGCAGGGTCTCGATGGGCGTCTCGCTGGATTCCCGCTTGTGCTCCTCCAGCACCAGGCCGCCGTGGAAACGGTGCAGTCGGGAGAAGTCGTAGCTCATCCGGCCGACTCCGCAGCGGCAGGGGGCGTGATGTCGATCCAGCGGTCCGCCGGGGAAGGCCACTTCCAGGTATTGAGGTCCGGCTTGACCGGTTCCATGTGGATGCAGTCGACCGGGCAGGGCGCCACGCACAGCTCGCAACCGGTGCATTCCTCGGCGATCACCGTGTGCAGGTGCTTGGCGGCGCCCACGATGGCGTCCACGGGACAGGCCTGGATGCAGAGCGTGCACCCGATGCACTGGGTCTCGTCGATGACCGCGACGTACTTGCCTTCCTTCGCCTCGCCCACGTCCTCGGCCAGCGGCTTGGGGTCACGGCCCAGCAGGTCGGCGAGGGCATGGATGACGGATTCGCCCCCGGGCACGCAGCGGTTGATGTCGGCCTCGCCCGAGGCGATGGCCTCGGCGTAGGGCCGGCAGCCGGGATAGCCGCACTGCCCGCACTGGGTCTGGGGCAGCAGGGCGTTGATCTGGTCGACGATGGGGTCCTCTTCCACGCGGAAGCGCTCGGCGGCATAGCCCAGGAGCAGCCCGAGCAGGCCGGCGAGGGTGGCGAGGACGAGGATGGCCGGCAGCATGGGTCAGACCTTGATCAGCCCGGAGAAGCCCATGAAGGCGAGTGACATCATGCCGGCCGTCATGAGCGCGGCCGAGGCCCCCTGGAAGGGACGGGGAACGTCGGCGGCCTGGATGCGTTCGCGGATGGCCGCGAACAGGGCCAGGACCAGCGAGAAGCCCACGGCGGCGCCGAAACCGTAGACGGCCGATTCCATGAGGTCGTGGTCTTCCTGCACGTTGAGCAGCGCCACGCCGAGCACGGCGCAGTTGGTGGTGATGAGCGGCAGGAAGATCCCCAGCACTTGGTAGAGCAGGGGGCTGGTCTTGTGGACCACCATCTCGGTGAACTGCACGACGGCGGCGATGACCAGGATGAAGGCGATGGTGCGCAGGTAGCCCAGGCCGAAGGGAGCGAGCAGATACTTGTCGACCAGGTAGCTGCAGACGGCGGAGAGGGTCAGCACGAACGTCGTCGCCAGGCCCATGCCGGTGGCAGTCTCCAGCTTGCGTGACACGCCCAGGAAGGGGCAGAGCCCGAGGAATTTCACCAGGACGAAATTGTTGACCAGCACGGTGCTGACCAGGATGAGGGCGTATTCGCTCATGGTCGGCGGTTCCTTGCAGACGGTCTACGCATTATAGCGGCGGGCGCGGCGAGGACGTCACCGGACGCGCATGCCGGGCTCGGCACCGGCGTCGGGGGTCAGCAGGAACAGGTCCTTGCCGCCGGGACCGGCGGCCAGCATCATGCCCTCCGATACACCGAAGCGCATCTTGCGCGGCTTGAGGTTGGCCACCATCACCGTCAGCCGGCCCACCAGGTCCTCGGGGGCGTAGGCCGAGCGGATGCCGGCGAAAACCTGGCGGGTCTCGCCGCCCAGGTCCAGCTCGAGCCGCAGCAGCCGGTCGGCCCCTGCCACCTGCTCCGCCTTCGCGATCCGCGCAACGCGCAGGTCCACCTTCGCGAAGTCGTCGATCGTGATTTCGGGTGCGATCGGTTCCTTCGCCGGTGGGCCGGCCGACGCGGACGGGGCCGCCGGCGCGGGGGCCTCGGCGGCCAGGTCCGCGCGCGAGGCCTCCAGCACGGCCGCGACCCGCTCCGGGTCGATGCGCGTCATCAGCGGTTCGAAGCGCTCGATAGTATGGGAAAGCAGCGGTTCCCGGATATTGATCCAGGTCAGCGGAGCGCAACGCAGGAAGGCCTCCACGCGCTCGGCCATGGCCGGCAGCACGGGCTTGAGGTAGGCCATCAGCACCCGGAACAGGTTGAGCCCCTGGGTGCAGATCGCCTGTACCTCCGGGGCCTGATCGGGCTGCTTGATCCGCACCCAGGGCTTCTGCTCGTCGATATACTGGTTGGCGGCATCGGCGAGCGCCATGATCTCGCGCATGGCGTGGCCGAATTCCCGGGCCTCGTAGAGCCGCGCGATCTCCTCCCCGGCCTGGAGGAAGGTGGCGTAGAGGTCGGGGGCGGGCAGGGCCTCCGCGAGCCGGTCCCCGAACCGCTTGTGGATGAAGCCGGCACAGCGGCTGGCGATGTTGACCACCTTGCCCACCAGGTCGCTGTTGACCCGCTGCACGAAGTCCTCGAGGTTCAGGTCGATGTCGTCGATGCCCGGCCCCAGCTTGGCGGCGAAGTAGTAGCGCAGCGGCTCGGGCGGGAGGTGGTCGAGCCAGGTGCGGGCCTTGATGAAGGTGCCGCGCGACTTGGACATCTTCTTGCCGTCGACGGTGAGAAAGCCGTGGGCGAAGATGGCCGTGGGCTTGCGGAAGCCGGCGCCCTCCAGCATGGCCGGCCAGAACAGGGCATGGAAGTAGATGATGTCCTTGCCGATGAAGTGGTAGAGCTCCGCGTCGGAGTCCGGCCCCCACCAGGCGTCGAAGTCCAGCCCCTCGCGCGCGCACAGGGCCTTGAAGCTGGCCATGTAGCCCACGGGCGCGTCCATCCAGACATAGAAATATTTCTCTTCTTCGATGTCCGGGATGCGGAAGCCGAAATAGGGCGGATCGCGCGAGATGTCCCATTCCTTGAGCCCCTCGGCGAACCATTCGTCCAGCTTGTGCTGCACCTCCTCCTGCAGGTGGCCCGCCCGGGTCCAGCGCCGCAGCATGGGCTCGAAGTCGCCCAGCTTGAAGAAGTAGTGCAGGGATTCCTTCGGCACCGGGGTGGCGCCCGAGACGGCGGAGACCGGGTGCTTGAGGTCCGTGGGGCTGTAGGTGGCGCCACAGGCCTCGCAGGCATCGCCGTACTGGTCCGGGGCACCGCAGCGCGGGCACTCGCCCTTGATGAAGCGGTCGGGCAGGAACATGCCCCGTTCGGGATCGTAGAGCTGTTCGATGACGCGGGTGGCGATGTGGCCGCCGTCCCGGTTGCGCCGGTAGAGGGTCTCCACCAGTTCCCGGTTCTCCGGTGAATGGGTGCTGTGGTAGTGGTCGAAACCGATGAGGAAGTCGGCGAAGTCGTCCCGGTGCTCGCGGCCCACGCGCGCGATCAGCGCCTCGGGCGTGATGCCCTCGGCCTGGGCGCGCAGCATGATGGGGGTGCCGTGGGCGTCGTCGGCGCAGACGTAGTAGCAGGCGTGGCCGCGCAGCTTCTGGAAGCGCACCCAGATGTCGGTCTGGATGTATTCGACCAGGTGGCCGATGTGGATGGGGCCGTTGGCATAGGGCAGCGCGCTGGTGACGAGGATCTTGCGGGCTCTGTCGGTCATCGGCGGTCGTCCGTATTTTTCGTGGGGATTCAAAACCCTGACGGGGTTGCGTGTTCGCGCACCGGAACCGGGATTATGCCATAGTAGCAGCCGGGTCGGGGGCGTGCCGGCAGGCGAGCGGCGCCCGGCGAATTTGTGTACAATCCGCGCCAGTCGCGCAGCCGCCGTCCGGCGGACGGACAAGGAATCACTGGAGGTTTGTGGAAATGGCAGAGGCAACCCGCGAACAGGTCGAAGCCAGGCTCAAGGACTACATCGATCCCTACCTGCAGAAGGATCTGGTCAGCGCCAAGGCGGTCAAGAACATCGAAGTCGCCGACGGCAAGGCGAAGGTCGAGGTGGTGCTGGGCTTCCCGGCGAAGGGCTACCTGGAGGAGCTCCGGCGCAAGCTCACCGAGCTGGTCACCTCGGTGGAGGGCGTGGACGAGGCGGAGATCGAGCTCCGCACCCAGATCGTCGCCCACGCCGTGCAGAAGGGCGTGCAACCCATCAAGAACATCAAGAACATCATCGCCGTCGCCTCCGGCAAGGGCGGCGTCGGCAAGTCCACCACCGCCGTCAACCTGGCGCTCGCACTGTCGGCCGAGGGCGCGAAGGTCGGCCTGCTGGACGCCGACATCTACGGCCCCAGCCAGCCCCGCATGCTGGGCATCCACGGCAAGCCGGAGTCGAAGGACGGCAAGACGCTCGAGCCCATGGTCAGCTACCACATCGAGGCCATGTCTATCGGCTTCCTGGTGGACGAGGAGACCCCCATGATCTGGCGTGGTCCCATGGTCACCCAGGCCTTGCAGCAGCTCCTCAACGACACCAACTGGAGCGATCTCGACTACCTGGTCGTCGACCTGCCGCCCGGCACCGGCGACACCCAGCTCACCCTGGCTCAGCAGGTGCCGGTCTCGGGCGCCATCATCGTCACCACGCCCCAGGACATCGCCCTGCTGGACGCCCGCAAGGGACTCAAGATGTTCCAGAAGGTCGAGGTGCCCGTGCTCGGCATCGTGGAGAACATGTCCATCCACATCTGCTCCAAGTGCGGGCACGAGGAGCACATCTTCGGCGAGGGCGGCGGCCAGCGGATGTCCGAGCAGTACGACGTCGACTTCCTCGGCGCCCTGCCGCTCGACATCCGTATCCGCGAGGAGACGGACTCCGGCAAGCCCACCGTGGTCGCCGAGCCCGACTCGCGCATCGCCCAGATCTACCGCGAGATCGCCCGCCGCGCCGCGGCCCGGCTCTCGCTGCAGGCCAAGAACTACGCGGCCAAGTTCCCCAAGATCGTCATTCAGAACAACTGATTTATGCGTGAAGTGTGAGGGGTGAGGCGAGAGGAGAGGAGTAAAGCCTCGATGGCCACGGAATCACACGGAAATGCACGGAAAATTTCCTGGCTTCCACGGCGCCGCGCAAAGCGCGTGCGCCGGACGTCCTTCAGTGTGTTTCCGTGGCCGCCCAGCCCCTCACATCTCACGCCTAACCCCTCACGCCTCACCCCTCACTGACATGTCCATCAAGTCCGACAAGTGGATCCGCCGCATGGCGGAGGAACACGGGATGATCGAGCCGTTCGAGCCCCGGCAGGTACGCAGCCTCGACGGCGAACGGGTCATCTCCTTCGGCACCTCGAGCTACGGCTACGACATCCGCTGCGCGGACGAATTCAAGATCTTCACCAACATCAACTCGGCGATCGTCGATCCCAAGAACTTCTCCGAGGACAGCTTCGTCGACCTCAAGTCCGACGTCTGCATCATCCCCCCCAATTCCTTTGCCCTGGCGCGCACGGTGGAGTACTTCCGCATCCCGCGCAACGTGCTCACCATCTGCCTGGGCAAGTCCACCTACGCCCGCTGCGGCATCATCGTCAACGTCACCCCGCTCGAGCCCGAGTGGGAAGGGCACGTGACCCTCGAGTTCTCCAATACCACGCCGCTGCCCGCCAAGATCTACGCCAACGAGGGCGTCGCCCAGGTGGTCTTCCTGGAATCGGACGAGGTCTGCGAGACCTCCTATGCCGACCGCGGTGGCAAGTACCAGGGCCAGCGGGGCGTGACATTGCCGAAGGCGTGAGCAGAAGCTGGAAGCTGGGAGCTGGAAGCTGGGAGCTGGGAGCTGGGAGCTGGGAGCAAGTAGTCAGAAGATTCAGCATCGGCCTTTGGTTTCAGCCCTTCTGACTTCTGAATTCTGTCTTCTGACTTCTGACTTCTGTCTTCTGACTTCTGACTTCTGACTTCTGACTTCTGTCTTCTGTCTTCCAGCCCCCCCGGCTCCCAGCTCCCTCACCCCTCACGCCTCACTTCTGCCTACGCGCCTCCTCGCGCAGCACGATCTCGAGCGGCTGTTTTGTATCCAGGTGCAGGTCGCGCTGCGGGAAGGCGATCTCGATACCGGCCTGGGCATATTTCTCGTTGATGGCGCGGTGCAGGTCGGTGATGATCGCCAGCCGGTAGTCGAGGTCGTCGAGGTAGGCGCGCAGGCGCAGGGTGAGCGCGTTGTCCCCGAACTCCTCGAAGGTGACGCGGGGCGGTGGATCGTCCAGGACCAGGGGATGTTCGCGCGCGGCCTCCTCGAGCAGGGCCAGTGCCCGTTCCACGTCGCTGCCGTAGGCGATGCCCACGGTGATGACCACGCGGTTGACCGTGTCGGACAGCGTCCAGTTGATGAGCTGGCCGGTGATGAAGGACTTGTTGGGGATCACCAGTTCCTGGCGGTCCCAGTTGACGATGGTGGTGGCACGGATACGGATGCGGGTGACCGTGCCGGTGATGCCCTCGACCGTGACCACGTCCCCCACCCGGATCGGCTGTTCGAAGAGCAGGATCAGGCCGCTGACGAAGTTGGCGACGATCTCCTGCAGGCCGAAGCCGAGGCCCACGCCGAGCGCGGCGACCAGCCATTGCACGCTGGACCATTTCAGGCCGAGTGAACCGAAGATCAGCAGGATGCCCAGTAGTGCCACGGCATACTGCGAGACGGCCTTGATGGCATAGGCCGCGCCGCGCGGGATCGGCAGCCGCTGCAGCAGCGTGAGCTCGAGCACCGCGGGCAGGTTGCGGGCCACCAGCAGGGTGAAGGCCGCCAGCAGCAACCCGGAGAGCAGGTCGCCCAGCGTCAGCGGGACATCGCGCGGGACGCCGTCGATGGTCTTGGAGGTGGTGATGGGCAGGGTCACGGTGTCGAGGAAACGCAGGGCCGGGATCACGTCCGCCCAGATCAGCCAGATGACGAGGAACAGGCTGATCAGGTACCCGGTCTGGACGAGCTGGCGCACCTGGGCGCTGAGCTGGCCGATGTCGGGCTCGGGTTCCTCGACGATCAGGCTGTCGCTCTGGGGCGCCGGGGCGGCCTCGCCGGCCGCCTCGGCCTGGCGGCGTTCCTCCCGCTTGCGCAGGGCCTCCTCGAGCCGCAGGCGGCGCTGGGTGAGGGCGAGTGCGCGCAGCAGCAGGTCTCGCGCGATGTAGAGGGCCAGCACCGACCAGAGCGTGAGATGGACCCGCTCGGCCAGAAAGCGTGCGGAGTAGTAGTACCCCACCAGGCTAGCGGCGATCAGGGCGGCCGGCAGCAGCAGGGCGAGCGGATACCAGAGGGCGTGGTAGCGCAGCCAGGGCCCGGGGTGGCGGCGCCGCGCGAGTTCCCGCAGCACGGGGGCACGCAGGCGTCCCAGCCGCCAGATCAGGACCATGGTGGCGAGCATCAGGCCGAGGAAGGCCACCCGGCCAAGGAGCAGTACCTCGGGCGGGCGACCCTCTCCACTGCCGCCGCTGCCGGCGAGGTAGGTGAGGGTCGTGGCCAGCGGCAGGAACCAGATGAGTTCCTGGCGCAAGGCGTGGCAGAAGGCCTCCGGCCAGCGCAGGTGGCGCAGGGCCAGTCCCTGGGGCCGGCACAGCACCCGCAGGAACGTCAGGGCGAACAGCACCTGGCCCGCGGCGGCCAGGCCGTCGGCGAGGATGCGCGAGTCGAGGGTCGCAGCGTCCGGTTGCCGCAACAGCCAGGCCAGGCCGGCCAGCAGTGCGGGGAGGGGCAGGGCGAGGGCCAGGGTATCGCCCAGGGCCAACAGCGAGGCCACCCAGCGGTCGGTCCGGACGCTGCGGGTGCGTTCTCCCAGGCGTTCGAGGTGGCGCCGCAGGCGGCTGCGCATCCCGAGGGGCACCAGGACGAGCAGGGCCAGGAGGAGTGCGAGGTCCGGACGCTGGTGGGCGCCCTGGACGAGGTCCCGGCCGGCCGCGACCAGCAGGCTCGGGCGCAGGTGCCATCGGGCCCCGCGCAGCAGGGTCAGCGGGTCAGGCAAGGGGAACAGGCGCGCGCTGGGCATCCAGAGCAGCTGCTCGTTGAGGTACCGGCGGTAGGAGACGACCAGGTCCTGGAGCTGGCGCAGGTCGCCGTCGAGCTCCGAGAGCCGGCTGATGTACCGGGTGTAGGCCTTGAGCAGCTCGGCGAGGGTGTCCCGGCGCTCGCGCAGCAGCCGCCGGGCGGCGCGGCGCAGCTGGTCCCGGGGGGTCGCGCCCACCTTCTCCTGGGTGTGTGCCAGCAGGTCGGCGAGGGCCGCGTCCAGGTCCCGGGTGGTGCGCAGGCGCTCGTCGAGTTCCAGTTGACGCATCACCGCCGCGTTCAGCCGACGTTGCAGCTGCAGGCTCTCCTGGCGCAACTGCTGGGGCGAGGGCAGGGCGGCGAGCCGTTTCTGCAGCAGGGTGGAGAGGGTGCTGCCGCGGCCCCCGAGGGCCACCAGGTGGCGCACCCGCTCCCGGTCGCTGCGCAGTTCGTCGAGGAGTGCACGCTTGGCCGCCAGGCGTTCGGCGGTGGTGGCCTCGTCGCGAACCACCCGCTGTTTCTCTTCCAGCATGCGGGTGATCTCCTGCTGGAGGCCGCGCAACTCGGGCGGGGTCTCGCGTACTGCGGTCTGGGCCTGGCGGGTCTCGCGGGCAGCGGCTGCCTGGCGGAGTGCCTGGAGGGCCTCGCGCAGGGCCGCGCTCTCCTTCTGCAGGGACTCGAGCTGGGCAGCCAGCAGGTCGCGCCGTGCCTGCGCCCAGTCCGTCAGCAGGGCCAGGTTGCCCTGGCGCAGGGTGAGTTGCTCGAGGCGTGCCTCGAGCCAGTCGCGCCGCGCCTCGAGCCAGGCCTTTTCGACCGGGACCAGCCGCGGGTCGGCGACGTTCTGATCCAGGTGCTTGAGCGCATTGCGGGTCTCGTCGAGGCGCCGGCGGACCTCGGCGATCTCTTCGCCGCCCTGGGTGGCGGCCGTGAGGTACTCGGAGAGCGTCTTGTCCGCCTCGGCCAGGGCTTGCTTGGCCTCCTGCACCCGCAACTGGACGGTCGCGAGCCGGGATTCGAGCTCGCCGGGCGGGCGATGCTGGAGGCGGGTGGAGTCGGGCGGGGCACGCCGGCGCAGGCGCTCGGCCTCGGCACGCAGCTTTTTCACGCCCGCGCTCCCTTCCCGGACCTGCCGCTGCAACCGTGCCGTGGCCGCGCGCAGCCGCCGGGCCTCTTCGATCCAGTGCCGGGCCTCGCCGATACGCGCCATGGCGCGGTTGCGCTGCTCCTCTTCCAGGCCCTGCATGGAGGAGAGCTCGTCGAGCAGGGCCTGCAGGGACGCATCGGCCGGGCGAGGTGCCTCGGCGGCGCCAGCCGGTACCGCGAGGAGCCAGGCGAGGATCCAGGCGATGATCCAGGCCAACAGCGGCAGCCGGGCGGGTGCGCGGCTCATGGGGATCGTACTCCTTGCCGGGAGGCCGGTTCGACGGCACCGCCGTGCCACCGGCACGCCTCTCGACCGCGGCATCCATGCCGGGGACGAGCGGGTGCAGCCGGGGCAGGATGCCCGGTGGCGGTTGGGCCCGGGCCTGCGGGGGACTGCAGCAAGGGCGCGTGCTTCATGAGGCGTCCAGGGCCAGCGGTCGCTCGAGCGGTCGCCCATCCAGACGGGGCCGACCTGCACTGTCGGTGGTCAGGCGCCCTTCCGCGAACAATTGCAGGACCGCCGGGTAGAGACGATGTTCCTGCTCCAGGACCCGGGCCGCCAGGCGCTCGGGCGTATCGCCCGGCAGGATGGGCACGCGGGCCTGCATCAGCAGCGGGCCGCCGTCGAGTTCCTCCGTCACCAGGTGCACGCTGGCACCGTGTTCCCGCTCACCGGCCTCGAGTGCCCGGCGATGGGTCTCCAGGCCCTTGAACTTCGGCAGCAGGGAAGGGTGGATGTTGATCAGACGGCCCCGGTAGCGGCGCACGAACTCCGGTCCCAGGATGCGCATGAAACCGGCCAGGACGACGAGGTCGGGTCGGTACCGGTCGATCCGGTCCGCGAGCGCCCGGTCGAAGGCCTCGCGGTCGGTGTATTCCCGGTGATCGACCACCTCCGCCGGGATGCCGGCCCGGCGGGCGTGCGCGAGCCCCGCGGCCCCGGGCCGGTTGCTGATCACGGCGCGCACCTCGGCCGCAAGCCGCCCCTGGGCGATCGCCTCGAGGATGGCCTGCAGGTTGCTGCCCCGACCGGAGATCAGCACGACGAGCGAGAGGAGAGGGGAAAGGGGCGTGCTCATGGTTCAGTCGTAGCGCACCCGCGGTGGGCCCTCGGCCTCGACGACGCGCCCGATCCGCCAGGCCCGTTCACCGAGCTCGGCCAGGCGCTGGAGGGCCGCCTCGGCCTGGGACTCGTCGACGGCGACGACCATGCCCACGCCGCAGTTGAAGGTGCGCAGCATCTCGCCGGTCTCGATGTTGCCCTCGGCCTGCAGCCATTCGAAGATCTCCGGCCACGTCCAGCTCTGCTGGTGGATGCTGGCCTGGGTCCCGTCTGGCAGGACCCGGGGCAGGTTCTCGGTCAACCCGCCGCCCGTGATGTGGGCCACGGCATGCACGTCCACGGCCTCGTAGAGCGCGCGCAGGGCACGCACGTAGATGCGGGTGGGTTCCAGGAGCACCTCGCCCAGGGTACGCCCGGCGAAGGGGCGGTCCAGGTCCACCCGGCGCATGCGCAGGATGTGGCGGATCAGGGAATAGCCGTTGGAGTGGGGACCGCTCGAGGCCAGGGCCAACAGGGCATCGCCCGGGCGCACGCGCTGGCCATCGATGATCCGGTCGCGCTCCACCACGCCCACCGCGAAGCCGGCGAGGTCGTAGTCGCCCTCGCCGTAGAGGCCCGGCATCTCGGCCGTCTCCCCACCGATCAGCGCACAGCCCGCCTGGCGGCAGCCTTCCGCGATGCCCTGGATGACGGTCGCGGCCTGTTCCACGTCCAGCCGTCCGGTCGCATAGTAGTCGAGGAAGAAGAGGGGCTCGGCCCCGGTGACCACGATGTCGTTGACGCACATGGCCACCAGGTCGATGCCGATCTGCTCGTGGCGTCCCGTCTCGATCGCCAGGCGCAGCTTGGTCCCGACCCCGTCGGTCCCGGAGACCAGCACCGGTTCGCGGTAGCGGTCCGCCGGAAAGGCGAAGAGGCCACCGAAGCCCCCCAGTTCTCCCAGCACGCCGGGACGGTGGGTGCGGCGCACGGCTTCCCCGATGCGTGCCACCAGCCGGTTGCCCGCATCGATGTCGACCCCGGCGTCCCGGTAGCGCAGGGGGCGCGAACTGTCCTTCGATTCCACGGCGGTTCCTCGTCTCGGGGCGTGGCCCCGGGTTGCGGCTGTGCTATTGTACCCAAATCGTTGCCCGAGTTTCGGTACGCATCGCAGCGCATCCCGATGAGTCTCAGAACCCTGTGCCACCGTCCCGGCGTCCTGTTCCTCCTCTGGCTCGGACTGTGGCTGCCATCCTCGGCGGTGCAGGCGGTCCGGGTCCCGGTCGAGGTGGTCGAGCTCACCGTGCCGGACCGGGGTGTCCAGGCCCGGCAGGAGGCCCTGCATCGCGGGATGACGATCCTGCTCGTCCGCCTGACGGGCATGCACCCGGTCGAGGACGTCGCGGCCCTGGAGCCCCTGCTCCGACAACCGTCCCGCTACCTGGTCGCATACAGTTACCGCCGCCTGCAGCAGGAGGCCGGGGCACCCCCCGAGGGGTTGTTGCTGCGCCTGCGCTTCGATCGTGCGGGCGTGGTCCGTGTCCTGCGGCGGCTGGGCTTGCCGGTCTGGGATCCGGACCGGCCCGCCGTGGTGGCCTGGATCGCCCTCGAGGACGGGGGGCGGCGCGGGCTGCTCGGGGACGCACCCGACGATCCCCGGGTCCAGGCCCTGCACCGGGCCGCCGAGCGCCGGGGCCTGCCCCTGGTCCTGCCCCTGCTGGACCTGGAGGATACCCGCGCGGTGCGTCTCCCGGACGTCTGGGGCGGCTTCCTCGAACCCTTGCGACAGGCCTCGCTGCGCTACGACGCCCGGCCCGCGATCCTCGCCGGCCGCGTGCGCCGGGACGCCGCCGGTCTCTGGCGGGGCCGCTGGTTGCTGGATTTCGCGGGAGAACAGCAGGAATGGGAGGCCACGGCCCGGGATCCTGCGGCACTGCTGGCCACGGGCGTCGACGGGGTGGCCGACCGCCTGGCCGCGCGGCTGGCGCTGCGCAGCACGGGCTCCGGCCTGCAGATCCCGGTCCGCGTCGAAGGGGTCGAGGACCTCGCCGCCCACCTGGCGGTGCGCCGGCGCCTGGCCTCCCTGGCACCCGTGCAGGCCGTGCGGCTCGTGCGGGTGGCGTCCGGGGAAGTCGAATTCCTGCTCGTGGTGGAGGGAGGCATGGCGGCGCTGGAATCGGCCCTGGGGCACCTCGCCGGGCTGGAAATCGTCGAGACCACGCCCTTGCTGCGGCTGCGCTGGGTGCCCGCGGCGGGCAACACCGGCTGAGGGGGATCCATGGCGCATCGCCTGGCCCGCCATCTGCCCAATCTGCTAACCCTCTTCCGGATGCTCCTCGTGTGGCCGCTGGTGGAGGCCTTGCTCGCCGGCCGCTACGGGCGCGCCCTGTCGTTATTTCTCCTCGCCGGTTTCACGGATGGACTGGACGGCTTCCTCGCCCGCCGGTACCGCTGGACCTCGCGCCTCGGCGGCCTGCTCGATCCGGTGGCGGACAAGCTGCTCATGGTCTCGTCCTTTCTCGCGCTCGCCGCCGCGGGGATCATCCCCGGGTGGCTGGTGTGGCTGGTGATCGGGCGGGATCTCGTCATCGTCACCGGGGCCCTTGCCTACCACCTGCTCATCGAACCCCTGGTCGCCGAACCCCTCCTGATCAGCAAATTCAACACCCTGGTGCAGCTGCTCTACGTCTTCGCCCACCTCTATGACCGGGGGTATGCGCCGCTCGATCCCGGATGGTTGCAGGCCCTGCAGTGGGGCCTGGTCTTCACCACCCTGAGCAGCGGGTTGCTCTACGTCTGGATCTGGTCGCGGCGGGCGATCCTGAAGAAGAAGGAAGGGAGAGGGGGAGAAGGAGCTGGGAGCTAGGAGCTGGGAGCTAGGAGCTGGGAGCCGGGAGCTTCTGCTCACGCCAGCAGCGCGGCGATGATGCCGGTCATGAAGATGCCGTCGAAGGTTCCGGCGCCGCCGATCGAGGCCAGGGGCGTCCCCAGGTGACGGATGTCCTTCAGGTGCAGGAGGTCCGCACCCAGCAGCACGCCGAGCGTACCACTGATGTACGCCAGGGGCGCATTGCCGGTGCCGTCGAGCAGGAGGGCGGCGAAGGCGGCCGCCAGCGGCGGGATGATCATGGGCATGGCAATCCCCAGCCCGGGGACCGGCTGGCTGAAGCGGTAGCTGATGAAGGTGACGAAGGCCGTGGCCAGCAGCAGGTCTCCCGGGTCCACCGGTCGGTGCGTGAGGAGATGCAGCGAGAAGAGGACCGGGATGATGCACCCCCCCACGTTCACGGCGATGACCGTCTGCCCGGTGAACGGGGCCATGGGACCGCGCAACAGGCCACGCAGCCGGGGCGGGACCGGGCCCGACCAGGCATCGTCGGCCCGGATCCGGGCCACGGGCAGATTGATCGCACTGCCGAACAGGGAGGCCAGCAGCAGCGTGAGGCCGGCCATGGGCGAGATGCCCAGCTTGTCGAAGGCCAGGGTCAGCAGGCCGACCTGGACGAAGGCGACCAGGAAGACGACGAGGAACAGGAAGAGCAGGAACTGAAAGGGCGAGAAGGGCATCAGGGATCTCCCGGTACGGCGCGGGACTCCAGCAGGGGGCGGAGGGCCGCGGCCAGGGCCCCGGAGAGCTGGATCCGGTTGCTGGGGTGGGGGAGGGTGTCGCTGCTCGCGATCTCCGTGATCCCGGCGGCCTGCAGGGCGGGCAAGGCATCCGGGGTGAACAGGGCGTGGGTGACCAGGGCATGCACCTGCGCGGCGCCGCCGCGGCGGGCCAGCCGGGCGGCCTCGGCGAGGGTGCGGCCGGTGACCGCCATGTCGTCGATCAGCACCAGGGTGCGACCGCGCAGCCTGGGGTGCTCCGGGAGGCGGATGCGGACGGACCGGTCGCCTTCCCGCACCTTGTGCGCCACCGCCCATTCCAGCCCCACCGGCTCGGCGGCCTGGCGCACCCATTGGGCAGACTCCTCGTCCGGGCCGAGCAGCAGGCAGCCGGGCCAGCGCGCGGCGGCATACCGGCCGAGCAGGGGCGCGGCACTGACGACGCGTGCCCGGGCGACGGGTACCGCGTCCTCGAGGCGGTGCGTGCGGTGCAGGTGGGGATCGACCGTGACCAGGGCATCGCCCCAGTGCGCCAGCCAGCGCCCCACGATGTGTTGGCTGACGACCTCCCCCGGCCGGAAGGCGGTGTCCTGGCGCATGTAGCACAGGTAGGGCAGCACGAGCAGCACGCGCCGGCCCTGGGCCCGCAGGGTCTCGCAGGCCAGGCCGAGTTCCACCAGGCGGTCGTTGGCGGGGGAGAGCGCGTGCATCACCACCACCGTCTCGCTCCCGGTCTCGGGCAGGCGCACGAGGACCTCCCCGTCGGGAAAGCGGTGCACGTGGATCTCGGCCTTCGGCAAGGCCAGGGCCTCGGCCAGGCGGGCGGCCGGGGCGGCCTGATCCGGGAAGTGCAGCAGGACCGGGTCCATCCTCAGAAATCCATGGGGATGAAGGGTTCCACGGGCGCCTCACTCAGGGTATAGCCGTTGTGCCGGTGGGTGTACTCACGGGCGAAGCGGTATTCCGCGGGGACCTCGGCATGGACACGGTAGAGCGGTTCGCCGGCCTCCACCCGGTCACCCACCTTGCGCAGCAGGTCCACGCCGGCCCCCTTGCTGAGCGGCGCACCGGCGAGGCGGGCGATGCGCGCCAGGTGGTAGTTGTCGATGGCGGCCACGTAACCGGCCCGTTCCGCGGTCACCTCGAAGCTCAGGTGTCCGGGCGAGTGGGGCTCGGGGTTGCGGCCCTGGGCATCGATGATGGCGTTCATCTTCGCCAGCGCCCGGCCGGATTCCAGGATGTCGCGCGCGATGCTGTAGCCCTGCCCTCCCCGCACGTCCGGGTCGAACTCGATGATGCGCCCGGCCAGGTGGAGGGCCTTCTGCCGCAGGTCGGCCGGCGCGTTCGGATCCTGTTCCAGGACCTGCATCACGTCGCGGGCCTCCAGCACCGGGCCGATGCCGCGGCCGATGGGCTGCCGGCCGTCGGTGAGCACGGCCTCCAGGTGCAGGCCGAGGCGGTCGCCGACGTATTCGAAGCGCTTGCGCAGCCTGAGCGCCTGGTCCAGGGTGCGCACCTTGGCCGTGGGGCCGACCGGGATGTCGAGCAACAGGTGCGTGGAACCCGCGGCGAGCTTCTTGGAGAGGATCGAGGCCACCATCTGTTCCGGCGCGTCGAGGGCCAGGGGCCGCTCCACGGAGATGAGGATGTCGTCCACCGGCGCCAGCCGGGCGGTACCGCCCCAGGCCAGGCAACCGCGGTGGTGGCGCACGATCTCGTGCAGTTCCTCCGGGGTGAGGGTGACCCGTGCGAGGACCTCCATGGAATCGGCCGTGCCCGCCGGGGAGGTGATGGCGCGCGAGGAGGTCTTGGGGATGAGCATGCCGTGGGCGGCCACGATGGGCACCACCAGCATGGAGGTCCGGTTGCCGGGAATGCCCCCGATACAGTGCTTGTCGGCCACCAGGGGCTCGTCCCAGTCGATGCGATCGCCGGTCTCGAGCATGGCCCGGGTCAGGTGCAGGGTCTCGTCCCGGTCCAGCCCGACCTGGCCGACGGCCACCAGGAAGGCGGCGATCTCCACCTTGGAGTAGCGGTAGTCGCGGATGTCGCGGGCGATCGCCAGGAAGTCGCCGAAGTCCAGGCGGTCTCCCCCCATCTTGCGGCGCACGGCCTCCATGGAGACCGGCGGCGTGGCGTGCTCCACTTCCACCGCCGTCCCCTCGGGCTGCCCGAACTGCGCGAAGGCCTGCTCGGCGAGACCGATTTCCCCGGGCCCGACGATGCTCGCGTCGTCGACCACGTTCAGCACGGCGAGGATGCGGCGCCCGTCGTGGCGCAGCTCGACCTTGGAGAGGGCCTGGAAGCCTTCCGCGCGGTACAGGGAACAGTTGCGGTGCAGGTAGGCGACGTTCTCCCGGTAGGTGTCGATCTCGACGGCCTTCAGGCGCAGGGCGGGGCGGCGGTCGCGTCTGTCGTTCGGCATGGACGGGCTCGGGACGGTTCACGTCTGCCCCGGGATTCTACCGGAATCGGCGCCCGCGGGGACGGGCTCAAGCTCCCCCCGCGGCGGTCGATATGCCCCGTGAGGGAGCACGATCGGGGCCGGGTGGTCCGGGGTGCAGGATGCGCCCGCGACGTCGAGAACAACCACAGAGGTGAGACGTGGATCTGGCGACACTCCTGGGGCTGCTGGGCTCCTTCGGCATCATCATCGGGTCCATCGCGATGGGCGGCAGCGCCCTGATCTTCGTCAACGTGCCCTCGTTGATGGTGGTGGTGGGCGGCACCATCTTCGTGGTCCTGATGAAGTTCCCGCTCGGCCATTTCCTGGCGGCCTTCAAGATCGCGCTCAAGGCCTTTCTCCACAAGAGCGAGGATCCCAACGACCTGATCCGCGAGGGCGTGGCGCTGGCCAACGTGGCGCGCAAGGAGGGCGTGCTGGGCCTGGAGAACCAGGAGATCGGCAACGAGTTCCTCAAGCGCGGGATCCAGCTGTGCGTGGACGGCCACGAGCCGGAGTTCGTGCGCAGCATGCTGACCAAGGACATCAACCTCACCATCGAGCGGCACGAACGCGGCCAGGCGATCTTCAAGGCCATGGCAGACGTGGCCCCGGCCATGGGCATGATCGGCACGCTCATCGGCCTGGTGCAGATGCTCTCCAACATGGACGATCCCAAGAAGATCGGCCCGGCCATGGCCGTGGCCCTGCTCACCACCTTGTACGGCGCGGTGATCGCCAACGCCTTCGCCACGCCCATCGCCGACAAGCTGGCCCACCGTACCATGGAGGAGCGGCTCAACAAGAGCCTCATCCTCGAGGCCATCAACGGCATCCAGGAAGGCATCAATCCGCGCGTCATGGAGGAACTGCTCAAGACCTACCTGCCGCCGAGCAAGCGGGACGCGGCCGGCGAGAAGGAGGCCGCCTGAGGCGCTTTTCCGTGACGGGGGCGCGGTGCGGCCGGATCGAGGCGGGCTGACGGAGCCGGACGATGGACGAGGAAGACAGCGGGCAGAAGAACGACGACGCCGGGGCACCCGCGTGGGTCATGACCTTCGCGGACCTGATGTCGCTGCTCATGTGCTTTTTCGTGCTGCTGCTGTCCTTCTCCGAGATGGACGTGGCCAAGTACAAACAGATCGCCGGTTCCATGCGCGAGGCCTTCGGCGTGCAGCGGGAGGTCCGGGTCAAGGAACCGCCCAAGGGCATCAACATCATCGCCCAGGAATTCAGTGCCGGACGGCCGGATCCCACGCCGTTCAACATCGTCCGCCAGATGACCACGGACGACATGAAGCGTTACCTGGACATGGGGCGGCACCGGCGGCGTCACCACGATGGCAAGCAGGGGCGCAAGGGGGGTGGCAAGCGGCAGGAATCGGCCCATGACCTCAAGGCCGGCGGCGATCACAAGCAACCGGGACAGATCGAGAACTCGGCCGACCAGCTGGTGGTCATGCCCAAGGCCGAGGTGCTGGCCCTGATGCAGGCCCGCAAGGCCGCCCGGCAAAGACGCGTACTCGAACAGCGGGTGAAGGCGATCCGCGCCGCGCTCGCCGACCAGGTCCGCAAGGGCGACATCGAGGTCCTGCGCGAGGGGATGAAGATCGTCATCCGCATCCGGGAACGGGCCACCTTCGCGCCGGGGAGTGACCACCTCAAGGACAGCTTCCGTCCCACGCTCATGCGTATCGGCCGTCTCCTCAAGAAATTGCCGGGGAAGGTGACGGTGGTGGGCCACACCGACGATCGGCCCATCTTCAACGACCACTTTCGCTCCAACTGGGACCTCTCGGCCGCGCGGGCCGTCTCCGTGCTGCTGGAGCTGATCGAAGAGGCCGGGCTGAGCCCGAAGCGGGCCTCGGTGCGCGGCCTGGCCGACACCCGGCCGCTGGTGCCGAACGACACCCCGGCCCACCGCGCCCGCAACCGCCGGGTGGAGATCGTCATCGAGCAGGGGGACGACCTGCACGTGCGCACGCCGGTGGCGGCCAGGTCCCGGGATGCGGCCGCAACGGCCCGTCGGGCGCTCGCCAAAACCCGCGAGGCCGAGGTGGCCCGGGCAGAGAAGGCACGAAAGGCGGCCCAGGCACGCGCTGATCGGGCCCGTGCGCCGCACCCGAGCGGGCCCGGTGTGCCTGCGGCTCCGGCACCGGCCTCCAGGGGCAAGGCCGCCGTCACCCCGGGGGTGAAGGCGCCGGGCCCGCAGGGCAGGGGCGGTGCAGCCGCACCTCGGGCAGTGGCGGCGCCCGGTCGGCCCGCGGCCCCGGCACCAGCGCGGCCCCAGGCCGACGATCCCTTCGTGGCCGCCCCCCTGCCTGACGACCTGTTGCCCGCACCACGACAGGGTGCATCGGAGCACGGAGGCTGACCATGTCGCATCCCTGCCGTCCCTCGCGCGAGCGCCGGGAGTTCTACCGGATCGACGATTTCGTGCTGCTCGAGCACCGCCCCGTCGGGGAGACGGACGTGCTCCGCATCCGCGAGACCCTGGCCGACCGGGTCCCCGACCGCTTCACCGTGGCGGCGAACTTCGAGTCCGGTTCGCGGGCCATGGCCCACCTGCTCGGCGGTTTCTCCAACCGTTCCCCCGAGCTCGCCCGCTGCCTGCGCCAGATCGACCAGAAGCTGAACCACCTGGCCCGGTTGTTCGTGCTCGAACAGGTGGCCCCGGATTCCCGGGAACCAGTGCGGGTCAATCTCAGCGCCGGCGGGCTGGTCTTTCCCAGCGCCCGGCAATACGGGCAGGACGAGCGACTCGAGGTCCGCCTGATCCTCCTGCCCGAGGCGCTGGGCATCCTCGCCGTGGGGCGGGTGGTGCACTGCAAGCGTATCGACGTCGACATCGGCAACCGGCCCTGGCAGGTGGCCGTGGCATTCGAGCACATTCGGGAATCCGACCGGGACCTGATCTGCAGCCACATCATGCAGCGGGATGCCGAGATGCGGCGCGAGCGCCGCGAGGCGGAGGAGGGCGGCGGGGATTGAAAACGGGGGAGCCCCGCGTGCCGGGGCCCCCTGTTCGACCGGATCGGTGTCAGAAGATCGCCGTGACCTGCACGGCGAAGCGTCCCTTGACGTCCTTCAGCTGCGCGTCCACCTTGGCCGTGTCCGAGGAGAAGTCCCGAAAGGCGTATTCCAGGTTGACCCGCGTCTTCCGGTTGAGATGGTACTGGGCGCCGAGCGTGAACTTCCGGAAGCGGCTGCGGTCCCCGGACGCCGAGGTCGGATGGTTCTCGTCCCGGACGTAGCGGTCGTAGCGGGCATCGAGCTCCCAGCGCGTGCCCGGGATGTACCAGCCACCCTCGAGGTACCAGCCGTCGGCCTTCAGGTCGTTGAACAGGTCCTGCGGGCGGTGGGGCCCCTGGAAGATCATCCCCTTGCCCTTCATGTATTCGGCCGTCACGCGGAAGGGTTTCTTGAGGTACTTGGTACCCAGGCCCCAGCGGATTCGGTCGAACGACCTGGTGGTGTCGTAGACGTCCAGGCGCCTGCCTTTCTGCCACCAGGCGAAGGTCTTCCAGTCCTCGCGACGCGGTCCCTTGCCGCCGAAGATCCGGGCGCTGGACCAGTAGAGGTAGACGTTGCCCTTGCCGTTGTCGTTGCCGAGGTTGAGCCCGTTGCCGTTGCCGAACATCACCGCGTAGCTGTGTTCCCAGTCCCCGCGGCGGAAGGCGTCGAAGACCTGGACGCCGACGTCGCGAAAGGCGCCCACGGGCCGGGTGATCCGGTTCATCGCGGCGGGCAGCGGGCTGGCCTTGCGGTTGCTGTCTGTCGATTCCGGGAAGCGTTCCAGCAACAGTTGGTTCGACACCGTGGTGAAATTGATGTAGTCGAAGACGTGGATCGCCTGCAGGCCCTCCTCGGCACCCGGGTACTTGAACAGGCCCACGCGAATGCGCGCTCCCGGAATGTGGTTGAGCGTGATGCTGGCGTCGGTGAGGCGGGCGAAAGCGCCCGTTCCCTGGGTGATGGCGTTGTTGCCCATCTCGACGAGGACGAAATAGTTGGTCTTGGCATCGAGCGGGAAGTTGGCGCCGCGGACACCGATGCGTGCCCGGTTGACGTTGAACATCGACTGGTCGTCCAGGTCCGGTCCGATCAGCTTGGGCGGCACGTAGACTTCGGTACCGTCCGACTTGACGAAGGGGTCCGAGAAATCCTTCTGATACTGGGCCTGGATGAATCCCCACAGCTTGGCACGGCCGGCGGAGCCCGGCGGTTCGGTGCCTTGCAGCAGGAGCCAGTTGGCGGCCTGGACCGGAAGGGTGCAGGCGCCCAGCAGGGCGGCGAGCATGCGCGACAGGCGGTCGTTCCTGTTCATGGACGGTCTCTCCTCGTGAATCCTCGGTGGCTTGGGGATCAGGGCTTGATGAGCTTGTAGCCCTTGTCGATCAGCTCGATGATGCGTACCACGCCGGCGCTGACCTTCACGGCATGGGGATTGAGCGCGGGCGCGTGCCCCAGTTTCCTGGTCATGTTGCGAATGGTGTTCTTGCAGGCGGAGAAGCGTACCCCGTTCTGCACCAGGGACTCGATGCGGCCCCGGTTGCTGTTGTCCGCGAACAGCAGGCGCAGCCCGGGACCGAAGGCCACGATCTCGATGTCGACCTTGTCCGGTCCGTAGTACCGGAGCAGGTTGTTGGCTACGTTCAGGACCAGGGTCTGCTTGAAGGGATCCCGGTCACTGATCTGCAGGACGATGTGCTGTTCCGCGAAGGGCTTGGCATCCTCCGCCGCCGAGAGCGTGCCTGCCAGTCCCAGCCACAGGGCGGCGATCGATGCCAGCAGGAAGCTGCGTCGATGGGGTTGCATGTCGATCTCCTCGTTTGATGCGGTTGTACTCGGCCGGGGGCAAACACCCGCCGGCCACGCAAGGTAGAGTCGGTCGGTACCGGGTTTATTCGGGGTGGGAAGGGAAATTTCCGGGGGGCGAATAAAATCGGCACTCGCCGCATCTCCCCTGGCATGGGAGTCTTGGAACGCCTATGCCAGGCCCATGCCCGCCGGCGGTTGGAACAGGCGGTGGCCGAGCGCCGCCCGCGGTTGTACCGCATCGCCTATTCCTGGTGTGGCGACCGCATGGTGGCCGACGACCTGGTGCAGGAGAGCCTCGAGCGGGCGCTCCGGCACCACTCCGAGCTGCGTGACCCGGAGCGCCTCGACGCCTGGCTGCACAGCATCCTGCACAACTGCTGGCGCCAGCACTTGCGGCGCCGGCGGCCGGACGTGGCGCTCGACGAGGCCCTGCTCGACCTCCAGCAGGACGTGATCGGCCAGGTCGCGCGGCTGGAGCGCATCCATGCCATGCGCCGGGCCATCCTGGACCTGCCGGTGTTGCAGCGCGAGGTGGTGACCCTGGTGGACCTCGAGGGGTTCTCCTACGCGGAGGTCGCCGAGATTCTCGACATCCCGATCGGGACCGTGATGAGCCGCCTCAACCGGGCCCGGCAGGGGCTGTGCCGTCGGCTGATGGCCTGGCAGGACCCGGAGCACGAATCGGAGCGGCGCCCGGCCGGCAGGCCCGCGGCGCGACTGGTACGGAGCGAGCCATGAGCACGAGGTACGACGACTGGAACTGCGACGCGGACATCCGCATCCAGGCCTTCATCGACGACGAACTGCCGGCGGCGGAACGGCAACGCATGCTCGAGGCCCTGGAAGCCGACGTGCGGTTGCGGGAGCAGGTCTGCCGCATGCGCATGACCAAGGAATGGGTACGGCAGGCCTTCGAAGAGGTGGCCCCGCCGCCGCGCCTCCAGCCGCACCGGGCAGGCCTGCCGCGCCGTTTCGGGCTGGCGGCCGCCTGCCTGCTGGTGTTTCTGTGCGGGGCCCTGGTGGGCGGGTGGTGCGAGCATGCCCGGACACCCGCGCTCCAGGCCGTGGTGCTGCACCGGGCAGCCGTGCATGGCCACCGGGTCCTCCTCCACCTCGCCGAGGACGACCCGGCGAAGTTCCACACGGCCCTGACCGAGGCCGAGCGGCTGCTCGAGCGCTATGCCGGGGAAGGCGGGCGCGTGGAGGTGCTCACCAACGCCGGGGGCATCGACCTGCTGCGGGCAGACGTCTCTCCCTACGTGCGGCAGGTGGCCGGGCTCATGCAGCGCTACGACGGGCGCATCACCTTCATTGCCTGTGCCAACGCCATCCGCCGCGTGCGTGAACGCGGCGAGAAGGTCATTCTCATCGATCACGTGCGGACCGATACCACGGCGATCGATCACATCCTCCACCGCCTCGAGGAAGGCTGGACCTACGTGCGCATCTGATACCGAATTCTGTCAGAGCGACGCGGCCTCCGCGGCCTTCGCCTTGCGCCGCTCTTCCAGTTGCAGCGCCCACAGCCGGGCGTAGATGCCGTTCATCTCCAGCAGGCTCGTGTGCGTACCCTGCTCCACGATGCGTCCCCGTTCCATGACCAGGATGTGGTCGGCATCGACGATGGTGGAAAGCCGGTGGGCGATGACCAGGGTGGTGTGATGGGCGGCCACCCGCCGCATGGCGTCGAGGATCTGGCGCTCGGAGACCGAGTCCAGGCTGGAGGTGGCCTCGTCGAAGACCAGGATCTTCGGGTTCTTGAGGATGGCGCGCGCGATCGCCACGCGCTGCTTCTCGCCGCCGGACAGTTTCAGGCCCCGCTCCCCCACCACGGTGTCGTAGCCCTTGGGCAGGGAGACGATGAAGTCGTGGATGTTGGCGAGTTTCGCGGCCTCGACCACTTCCTCGAAGCGGGCCTCGGGCCGCGCGTAGCGGATGTTGTAGAGCAGGGTGTCGTTGAAGAGCACCGTGTCCTGGGGGACGATGCCGATGGCCGCGCGCAGGCTGGCCTGGGTGACGTCGCGGATGTCCTGGCCGTTGATGCGGATGCTGCCGGACTGCACGTCGTAGAACCGGAACAGCAGGCGCGCCAGCGTGGACTTGCCCGCGCCGCTCGGCCCCACGACGGCCACCTTCCGCCCGGGCGGGATCACGAAGCTCACGTCGTGCAGGATGGGCCGGTCCGGATCGTAGGCGAAGTGGACGTGCTCGAAGCGCACCTCGCCGGCGCCCACTTCCAGCGGCCTGGCACCCGGGCGGTCCTGGATCTCCGGTTCCCTTTCCAGCACCTGGAAGAGGCTGCGCAGGTCGGCAAGCGCATGCTTGAGTTGGCTGTAGACGATGCCCAGGAAGTTGAGGGGGATGAAGAGCTGCAGCAACAGGGCGTTGACCAGGACCAGGTCGCCCAGCGTGAGCCGCCCGTCGACCACGCCGCGCGCGGCCAGCACCATGACGAGGGTCACGCCGAGCGCGATGATGCCCGCCTGGCCGACGTTGAGTGCCGACAGCGAGGTCTGGCTGCGCACGGCCGCATCCTCCCACCGGCGCAGAGTCTCGTCGTAGCGGCGCACCTCCAGGGGCTCGTTGCCGAAGTACTTGACGGTCTCGTAGTTGATGAGGCTGTCGATCGCGCGCGTGTTGGCCTCGGAATCCAGCCGGTTCATGGCCACGCGGAACTTCATCCGCCACTCGGTGATCGCGAAGGTGTAGAAGGCGTAGATCACCACCGAGGCGAAGGTGACGATGGCGAACCAGGGGTTGTATTTCTTCAGCAGGATGCCGGCGACCAGCAGCACCTCGACCAGAGTCGGCAGCAGATTGAACACCATGTAGTTGAGCAGCGAGCTGACGGCGCGGGTACCGCGTTCCAGGTCGCGCGAGATGCCGCCGGTACGCCGCTCCAGGTGATAGCGCAGCGAGAGGCGGTGCAAGTGTTCGAGCGCGCGCACGGAGATACGGCGCATGGCCCCGTGCCGTACCCGGGCGTAGATGGAGTCCCGCAGCTCGTTGAAGGCCGAGGAGCCGAGCCGCATCAGGCCGTAGGCGGCGAGCAGGGCCAGCGGCAGCACGAGGTGGGGATTGCGCGAGGCGTCGAGGGCGTCGACGATGTGCTTGAGTACCAGGGGCACGCCCACGTTGGCGGCCTTCGCCAGCACCAGGAAGGCCAGCGCCGCGGCGACCCGCCCGCGGTAGGCCCACAGGAAGGGCACCAGGGCGCGCAGCGTCCGCAGGTCCTGCGCGCTGGTGTCGGGGATCTCCGTGTATCCGGTACGTCGCATCCTCTTCGCGGCAATCGACAGGCGCGGCCGGGCCCGGGCCGGAGGTGCCCCCGCCCGGCGGCTTGGCGGGCGCCATTGTACGCATTCGCAGGCTGGAGTGGGCGGCGGAGCGGCCGATATCCCTGCAAAGGGTGGTGGAACCGGCCGGGTTGATCTGCTCGGCAGGTGTCCCCACATTCGGTTACAATATCGGAAATCGCTGATATATGGGGTTTGCGAGCAACAGAAGGTGAGACTATGCCGATCTACGAATACAAATGCACCGAGTGCGGCCACGAGCTCGAGGCATTGCAGAAGATGACCGATGCGCCGCTCAAGGATTGCCCGGAGTGCGGTCGCCCGGCGCTCGAGAAACAGGTGTCCGCGGCCGGGTTCCGCCTCAAGGGCAGCGGCTGGTACGAAACCGACTTCAAGTCCGGCAACCGCAAGAACGTCGCCGAATCCGACAGCGGCGGCTCCGAGAAGAAGGCGGCCGGGGGCTGTGCCGGCGGCACCTGCGGTTGCGGAGGCTGAATCCTCCTCGAGACCCCCTCCCGCGCTCAGGGTCCGGTGGCCCGCCCGGGGCGGGCGCCGGACCTTTCTCTGTCTCCAGGCGGCTTGCGTCCCCCCGCGGGCTGGCCGTATCCTTCCCGCCTTTCCGTGACTGGCCGAGGAATTCCGCGTCATGAGCAGCCTGCGCACGCACTACTGCGGCGAGCTGTCCGCCGCACACCTGGACACCGAGGTCAGCGTCTGCGGCTGGGTGCATCATCGCCGTGACCATGGTGGCGTCATCTTCATCGACCTGCGCGACCGCAGTGGCCTGGTGCAGGTGGTGGTGGACCCGGATGCACCGGAGGCCTTCGCGCAGGCCGAGCGCGTGCGCAGCGAATACGTCCTGCGTGTGGAGGGGCGGGTCCGCCGGCGCCCGGCGGGTACCGAGAACCCGGACCTGGCCACGGGGGAGATCGAGGTCTTCGCGGGGGCGCTGGAGGTCCTGAACACGGCCGAGACCCCACCCTTCCAGGTGGACGAGGAAGAGATCGGCGAGGAACTGCGCCTGCGCTACCGCTACATCGACCTGCGCCGGCCGGTGATGCGCCGGCGCCTGGAGCTGCGCTCCCGCATCACCCATGCCCTGCGCCGCTTCCTCGATGCCGAGGGCTTTCTCGAGATCGAGACGCCCATCCTCACCCGAACCACGCCGGAGGGGGCGCGCGACTACCTGGTGCCCAGCCGCACCCATCCCGGCAATTTTTTCGCCCTGCCGCAGTCGCCGCAGCTCTTCAAGCAGATCCTGATGATGGGCGGCATGGACCGCTACTACCAGGTGGCCCGCTGCTTCCGCGACGAGGACCTGCGCGCCGACCGCCAGCCGGAGTTCACCCAGCTCGACCTGGAAATGTCGTTCGTCACCGAGGACGACGTCATGGCGCTCAACGAGCGCATGATCCGCACCCTGTTCGCGGAGGTGCTCGAGGTGGACCTGCCCGATCCCTTCCCGCGCATGTCCTACGACGAGGCCCTGCGGCGCTTCGGCACCGACCGGCCGGACCTGCGCATCCCGCTGGAGCTGACCGACGTCGGCGACCTCATGCAGGGCGTGGAGTTCAAGGTCTTCGCCGGTCCGGCGGCCGATCCGGAAGGCCGGGTGGCGGCCCTGCGCCTGCCCGGCGGCGGCCGCCTCACCCGCAAGGAGATCGACGATTACACGGCCTTCGTCGGGCGCTACGGGGCCAAGGGGCTGGCCTACATCAAGGTCAATGCGGTCGACCGCGGCCGCGAGGGGTTGCAGTCACCCATCCTCAAGTTCCTGCCCGATACCGTGATCGAGACGCTGCTCGACCGCACCGGTGCCGAGCCCGGCGACCTGATCTTCTTCGGGGCGGGCAAGCGGCACGTCGTCAACGAGTCCCTCTCCGCCCTGCGCGTGCGCCTGGGGCAGGACCGGGGACTGCTCGAGCCCGGCTGGCGGCCGCTGTGGATCGTCGACTTCCCAATGTTCGAGTGGGACGAGCGCACCAATCGCTGGGTGGCCTTGCACCACCCCTTCACCGCACCCCGGGACGAAGACATCGAGCGCCTCGCCACCCACCCGCACGCGTGCCGCTCGCGCGCCTACGACATGGTCATCAACGGTACCGAGGTCGGCGGCGGCTCCATCCGTATCCACCGCCCGGAGATCCAGGAGAAGGTCTTCGAACAACTCGGCATCGGGCCCGAGGAGGCCCATGAGAAGTTCGGCTTCCTCGTCACCGCGCTCAAGTACGGGGCACCGCCCCACGGCGGCCTGGCCTTCGGGCTCGACCGGCTCGTCATGCTCATGGCCGGTGCTCCTTCCATCCGCGACGTGATCGCCTTCCCCAAGACCCAGACCGCCAGCTGCCTGCTCACCCAGGCGCCGTCGCCGGCCAGCGAGGAACAGCTGCGCGAGCTGGGCATCCGCCTGCGCCGGCCTGCAGGGGAGAAAGCCCACGGAAACTGAAGCCAGACGCTGGAAACGCCCCGAGTCCGTGCTGGTGCTGGTCCACGATCGCACCGGCCGGGTGTTGCTGCTCGAGCGTGTGGCCCCGCCCGGCTGGTGGCAGTCCGTCACCGGCAGCCTGGAGTGGGACGAGACGCCCCTCGAGGCGGCCCGCCGCGAGCTGCGCGAGGAGACGGGGCTGGAGGTCGCTCCCGGGGCCCTCGTCGACTGCCACCGCCGCTGTCGCTATCCCATCCATCCCGCCTGGCGGGACCGCTATGCCCCGGGGGTGCGGGAGAACCTGGAGCACTGGTTCCGGGTGGAGGTGCCCGCCGATGCCGCCATCCACCTCGATCCCCGCGAGCACCGGGCCTATTGCTGGCTGCCGGCGCCCGAGGCCGCCCGCAGGGTGACTTCCTGGAGCAACCGCGAGGCCATCACGGACTGCCTGCCCGCCTCTTCCTTTGGGAATACTGGCAGCCCTTGACATCTGCGGTATATTCGAAAGCGTCGATGGACGCACAGCTTTCGTGGAGGTACCCGTGGCCGACGCAGCCCTGGCGATCGACGCCTACCGCAGCCTGGCCGAGGACGAGGTACAGGCGCGCATCCTGGCCGCTCGCGAGCGACTGGGCGACCGGGTCGTGATCCTCGGACACCACTACCAGCGCGACGAGGTCTTCCGGCACGCCGACTTCAGCGGCGACTCCCTCAAGCTCTCCCGGCAGGCGGCGGCTTCCGGGGCCGAGTACATCGTCTTCTGCGGCGTGCACTTCATGGCCG
Source organism: Gammaproteobacteria bacterium (assembly GCA_003695825.1). Taxonomy (GTDB): domain Bacteria; phylum Pseudomonadota; class Gammaproteobacteria; order Thiohalobacterales; family Thiohalobacteraceae; genus J048. Next base: position 25,605 of record RFHK01000021.1, on the reverse strand, counting down.
AGGTGGCCGACATCCTCTCGCGGCCGGAACAGACGGCCATCCTGCCCGATATGGCCGCCGGCTGTTCCATGGCCGACATGGCCACGCTGCGCAAGGTCGAGCAGGCCTGGCAGGAACTGGGCGGGGTCCTCGACCCGGAGGCTGCGGTCACGCCGGTGACCTACATCAACTCCTCGGCCGACCTCAAGGCCTTCTGCGGCCGCCATGGCGGGATCGTGTGCACCTCGTCGAACGCCGCCCAGGTGCTCGAGTGGGCCTGGTCACGGCGCGAGAAGGTGCTCTTCTTCCCGGACCAGCACCTCGGCCGCAACACGGCCTTGCTCAAGCTGGGGATGCACGAAGAGGACATCGTCGTCTGGGACTTCACCCGGCCCCTGGGCGGGCTCACGCCGGAACAGGTCCGGCGCGCCCGGCTGATCCTCTGGCAAGGGTTCTGCTCGGTGCACATGATGTTCCGTCCCGAGCACATCGAGGCCTTCCGCGAGAAGCACCCGGAGGGCAAGGTGATCTCGCATCCCGAATGCACCTACGAGGTCTGCGCGCGCTCGGATTACGTGGGTTCGACCGAGTACATCATCCGCACCATCGCCGAGAGCGCCCCGGGCACCCGCTGGCTGGTGGGCACCGAGCTCAACCTGGTCAACCGGCTGCATGCCCGCCACCGGGCCGAGGGAAAGCAGATTCACTTCATGGCGCCCACGGTGTGCATGTGCTCGACCATGTTCCGCATCGATCCCCAGCACCTCTGCTGGACCCTCGAGAACCTCGTCGAGGGACGTCCCGTCAACGTCATCCGGGTGCCGGAAGCGACCGCCGAGCAGGCCCGGCGGGCGCTGCAGCGCATGCTCGAGGTCTCGCCCTGAGCATCGGCCGCACGCGCGCAGGGTGCCGTGATAGAATCGCGCCATCGGGACTACACGGAGAGCGAGGTGCATGGCCGGTCACAGCAAGTGGGCGAACATCAAGCACAAGAAGGCGGCCAACGACAAGAAGCGGGCCAAGATCTGGACCAAGCTGATCCGCGAGATCACGGTCGCGGCGCGTGAATGCAAGAGTTCCGATCCCTCGGTCTGCCCGCGCCTGCGCCTGGCCTGGGACAAGGGGCTCGGCGCCAACATCCCCAAGGACACCATCGAGAAGGCCGCCAAGCGGGGTGCGGGCGAGCTCGAGGGCGGCAACGCCTACGAGGCGGCCCGCTACGAGGGCTACGGCCCGGGGGGCGTGGCCATCATGGTCGATTGCCTCACCGACAACCGCAACCGCACCGTCTCCGAGGTGCGCCACGCCTTCACCAAGATGGGGGGCAACCTCGGGACCGACGGGTCGGTCGCCTACCTCTTCCGCAAGGTGGGCATCCTGAGCTACCCGGCGGGGACCGACGAGGATGCCGTGATGGAGGCGGCCCTGGAGGCCGGTGCCGAGGACGTGGTCACCAACGACGACGGCTCCATCGACGTGATCACGGCACCGGAGGACTTCCAGGCGGTCCGGCAGGCGATGGAGGCCGCGGGGCTCGTGCCCGAGAACGCCGAGGTGACCATGAAGGCCGACACCCTGGCACCGGTCGACGCGGAGACGGCCGAGAAGGTGATGCGCCTGATCGACATGCTCGACGACCTCGACGACGTGCAGGAGGTCTATACCAATGCGGACATCCCCGACGAGGTGCTCGAGCGCATGGCCTCCTGAGGCGGGCGCGTGAGCGACGGGGCGGGCAGCGGCGCACGCGTGCGGATCCTGGGCATCGATCCGGGTTCCCGCGCCACCGGGTATGGAATCATCGAGATCCAGGGCAGCCGGCACTGGCACGTGACCAGCGGCGTGCTCCAGGTCAGCGGTGCCGACATCACCGCACGCCTGGGCGGCGTCTTCGCGGGCATCCGTGCCCTGGCCCGCGAGTACCAGCCGGCGGAGGCGGCGATCGAGCGGGTATTCATGGCCCGCAACGCCGATGCCGCGCTCAAGCTGGGCCAGGCCCGGGGCGCGGCCCTCTGCGGCCTGGCGGAGGCCGGGTGCCCGGTGGCCGAGTATGCCCCGCGCGAGATCAAGCTGGCCGTGGTCGGTACCGGTGCGGCGGACAAGCGGCAGGTGCAGCACATGGTACGCCGGCTCCTCGGGCTGCCGGAGGCCCCCCCGGCCGATGCCGCCGACGCGCTGGCGGTGGCCCTCTGCCACGCCCACGTCCGCCAGACCCGCCAGCGCCTCGCCCGGGCCGGGAGACGGACGTGATCGGTTTCCTGCGGGGCCGCCTGGCCGGGCGCCGGCCGCCCACCCTGTGGCTCGAGGTCGGCGGCGTGGGCTACGAGCTCGAGGCCCCGATGACCACCTTCTACGAGCTGCCCGCCGAGGGGAGCGAACTGGTGCTGCATACGCACTTGGTGGTGCGCGAGGATGCCCAGACCCTCTACGGATTTCTCCACCGGCGCGACCGGGACCTGTTCCGCACGCTCATCCGCACGAGCGGCGTGGGGCCACGCCTGGCGCTGGCGATCCTCTCCGGGATGCCCACGGCGGAATTCGTCCGGTGTGTCCAGGAGGGGGAGGCCCGGGCGCTCACGCGCATCCCCGGGATCGGCCGCAAGACGGCCGAGCGCCTGGTCGTGGAGTTGCGGGACCGGCTCGGTACCCGCGAGGCCGCCGTGGCCGCCGGCCCCGCCGCCGCAGAAGGGGCCGGTCCCGGCGGGGATCCGGTCTCCGAGGCGGTCAGCGCGCTCGTCGCCCTGGGCTACAAGCCCCAGGAGGCCGGGCGCATGGTGCAGGGGATCACGACCGAGGGGCTCGGCACCGAGGAGATCATCCGCCAGGCCCTGCAGAAGGCGGTGAAGGGATGACCACGGGCACGGAAGGACGCCTGGTCGATCCGGAGGCGGCCTCGGCCGAAGAGGTGCGCATCGACCGGGCCGTACGCCCGCGGCGGCTGGCGGAATACGTGGGCCAGCCGCGCGTGCGGGAGCAGATGGAGATCTTCATCGGGGCCGCGCGCGCCCGCGGCGAGGCCCTCGATCACGTGCTCTTGTTCGGGCCGCCCGGGCTCGGCAAGACCACGCTCGCGCACATCATCGCCAACGAGATGGGGGCCGGCCTGCGCCAGACCTCCGGACCGGTGCTGGAGAAGCCTGGCGACCTCGCGGCCCTGCTGACCAACCTCGAGCCCCACGACGTCCTGTTCGTGGACGAGATCCACCGGCTCAGCCCGGTGGTGGAGGAGATCCTCTACCCCGCCATGGAGGACTACCAGCTCGACATCGTCATCGGCGAGGGGCCGGCGGCGCGCTCGATCAAGCTCGACCTGCCCCCGTTCACGCTGGTCGGTGCCACCACCCGTGCCGGGCTTCTGACCTCGCCGCTGCGCGACCGTTTCGGGATCGTCCAGCGGCTGGAGTTCTACTCGGTGGAGGAGCTCGCGCGCATCCTGGCCCGCTCGGCCCGCATCCTCGGGGTGCCGCTGGACGAGGGCGGTGCGCAGGAACTCGCGCGGCGCTCGCGCGGGACACCGCGCATCGCCAACCGGCTCCTGCGGCGGGTGCGCGACTACGCCGAGGTTCGGGGCGACGGCCGCATCGACGCCGAGATCGCGAAGCAGGCCATGGACCTGCTCAACGTCGACAGCCACGGTTTCGACCACATGGACCGGCGCCTCCTGGGGACGCTGCTGGAGAAGTTCAGCGGCGGACCGGTGGGGGTGGACAGCCTGGCGGCCGCCATCGGGGAGGAAAAGGGGACCATCGAGGACGTCATCGAACCCTACCTGATCCAGCAGGGATTCATGATGCGCACCGCCCGCGGCCGGGTCGCCACGCGCCGGGCCTGGCTGCATTTCGGCCTGGAACCTCCCGGGGAGGACGCCCCCCTGCCCCTGTTCGACTCCCGGGACGAGGCCTGAGGCATGCCCATGGACGGGGTGCGGGAATTTTCCTGGCCGGTGCGGGTCTACTACGAGGACACGGACGCAGGCGGCGTGGTGTACTACGCCAACTACCTGCGCTACATGGAGCGTGCCCGTACCGAATGGTTGCGCCGGCTTGGCCTGGATCAAAGCACGCTGGCCCGTGATCCGGGCATACTCTTCGCCGTGCATCGTATCGAGATCGACTACCTGCGTCCCGCCCGCCTGGATGCCCGGCTGCGGGTCACCGTGCGCATCGAGGAAGTACGGCGCACGGCCCTGGGGCTTGCGCAGTCGGTCCTGCCCGAGGACGAGCCCCAGGCCCCCTGTTGCAGGGGTCGGGTACGCGTGGTGTGCGTGGACGCGGAACGTTTCCGGCCGGTGCCCCTGCCGGCGTTCATCACGAGGAGACTTCATGAAGACTGACCTCTCATTGGTGCACCTGGTGCTGGGGGCCAGCCCCATCGTCCAGGGGGTCATGGGCCTGTTGCTGCTGCTCTCGGTCGTCTCCTGGACCATGATCGTGCACAAGCGGCGGGTGCTGGGGCGGGCGCACCGCGAGATGCAGCGTTTCGAACGCCAGTTCTGGTCCGGCGGCGACCTCGCCACCCTCTACAACGACGTCAAGGCCTCCGACCGCGATGCCCTCGGCATGGCCGACATCTTCGAGTCCGGCTTTCGCGAGTTCTCGCGCCTGCGCCGCCAGCCCGGCGCCGACCGCGGCGCCATCCTGGAGGGGGCCCAGCGGGCCATGCGCGTGGCCCTGCAGCGCGAGGAGGACCGGCTGGAGCGCAACCTCTCCTTTCTCGCCACCGTGGGGTCCACCAGCCCCTACATCGGGCTGTTCGGGACCGTCTGGGGCATCATGAATTCCTTCCGGGCACTCGGCAATGTGCACCAGGCCACCCTGGGCATGGTGGCCCCGGGCATCGCCGAGGCCCTGGTGGCCACGGCCATGGGACTGTTCGCCGCGATCCCGGCGGTGGTCGCCTACAATCGCTTCTCCGACGACGTCAACCGGCTGATGAACCGCTACGAGATCTTCATGGAAGAGTTCTCCAGCATCCTGCACCGCCAGGTGCATCACTGAGGGGCGGCCCATGGCGAGGCGAGGCTGCAAGCGGCGGATCATGGCGGAAATGAACGTGGTCCCGTACATCGACGTGATGCTGGTGCTGCTGGTGATCTTCATGATCACGGCGCCGCTGCTCACGCAGGGCGTGAAGGTGGAACTGCCCCAGGCCGCGGCCCGGCCTTTGCCGCCGGACGACGTCGAGCCGCTGGAGGTCACGGTGGACGCCCAGGGTCGCCTCTACATGAACATCGGCGAGAAACCCGAGGCCCCGGTCGACGAGGCCACCCTGGTCAACCGCACGGCCGCCATCCTCCGCCGCCGCCCGAAGACCCCGGTGCTGGTGCGGGGCGATCGCCGCGTGCCCTACGGCGCGGTGGTGCGTGCCATGGTGCTCCTGCAGAAGGCCGGGGCGCCGCACGTGGGCCTGATCACGGAACCGCCGGAAGCGGGCTGATGTTCCGGCTGCTGTGGGAAGATCCGCTGGCCTTCCTGGCCTCGCTGGTGATCCATGCGGGCCTGCTGGCCCTGCTGTCGGTGGGCATCGACTGGAATCTCCATCCTTCCCTGGGGACCGTGCCCGAGGCGAAGAAGATCGTGCAGGCCGTGGCGGTGGACGAGGCGGCGGTCGAGAAGGAGATGCAGCGCCTGCAGGAGCTCGAGGCACGCAAGCGTCGCGCCGAGCAGCAGCGGCTCGCGGAACTCGAGCGCAAGGCGAAGGAGGCCGAGCGCCGTCGCCTGCAAGAGAAGCGCCGCCTGGAACGCCTGCGCCGCCAGCGGGAGGAAGAGGCCCGCCGCCGGGCGGAACTCGAGCGCAAGAAGCAGGAAGAGGCCGCGCGCCTGGCCCGGCTGAAGGCCGAGCGCGAGGCCCTGGAACGCCGGCGCCAGGAAGAGGCCCGCCGGCTCGCCGAGCTCGAGCGCCAGCGCCAGGCCGCGGAAGAAGCGAAGCGGCGCGCGGAAGAAGAAAGGCGCCGGGCCGAGGCGGAGGCCCGGCGCCAGGCCGAGGAGGCGCGTCGCAAGGCGGAGGAGGCCAAGCGGCGGGCGGAAGAGGAGAAACGCCGTGCCGAGGAAGCGCGCCGCAAGGCGGAGGAGGCCCGTCGTCGGGCGGAGGAGGCCCGTCGCCGGGCCGAGGAGGAGGCCCTGCGCCGCCGCCTGGAACAGGAACGGGCCGCCATGGAGGCCGCCGAGCGCGCCCGCCGCGAACAGGCGCTCATCGCCAAGTACACGGCCCTCATCCGCGACAAGGTGGAACGCAACTGGCGCCAGCCGCCCACCAGCCGCGACGGGCTCGCCTGCGTGGTGCAGGTGCGGTTGATCCCGGGCGGGGAGGTGGCGGACGTACGGATCGTGGAGAGCAGCGGCGATCGGGCCTTCGACCGCTCGGTGATCGAGGCGGTGGGGCTGGCCTCGCCCCTGCCCTTGCCGCCCAACGGGGAACTGTTCGAGCGGTTCCGCAATCTGACCTTCCGATTCGCGCCGAAGCCGCGCCGATGAGGGTGCCGGGAGTCGTGCCGTGATGACGAGACGCCTCGCGCTTTTGCTGGTGCTGGGCTGGGCCCTGTGGCTCCCGCTGCGGGCCGGGGCCGGCCTGACCATCGAGATCACCTCCGGGGTGGAGGGGGCCACCCCCATCGCCATCGTTCCCTTCGGTTGGACGGGCAAGGGGCAGCCGCCCCCGGTGGACGTCGCCGCCGTGGTGGCCGCGGACCTCGCCCGCAGCGGCCGTTTCGCGCCCCTGCCGAGAAAGGAACTGATCTCCCGGCCCACGCGGGGCAACGAGGTCAATTTCCGCGACTGGCGGCTGATGGGCGTAGGCAGCCTGCTGGTGGGGCGTCTCCTGCCCCTGGGCAAGGGACGCCTGCGCCTGGAGTTCCAGCTCTTCGACACCATCCGGGGCAGCCAGCTGGCCGGCTACAGCCTGGCCGTGACGACCGCGCACCTGCGCCAGGCCGCCCATTACGTCAGTGACGTGGTCTACGAGGCGCTGACCGGAGAACGGGGGGCCTTCCAGACCCGCATCGCCTACGTGACCGTGACCGGCAAGGGCAAGAAGCGGCGCTACCGCCTGCAGGTGGCCGATGCCGACGGGTACGGGCAGCGCACCATCGTCACCTCCACCGAGCCGCTCCTCTCGCCGGCCTGGTCACCGGACGGGCGGCGTCTGGCCTACGTCTCCTTCGAGGGTCGCCATGCCGCCGTCTACGTCCAGGAGGTGGCCACCGGCCGCCGTACCGAGGTCTCCCGGGACAAGGGGATCAATGGTGCCCCGGCCTGGTCGCCGGACGGTACCCGGCTGGCCCTGACCCTCTCCCGGGACGGCAATCCCGAGATCTACGTCCTCGACCTGCGGACCGGCCGGCGCCGGCGCCTCACGCACGATCCGGCGATCGACACCGAGCCGGTCTGGGAGCCCGACGGCCGTGCCATCATCTTCACGTCCGACCGCGGCGGCGGGCCCCAGCTCTATCGCATCCCGCTCGATGGCGGGCGGGCGCGCCGGCTCACCTTCGAGGGTGATTACAATTCGAGCGCGGACATCTCGCCCGACGGCCGACGCCTCGTCTTCGTGCACCGTGATGCCGCCGGGCACTTCCGCATCGCGTTGCTCGATCGCCGCAGCGGGGAGATGCGGATGTTGAGCGACGGTGTGCTCGACGAGTCGCCGAGCTTCGCGCCCAACGGCAGCATGGTGCTCTATGCGACCGAGTACCGTGGGCGCGGCGTGCTGGCCGCCGTCTCGGTGGACGGGCGCGTGAGCCAGCGGTTGCGTTTCCAGGCCGGGGACGTGCGGGAGCCGGCCTGGTCGCCGTTCGAGAAACGGTGAGGCCCGGCACGGCAAGGGAATGGTCCAATCGCAACGCAGGAGAGGGAGATGAGTATACGCACGACGGTGCTGGCAGGGATCGGGCTGGTCTTGGTGTGGCTTGCCGGCTGTACCGGCATGGGCGTGACCCCCCGGGCCGGGGGCGGTGCGCCTGCAGAAGTGGTCGAGGCGGCCCCGGCGCCCGCACCGGGCGGCGGCCCGGCCGGGGCGGCGCAACCGGAGGCGGGTGCCCGGACCTCCGGGGCCGGGGGCGCGCCGCGCTTCCAGGGCATGTCCATCGACAACCCGGCGAGCCCCCTCTCGCACCGTACCATCTACTTCGATTTCGACAGCGCGGAAGTCAAGGACGCCGACCGGGAGATCCTGGCCGCCCATGCCAGCTACCTGTCAGCCAATCCGCAGGTACGGGTGATCCTGGAGGGGCATACCGACGAGCGGGGCTCGCGCGAATACAATATCGGTCTCGGCGAGCGGCGCGCCAAGGCGGTGGCCCGGTTGCTCGAGTTCATGGGGGCCTCTCCGAGCCAGATCGAGACGGTGAGCTACGGCGAGGAGAAACCGGCCGATCCCGGGCACAACGAGGCCGCCTGGGCGAAGAACCGCCGGGTGGAGATCGTCTACGTAATGCCAGGACAGAAGCGCGATGAACCCTAAGCATGCAGCGGGCCTGGTCCTCCTCCTGGGGCTGGGCTGGGGCCTGGCCGGCACCGCGCCGGCCGGGCAGGGGGACCTCGAGGCCCGGGTCACGAAGCTCGAGCAGCGGCTCGACTCGGGGGCGCTCATCGAGATGATGAACACGCTCGACGCCCTGCAGCGCGAGGTGCGGGAACTGCGTGGCGAGGTGGAGATGCAGGGCCATGCCCTCGAGCAGCTGCGCAAGCGCCAGCACGACCTCTACCTCGACATCGACCGGCGCCTGCAGGCCCTGGAGGCCGCCCGCACCTTGCCCACGGCACCGGCCGCGACGCCTGCGAACTCCACCGCGGCCCCGGCGGCCGGCGCGCCCCAGGCCCCGGGTGGGACCGGGGGCCAGGGGGCCACGCCGGAGGCGATCCGCGCCGCCTACGAGAAGGCCCTGGCGATTCTCCACGACGGACGTTACGCCGAGGCCGCCCAGGCGTTCACCGACTTCCTGGCCCGCTACCCGCGCAACCCCTACTCGGACAACGCCCAGTACTGGCTCGGCGAGACCTGGTACGTGAGCCGGGACTACGACCGGGCCCTGGCCGAGTTCACCAAGGTCGTGCAGGACTACCCGGACAGCCCCAAGGTGCCGGATGCCCTGCTCAAGATCGGGTTCGTGCAATACGAGAAGAAGCAGTGGGATGCGGCGCGCCGCACCCTGGAGGCCGTGGTCGGGCGCTACCCGGGCACCACGGCCGCCCGGTTGGCGGCCCGCCGCCTGGACCGCATGAAGCGCGAGGGACATTGAACGACACCCCGCGGCGCCGCACCGACCCGGAGGTGCGCGTCACCGAGATCTTCCGGTCCCTGCAAGGCGAGGCCGACAGCGTCGGCTGGCCCACCGTGTTCGTGCGCCTGACCGGCTGTCCCCTGCGTTGTCGCTATTGCGATACGCCCTATGCCTTCTCGGGTGGGCGCCGGATGCGGGTGGCGGAGATCCTCGACGCGGTGCGGCGCTGGCCGGTGCGCCACGTGACGGTCACCGGTGGAGAGCCCCTCGCCCAGAAGGGCTGCCTGCCGCTGCTGACGGCCCTGTGCGATGCCGGTTACCGGGTGTCGCTCGAGACCGGCGGGGCCCTGCCACTCGCAGGGGTCGATCCGCGGGTGGTCAAGGTGATGGATCTCAAGACCCCGGGTTCGGGCGAGGTGGACCGCAACCGCTACGAGAACCTCGAGCACCTGCGGCCGGAGGACCAGGTCAAGTTCGTGGTCTGTGACCGGGCCGACTACGAGTGGGCGAAGGCACGCATGGCGGAATTCGGTCTTCCCGCGATCTGCCAGGTGCTGTTCTCCCCGGCCTGGGGCCGGCTCGAGCCGCGCGAGCTCGCCGAGTGGATCCTCGAGGACGGGCTGGATGCGCGCCTGCAGGTCCAGCTCCACAAGCTGCTCTGGGGGGAGGAACCGGGACGATGAACACAACGCCCTCGCAGCAACCCAAGGCCGTGGTGCTGCTCTCCGGCGGCCTGGACTCGGCCACCACGCTGGCCATCGCTCGCGCGGAGGGCTTCGCCTGCCACGCCCTGAGCATCGACTACGGGCAGCGCCACGCCGCCGAACTGGAAGCGGCACGGCGGGTGGCCGCTCGGCTGGGCGCGGTGCAGCATCTGGTCATCCCGCTGGACCTCTCGGCCATCGGCGGCTCGGCCCTGACGGATCCCGACATCCCCGTGCCCGAGACGCCCACCTCCGGGATCCCACCCACCTATGTCCCGGCACGCAACACCGTTTTCCTGGCCTTGGCGCTCGGCTGGGCGGAGGTGCTCGGCGCCCACGACATCTTCGTGGGCGTCAATGCCGTGGACTATTCCGGGTATCCCGACTGCCGGCCGGAATACATCGAGGCCTTCCAGCGTCTTGCCAATCTGGCCACCCGGGAAGGTGTGGAGGGCGAGGGGTTTCGCATCCGTGCCCCCCTCATCGGCCTGCGCAAGGAAGAGATCATTCGGCGCGGGACCGCGTTGGGGGTAGACTACAGCCTGACCGTCTCCTGTTACCAGGCGGACGAGGCCGGGCGGGCGTGCGGGCGGTGCGACAGTTGCCGCTTGCGGGCCGCGGGATTCCGCCGCGCGGGCCTGCCCGACCCCACGCGTTACCGAGAGACGCCAGCTACCGAATGACCGCCGGCGCGATCGGCGGCATCGAGCACACACGCAATTCTGGAGGAGGAATCATGGAATCCCTTCCCGTCACCGTACAGGTACTGCTCTGGGGCTTCGCCATCGCCGCGGTCATGGGTGCCGTCGCCCACAAGACCAACTTCTGCACCATGGGTGCCGTCTCGGACCTGGTCAACATGGGTGATACCGGGCGCATTCGCGCCTGGGTGTTCGCCATGGCCGTGGCCATCCTCGGTGTGCTGGTGCTCCAGTGGTCCGGCAAGGTGAGCCCGTCGCTGGCCGTCAGCGGCAGCGAGGCCTTTCCGCCCTACCGCACGCCCATGTTCGCCTGGCCACGCTACCTGCTGGGCGGTTTCCTGTTCGGCATCGGCATGACCCTGGGCAGCGGTTGCGGCAACAAGACGTTCCTGCGCATCGGGGGCGGCAACCTGAAATCCGTGGTGGTGCTGCTCTTCATGGCGCTCTTCGCCTACCTGATGATGTACACCAATTTCATGAGCACCGTCTTCCTTTCCTGGATGCAGCCCCTGTTCATCGACCTCTCCGCGCACGGGATCGGCAGCCAGGGACTGGGCCACCTGCTCGCCGCCGTGCTCCCCGTGGACGCGCTCAAGCTGCGCTACGCGGCCGCCGGCGTGCTCGGTTTCGCGCTCCTGGTGTGGGTCTTCCGTTCGCCCGATTTCCGGGGGCGGTTCGACAACGTCCTGGGCGGGGCCGTGGTGGGACTGGCCATCGTCGCGGCCTGGTACGTGACGGCCGGCCCGCTCGGCCAGTCCTGGATGGAGGAGGCCGAGTTCATGGACCAGCCGCCCCTGCACGTGGCCGCCCAATCCTACACCTTCGTCTCGCCGGCCGGTGACCTGGTGCACTGGATCGACGGCGGTTTCGCCAACGTACTGGTCAGCTTCGGCATGATGGCCGGTGCCGGCGTCATGGTGGGTTCTTTCCTCTATGCCGTCCTCTCGCGCAATTTCCGCATCGAGTGGTTCGCCAGCGTCAAAGACTTCGTGCGCCACGCCGTCGGCGGCGTGCTCATGGGGATCGGCGGCGTGCTGGGCATGGGCTGTACCTTCGGGCAGGGCATCACCGGCGTCTCGACGCTCGCGCTCGGTTCCTTCCTGACCCTGGGCAGCATCATTCTGGGTAGTGCACTGACCATGAAGGTCGAGTACTACCGCATGCTCTACGAGGACGCGAGCTTCCTCGACGCCCTGTTGACCGGGTTGGTGGACCTGCGCCTGCTGCCCTCCGGACTGCGCCGGCTCGAGGCCCTCTGACGCCGGCCGCCGACGGCTTGGCGTGCCGGGACGGGGAGGGTATCATGTGCGCCCCTCCGGGCCGTTAGCTCAGTTGGTAGAGCATCCGGCTTTTAACCGGCTGGTCGTAGGTTCGAGTCCTACACGGCCCACCACCCCCCAGTCCGGATCCTGCAGTCGCCCTGGCTTAGGCGACACCCGCCCCTTTCGATCGACGTCGTACGCAACCCGGGACGCTTCCTGCGTCTGCTTCTCCCGGTGGGCGCATGGCCCGGATCCAGTTGCAGGGCTTGCTTTTTTCCCTGTACATGCTAGGAATCTAAGCACTGCCCTGCGGGCAGGGACATGCATCGATCGAGATGTACCGTGGAACCGTTGTGATGGAGGGGGATCCTGATGACGGAGAAAAAGAAAGACGACGTGGAGTTGACACCCACCGAGGCGGAATGGGACGAGGAGGCGGACGACCTTCGCGTCGGCCACGTGGGCTGGAAGGAACTCTGGCTCAAGGAGGACTGGTGGGCGATCTGGGTGGGGCTCGGCATCGTGCTCGTGGCCGTGGCCTTCTTCCTCAATGATGCCTCGATCCGGTGGATCGCCATCAAGCCGGCACGCTGGGAGCACCTGGGCCAGGCCCTGTCGCATTTCATTGACCACCTGCCCCAGTACCTGGCCATGTTCGTGATGTGGCTGGTCGTGTTCTCCGTGGCCGTGAAAGCGATGGGCTACCGGCTCGGGGAGTTCATCCCCTCGTTCGTGTTCGTCTTCGTGTTCTCCATCCTCATCTTCATGGTGGGGGCCTGGACCCATGCCCATCACTACAATCTCGAGCCACCGCTGGTGGCCCTGGTGCTCGGTATGCTGATCTCCAACCTCATCGGCCTGCCCCGGTGGATGGACACCGGCTTTCGGGTCGAGTTTTACATCAAGATCGGTATCGTGCTGCTGGGGGCCACCCTGCCGTTCACGCTCATCGTCTGGGCAGGGCCGGTGGCGATCGTGCAGGCCTCGATCGTCTCGATCGCCACCTTCCTGACCATCTACTTCACGGCGAAGAAGCTGGGGCTCGATCGCCGCCTGGGCGCCACGCTCGGCGCGGGTGGTGCCGTGTGCGGCGTCTCGGGGGCCATCGCCATCGCCGGGGCGGTGGGTGCACGCAAGGAACATGCCCCCATCGCAATCACGCTGGTGATCCTCTGGGCCATCGTGATGATCTTCTTCCTGCCGCTGGTCTCGCGTGCCCTCGGGCTGCACGCGGGTATCGCCGGGGCCTGGGTGGGCACTTCCGAGTTCGCCGATGCCGCCGGCTTCGCCGCCGCCCAGGCCTATGGTTCGCTGGCCGAGAACCTGCCGGGGATCCAGGGTACCCAGGACGATGCGGTCTGGGCCTTCACCCTGATGAAGGTCGTCGGCCGCGACATCTGGATCGGCATCTGGGCCTTCGTGCTCGCGCTCATCTCCACGCTCAAGTGGGAGCGCAAGGCGGGCCAGGAGCCCAACCCCGCCGAGATCTGGTGGCGTTTCCCGAAGTTCGTCATCGGCTTCGTGCTCGCCTCCATCATCATCACGCTCATCTCCAAGGGCTACAGCTTCGCCGAGTACAACAAGGTGGTGAAGCCGGAGCTGGTCGGTCCGGTCAAGACGCTGCGGACCTGGGCCTTCATCTTCTGCTTCTTCTCCATCGGGCTCACCACCCGCTTCCGCGAGCTGGCCGCCGCCGGTATCCGTCCCTTCACGGCCTTCACGACCGGCGTGGTGGTGAACGTGCTGCTCGGTTTCGTGCTCTCGGTGGTGGTCTTCTCCGGTTACTGGTCGCATCTCAGCCATGGCTGAACCGGGTACGCACACCGCTGGAGGACGGCAGGCCGGGCGCCGGCGCGGCGCACCGGTCTGCCGCCACTGCCGGCACTTCCGCAACGATGCCGATTACCTGGAGGCCGTTCTGCCCGGCCTGCAGGTGATGGGATCGGCGCGGGCCTCGGTACGTGCCGAGGACGGGATCTGCGTGCGCCACCAGCTCTATCTGAGTGCCCGCTGTTCGTGTGCGGGCTTCGAACGCTGAGAGACGGTTCGGACCGCCGGCGGGTGCATGCCGGTTTCCCTTTTGCGTGCGCAGGGAGTATCCTCTCCCCTACGGGTCGTCGGTCGCCGTCACCGCGCGGTGGACCGGCGGCCTGTCTTTCATGGTAACAGCGATACAGGAAGATACATGCAAGTTGCACAGAACAAGGTGGTTTCGTTCCACTACACCCTGACCGGCCCCGACGGTACCCAGCTCGACAGCTCCGCCGGGGGAGCCCCTCTCACCTACCTGCACGGCGCCTCGAACATCATTCCGGGGCTCGAGAAGGCACTCGAAGGCAAAAGGCCCGGTGACCGGCTCAATGTCGTGGTCGAGCCCGAGGAGGCCTACGGCCTCGCCGACGAGGCCTTGATCCAGGAAGTGCCTCGCGAGGCCTTCCAGGGCGTCGATCACATCGAGCCCGGCATGCGTTTCCAGGCCGATTCTTCCCACGGCCCGATGCTGGTCGTGGTCACCAAGGTCGAAGGCGACACGGTCACGGTCGACGGCAATCATCCGCTCGCCGGCATGCGCCTGACCTTCGACGTGGAGATCACGGACGTGCGGGATGCCACGCCGGAAGAGATCGCCCACGGGCATGCCCACGAGCCGGGAGAACACTGAACCCCATGCCTGAAGGTGCAGGCCACCGGCCTGCGGGCCAGGCGGACGCCGCGTTCGGGAACGAATGCGGCGTCCTCTTTTCGGTCGAAGAAGACGACGCTTCGCGATGGGTTGCCCTGCCTCGGACTCGCCGCGTTTCGCTGCGCTCGCCCGTCTCTACGGCGCAGATGCACCCGCCCTGCTGGCGGAGATGCACGTCTGTGTCGTGGGCATCGGCGGGGTGGGCTCCTGGGCGCTCGAGGCCCTCGCCCGCAGCGGCATCGGCGAACTCACCTTCATCGACGGTGATACCGTCTGTCCCACCAACGTCAACCGCCAGCTTCCGGCACTCACCGACACCTTCGGTCGCCCCAAGGTGGAAGTCATGGCCGAGCGCATCGCCGGCATCCACCCGGACTGCCGCCTTCATCCCGTGCGGGACTACCTGACCGAGCGCAACCTCGAGAAGCTCGTCACGCCGGCGTTCGACTACGTCATCGATGCCATCGACAGCATCCGCTTCAAGGCCGCCCTGGTGCATTTCTGTCGCCGCCGCAAGATTCCCGTCGTCATGACGGGCGGGGCCGGCGGACTGATGGATCCGACGCGGATCGAGGTCGCCGATCTCACCCGCACCTGGAACGATCCGCTCGCCGCCAAGGTACGGGCCCGGCTGCGCAGCCGGTACGGGTACACGCGAAACCCGAAGCGGCGCTTCGGGATCGAATGCGTCTTCTCCACCGAGCAGCCGCGCTATCCTCGGGCGGACGGAAGCGTCGGCCACGAGAAGCCGGGCATCCACGGGGTCTCGCTCGACTGCCGCCTCGGCTATGGTTCCACGGCCACCGTGACCGCCACCTTCGGGATGATCGCCGCTTCGCGTGCCATCAATCGTGGGCTGGAGTTGAAGCGGAGGAAAAAAGAGCTGGGAGCTGGGAACTAGGAGCTGGGTGCTCGGAAGTCAACCAGACGATGCGTTGCTTTCCACGGCGAAGGGGCAAGTTCAATCGACACCGCGTCGTGCGGCCATGGCGCGTCCCAGCCGTTCGAGGTCACCGGCATCGAGCAGGGTCTCGGCCGGGGCGAGGAGGTCGGTTTCCTCGAGCGCGAGGTGATCGCGCAGCAGCCTGACGAAGGCCTCGATTCGCGCGGACAGGTCCTGGGGAGGCGGGAGCGCATGCAATGCCGCGCGGATCGCCTGCCAGCGGCGTTCCAGCTCGGGATGCTGTGCCTGCAACCTGCGCACGGTCGTTGCGAGCGAGGCGTTCCTGCGGAGCAGGGCGGGGAAGAGGTCACGCTCTTCGTCCTCGTGGTGGAGCGGGGCGGAGTGGTCGAAATAGCGACAGGCACGTTCCCGCAAGGTGGCGAAGTCGCGCCCGTTCGGATCCAGGCCTACCAGGCGCTGCAGCAGGGCGGCATGCTGCAGCATCTTCGTGTGACAGGCGCGCAGGAGACCGAGCGGGTCGTCGAAGCCGGGTGCGGGCGTGGGGAAGAGGGCGTCAGGAGGCATCGTCATCGTCGGCTTGCCGCATCCACCGGCTGATGCGTTCCAGGTCCTCCGGGGCGAGCGAGCCGACGGCCTGCTTGAGCCGCAGGGTGCTGAGCAGGTAGTCGTAGCGGGCCCGGGCGAGATCGCGTCGTGCCCGGTACTTCTCGCGCTGGGCGTCCAGGACGTCCACGATGGTACGCGTGCCCACCTCGAACCCGGCCTGGGCCGCCTCCAGCGCCGTTTCCGTGGACCGCAGCGCCTGTTCCATGGCCCGGACCTGGGCGATGCCGCTGATCACGCCGCGGTAGGCGTCGCGCACGGCGCGTTCCGTGGCCAGGCGCTGCTGCTCGAGCTTCTCGCGTGCTTCCTCGTACCGGTCGGCCGCCTGGCGGGTCGCGCTGACGATGGCGCCGCCGGCATAGAGCGGCAGCCTGAGCTGCAACCCGATGGCCGAATCGTTGCGCTTGAGCGGGAAGACACCGCCGAAGTTGGCGTCCTGGTAGGTGAAGCTGGCCTGGGCGTCGAGCGTCGGGTAGTGACCGGCACGCTGACGTTCGACCTCGCGGCGGGCGGACTCCACGGCCGCGCGCAGTGCACGCAACTGCAGGTTGCCTTCCACGGCGCGCTTCACCCAGGCCTGCATGTCCGGGGGGTCGGGCTTGCGCAAGGGCACCCCGGCGACCAGGGGTGCGAGGGCATCCTGGGCCACCTTGGGACCCACCAGTTCCCGCAGGGCCTCGCGGGCCGAATCGAGCCGGTTCTCGGCCGCGATCACGGCGCTCACGGCCAGGTCGTAGCGCGCCTGGGCCTCGTGGACGTCGGTGATCGCCGACAGTCCCACCTTGAACCGCTGTTTCGCCTGTTCGAGCTGGCGGGCGATGGCCTTCTTCTCCGCCCTGGCGAAGCGCAAATTGTCCTGCGCGGCGAGCACGTCGAAGTAGCGGCTGGCCACGTCGAGCATCAATTGCTGCTCGGCGGCGGCATACTCGGCCTCCGCCTGGCGCACCTGGCTGTCGGCCTGCTCGAGCGCGATCCAGCGGTCCCGGCGGTAGAGCGGTTGCGAGAGCGAGATCGCGTAGCTCTTGTTGGTGGAATAGGTGGTGGGGCCACTCGTGCGCGGATCGTACTGGGTGCGTGTGACGTTGGCCGAAAGGGCCAGGTTCGGCAGCAGGCCGGCGCGTGCCAGGGGCCGGGACTCGGAGGCGGCCGCGCGTGCCGCCGCAGCGGCCTGGAGCCCGGGGGCATGGTCATGGGCTTCCTGCCAGGCGCCGTAGAGATCGATCGCCCACAGCGGGGAAGAGGCCAGGGCCAGGACGACGGCCAGGGTACCTGCCGTTGCCTTGGGTTTGATGTCCGCTTCCTTCCGCATGGCAAGGCTCCTTCAGTAGGTGGGCATGCCGGGATCGACCTCGGCCGCCCAGGCGGCGACGCCGCCCTCGAGATTCATCAGGTTCCGAAAACCGTGTTCCCTCTCCAGGTAGCGGCACACCATCCGACTGCGAATGCCGTGATGGCAGACGACCAGCAGGGGCACCTCCGGGTCGAGCTCGCTAATGCGCCCAGGGAGCTCGCGCATCGGGATCAGCAAGGCCCCCTCGAGATGGCAAAGCGCGTACTCCCAGGGCTCGCGTACGTCCAGGATCCTGGGCGGGTGCGGCCCGGCGAGCAGCGCCGCAGCCTCGCGTGGACGCAATTCTCTCACGTTCAGAGCGTGAAGTGTACGTGGTGCGGGGCGTTGACGAGCGGCGGGATGGCCGTTTCGAACAGGGGTTCGTCGAACCACTGGTCTTCCGACTCGCGCGTGATCAGTCGGGCCTCCATCAACGGGGGCGAACCGACGATCAGGAACAGGCGGCCGCCCGGGCGCAGCGCCCGGTGGAAACCCCGGTGCAGTTCGGGCAGCGAGCCGGTCACGGCGATGACGTCGAAACGGTCCGATTCCGGCCAGCCGCTCGCGGCGTCGCGTTGCTCCAGCGTGACGTTGGTGATGCCGTGTGCCAGGAGCTTGCGGTCGGCGGCCTCGAGGAAGTCCTCGTGGATGTCCACGCTGTGTACCCGGCCGCCGAGCCGTGCCAGGCAGGCGGTGACATAGCCGCTGCCGGTGCCGACCTCGAGGATCTCGTCCTCGGGACGGACCTGGAGGCTCTGCAGCAGGCGGGCTTCCTGTTTCGGGGTCATCATGACCTCACCGTGGCCCAGCGGCAGGTTGAGGTCGGCGAAGGCGAGCGAGTTGCGGTAGCGCGGCGGCACGAAGTCCTCGCGCGGTACGCCGCCGAGCACGGCGAGCACGCGCTCGTCGATCACGTTCCAGGGACGGATCTGCTGTTCGACCAGGTTGAAACGGGCCTGCTCGAAGTCGAAATCGCGTTCGGCCTGCGCTGCGCTCATCTGCCAGCTCCCGTGGATCGCTGTCTCGCAGGCGACAGGGTAAGGAGTTTCCTCCAGGCAGGCAAGTGAACGTCGGTCCCGCGGCCGTGGCCGCGGGACCGCGTGGAGCAGGTCAGGTACGCAACGCCGAGGCGAGCAGCCTTGCTGAAATTTCCCGGCGACGCCTCGTCGGCGCACGGTTGGCGTAGTGCCTGCTACCAGCGCCAGTGCACACGGAGCTGGACATTGCGGCCGGTACCCGGCAGCCGGCTGCCCACGGGTACGATGTTGCCGGCGACCCGGTTGTAGCCGCCGACGTGGTCGTAGTAGCGACGGTCGGCGAGATTGTCGACGTCGAGACGCACGCGCAGGCGCTTGTCGGGTCTCCAGGCCAGGCCGGCGGACCAGACGGCGTACCCGGAGGTGGGTTGCTCGTGGTTGGTCGCCGAGACCCGTTTCTGCCGCGCGTAGGCCTGCAGGCCCAGGTGGGCCTCCCAGGCGGACCAGCGCCGGCGCAGGTCGAGGTCGAGCCGGGGTGGGGCGATGCGGTAGAGATTGTCATCGATGTCGCGCCGGGCTCCGCGCGTCCAGCTGAGGTCGGCTTCGAGTCGCCAGCCTTCGGCGAAGGCCCAGCCGGCCAGGGCGTCGAACCCGTAGATCTTGGCATCGACATTGGCGAACTGCAGCACGGGCGGGGGCGTGCTGCCGCCCATCATGTTGTTGACCATGAGGACCTGGGTGTCCGTGGCGGGGATGCCCTGGATGTAGTCGTCGATGCGCCGGTAGAACAGGCGCGGGGAGAAGGTCCAGTCCGCCTCGCGCGTGTCGAATCCCAGTTCGAATTGCCAGGATCGCTCCGGTTTCAGATCGACCTTGCCCACGTAGGTATTGCCGTCGGCCAGACCCCCGGTGGATTCCAGCGGCAGCCAGAGGTAGCGTTCCTGGTAGGAGGGACTGCGCATCTTGTGCCCCAGGGAAGCGACGAGCTCGGTCGTCCCCGAAAGGGGCAGGCTGTACTCGAACACGGCGTCAACCAGGGTGTCGGCCCGGGAGCGGTCGGCGGCGTTGAAACGGTCGCGCAGGCCGGCCACGGCCGGCATCGTCATGGCCATGGAGGTGTCGACCGTCCCGGCATCGGACTCGGCCCGGGTGAGGCGCAGTCCGGCTGACCAGTGGCCACGCCCGGCCTTTCCTTCGCGTTCACCGAACAGGCTGAGGAAGCGCACCCGCACGTCGCGGAAATTGTCGACGAAGAAGGCCGCGCGGGTGGGATCCTTGATGCGCGCATCGTGCGTGGTGCGGAAGAGGTCCACGCCCAGTTTCGACCGGCCATCCCCGGGGCGCCAACCGAGGCGGATGCCGATGCTGTCGCTTTCCGCGTGCGTGAGGCGCTGCTTGTGCATCCGGATTCCGTTGGGACGCAGGCTGAAGTTGTCCATCTCGTGTTTCATGGAGCCGCCGTAGAGCGTGGCATCGAGGCGCCCGCCGCCCCGGTCCGTGCGGAGCCGGATGCGGCCCGTGGTTCCCCGGATATAGAGGATGTCCATCGGCAGGCTGGGCGTGCCGGTCTTGCCGGTGTCGTTGTAGCGGGCCTCGACGTCGAGTTCCGTGGTCCCGGACCGGAAGCCGTAGCCGGCGCGCACCTGGTCGCGTTCGAAGCGGGTGCTGTGCAGGCGGCCGAGGGGGGTGTCCCGGTCGCTGCCGGCCTCGCGGGTCAACGCCAGGTGCATGCGGTGCCGGTCGTTGGCGTAGCCGGCGAAGAGGTTGAAGGCCCGTCCCCGGTCGGCGGAACTGCCGTCGAAGCGTACCAGGCCGTCGCTGTGGAAGGCCGGGCCGTCGCCGAAATGGCTGGTCAGCGAGCGCGCCTCGATGGCGCCGCCGAAGGTGCCGATGCCGGCAGAGACCGGTGCGATCCCGCGGTGGACCACGACCGCCTGCAGCTGGCCCCGGGGGACCAGGGCCAGCGGCGGGTCCATGGCATTGGGCCCGGCCGAGCCGACGTACATGCCGTCGACGTGCACGTCGACGCGGTCGCCGTACATTCCACGGTACTGGACGATGCCGGTCAGGGCGCCGTTGCGGTTGACGTCGCTGCCCGGGACCGTCTTGAGCACGCCGGCGGCATCTGGGGCCGGCTGGGGTACCACGGGTTCCTTGCGGTGGATGACCTTCGTCTCCACGTCGGTGAACGGCAGCGGCTTGAGGATCTCGATGTAGAGCATGTCGTGGGAGGCCAGCCGCAAGGGGGGCGGGGCGGCCAGGGCAGGGAGGGGCAGGGCGAGGCACAGGCACAGGGACAGCGCCCGCAGGCGTGGTCCGGGGGATGCATGCATGGGTCGATCTCCTCGTTCGTTGTGAAAGGTTCTTCGGAGAGGCGCTATCAAAGGTCGTGCCATTCCGTAACAGTTTGAATATGAACTAAGATTCCTGTGCTCCCGGAGAACGGTGTGTGAGATGCCGCATTCCGGCTGCGTGATCTGACACACCGGGCTTCGGTGCGGGATGGCACAGCCCCGTTGCGGTTGAATTGCCCCGGCCCTTCCAGTACCTTCTGACCGATCGGCTGGGGGTGTCCGCGCCGGCGCTTGCGGTGGCGGGCTGAGAGATACCCTTGGAACCTGATCTCGGGTCATACCAGCGCAGGGAAGCCGGGCGAATCCAACCAGGCCGTCGTGCTCGCCGTTGCCGCCCGCTCCTTCCCTGACAGGAGCAGGCATCATGAGCGCCATTCCGGAAGACTTTCTCAAAAAGACCGCGGCCCTCTCGGCGGAGGCGACTCGCCCCTTTCCCAATTCCCGCAAGATCTACGAGACGGGCTCGCGTCCGGACCTGCGCGTGGGCATGCGGGAGATCCTCCAGTCGCCCACGCGCACGCGCACCGGCGTGGAGGAGAACCCCCCGATCCCGGTCTACGACACCTCGGGGCCCTACACGGACCCGGAGGTGGAGATCGACCTGCGCAAGGGCCTGCCGCCGTTGCGCGAGGCCTGGATCCGCGAGCGCGGGGACACCGAGGAACTTCCCGGCCCCACCTCGGCCTATGGCCGGGCCCGGCTGGAGGACCCGGAGCTGGCGCCCTTGCGCTTCGAACATCCCCGACGGCCCAGGCGGGCGAAACCCGGTGCCTGTGTCACCCAGATGCACTACGCGCGGCGTGGCATCGTCACGCCCGAGATGGAGTACGTCGCCATCCGCGAGAACTGCCGCCTGCAGGCGATGCGCGAGGATCCGCGCTATGCCCGGCTGCTGCGCCAGCACCCGGGGCAGCCCTTCGGGGCGAACCTTCCGGACGAGATCACGCCCGAGTTCGTGCGCCAGGAGGTGGCCGCCGGGCGGGCCATCATTCCCGCCAACATCAACCACCCGGAACTCGAGCCGATGATCATCGGGCGCAACTTCCGGGTGAAGATCAACACCAACATCGGCAACTCGGCCGTGACCTCGTCGATCGCCGAGGAAGTCGAGAAGATGGTCTGGTCCACCCGCTGGGGCGGCGACACCCTCATGGACCTCTCGACCGGCAAGCACATTCACGAGACCCGTGAGTGGATCCTGCGCAATTCACCGGTCCCCATCGGCACCGTGCCCATCTACCAGGCCCTGGAGAAGGTGGACGGCAAGCCCGAAGAGCTCACCTGGGAGATCTTCCGCGACACCCTCATCGAGCAGGCCGAGCAGGGGGTGGACTACTTCACCATCCATGCCGGCGTGCGCCTGGCCTACATACCGCTCACGGTCGATCGGGTGACCGGTATCGTCTCACGCGGCGGCTCCATCATGGCCAAGTGGTGCCTGGCCCACCACCAGGAGAACTTCCTCTACACCCATTTCGAGGAGATCTGCGAGATCATGGCCGCCTACGACGTCGCCTTCTCGCTGGGCGACGGCCTGCGCCCCGGGTCCATCGCCGACGCCAACGACCGTGCCCAGTTCGCGGAGCTGGAGACGCTGGGCGAGTTGACGAAGATCGCCTGGGAGCACGACGTGCAGGTCATGATCGAGGGCCCCGGCCACATCCCGCTGCACAGGGTCAAGGAGAACGTGGACAAGGAACTCCACGACTGCTTCGAGGCGCCCTTCTACACGCTCGGACCGCTGGTGACCGACATCGCACCGGCCTACGACCACATCACCTCGGCCATCGGGGCGGCCAACATCGGCTGGTACGGTACGGCCATGCTGTGCTACGTCACGCCCAAGGAGCACCTGGGCCTGCCCAACAAGCAGGACGTGCGCGACGGCATCATCGCCTACCGCATCGCCGCCCATGCCGCCGATCTCGCCAAGGGCTTCCCGGGAGCGCAGGTGCGCGACAACGCGCTCTCCAAGGCCCGGTTCGAGTTCCGCTGGGAGGACCAGTTCAACCTCTCGCTCGATCCCGAGCGGTCCCGGGAGTACCACGACGAGACCCTGCCCAAGGAGGCGCACAAGGTGGCGCACTTCTGCTCCATGTGCGGTCCCAACTTCTGTTCCATGAAGATCACCCAGGACGTGCGCGACTATGCCGCCGAGCTGGGCGTGGACGAGGCCGAGGCCATCGATCGCGGCATGAAGGAAATGGCAGAGAATTTTCGCCGGCATGGCGGGGAAATCTACAGAAAGGCGTGAACGTGAGCGGCGCCGGGCATGGACCCTGCATCATTGACAACGGCTTCGGCTGCGATATGGTAGAGGCGTGTTCGGGAGCGAAGGTAACACGCACAGATGGAACCTCTCTCGTCCGACTACCTGCTGTTCGGACTGGCGGCGATGGGGGCGATCGGCCTGGTCGTGCTGGTTCTGTGGGTAGCGGACCGCTTCTCGAGGGATCGCCGGCAGCGATTCTGATCCCGCCTCCGCAAACCACCCCAGCGGTGTCGTATCCCCTGACCAGGCAGGGGCGAGGGGAAGGTTCGCATGCCTGAATTCACCGTCGCCGGGTTCCGGTTGCGACCCCAGCATGGGGTGCTGATCGCGCTGGGAGGGATCGCCGTGCTGCTGCACCTCGCAGGCTGGCAGGATGCGCTCGCATACCAGCGCGACCTGCTCGAGCAGGGCGAGTTCTGGCGCCTGTGGACGGGCAACCTGGTCCACGTCGACACCGTGCACCTGCTGCTCAACCTGGGCGGTTTGTTCGTCGTGGGACTGTTCTGCGGCCGGCGGCCCTCCGTCGCCGGGCTGATCGTCGCCTTGCTGGTGCTCATGCCCGTGGTCTCGCTCGGGCTCTACCTGAAGGATCCACGAGTGGGTTGGTACATGGGCCTCTCCGGGGTCTTGCACGGCCTGCTGATCCTCTTCCTTGCCCGCGATCTGCAGTTCCATCCCCGCCTCGACGGCGTGCTGCTGGTGGTCCTGTTCGCCAAGCTGGCCTGGGAATGGCGATACGGCAGCCTGACCGGCAAGGCGCTCTTCGACTTTCCCGTCGTCACCTCGGCGCACGTCTATGGTGCACTCGGTGGGGCCTTACTGGCGCTCTGGTTCGAGATCGCCGACCTGCTGCGGGGCAAGGAAGCCTCACAGGCCACGACTGGGAAAGACCCGGACGCCTCCTGAGGCACCCGAGGTCCGGTGTACCGGTCGACCGGCACGATCGGATAATCATGTGCGCCCTGCAGAATTTGGGGAATATTCTCTGGAAGGCGCGCACCGGCGGAGGAAGGCTGGGCTATGCTGGTGTCAACGAAATAACAACGTTCGATCAGGTCGTCTCTGATGCGCATCGGCATCTCTCGCCGTGCATTTCAGTTTATCGGTCCGGAAGCCGGATCCTCCAGCCACCACAAGCCACCTATCAGCATAGCGCGATGCCGCAAAATTCCAGCCCTCGGTATGCTGGAACTGCTGGATCGGAAAAATCGAGCACGCTTTTGCCGCGCTGGCTCGCCGGAGCGAAGGGGCGCGGTTTCCTCTAACCAAAAAAATCTGCGCGGTATGCGCCGGTGGTCGCTTCAGAAGTGTGCCCATGCCTTGCGGGTGGGCCGGGCGTGCGGCTGGAGCAGGAGCGCATCGACTGGAACTACGCCTGGGAGCGAATCCGGCGGATCCGCTCCGCGTGAGGAACCCCGCGCCTCGTCAGTGCAGGTCGTACTTCTTGAGGCGGTACCACAGGGAACGTTCGCTGATGTTCAGCAGGCGGGCGGCGAGCGACTTGTTGCCACCTGCCTGTTCGAGGGCCGTGGCGATCAGGCGTCGCTCAAGGGCCTCCGTGGCCTGTTTCATGTCCAGGCCGGCGGCGAGTTCCGGCATCGGTGCCTGTGTCGGGGTGGGTGTGACGTCGGGGCGTGACAGCTCGGCCGGGAGGTGTTGCAGCCCGATGCCGGCCCCGCCCGAGAGCACCAGGGCCCGTTCCATGACGTTTTCCAGTTCCCGTACGTTGCCGGGCCAGTGATAGGCCCGCAGCCGTTCCATGACCTCGGGGGAGAGTTCCGGAACCGGTACGCCCATGCGTGCCGCCTGGCGTGCCAGGAAGTGGCGGGCGAGGCTGGGGATGTCTTCCCGCCGCTCACGCAACGGCGGGACCTCGATGCGCAGCACGTCCAGGCGGTAGAGCAGGTCCTGTCGAAAGACGCCGTCGGCGACGGCACGGGCAGGATCCCGGTTGGTCGCAGCGACGACACGCAGGTCGATCTCGCGTGGCTGGTTGCTGCCCAGCCGCTCGATCACGCCTTCCTGGAGTGCACGGAGCAGCTTGGCCTGGAGCGCCACTGGCATTTCGGTGATCTCGTCCAGGAAGAGGGTGCCGCCGTCGGCGAGTTCGAACTTGCCGGTACGTGCCTGGTGGGCGCCGGTGAAGGCACCCCGCACGTGCCCGAAGAGTTCGCTCTCGAGCAGCTCGGCCGGCAGGGCGGCACAATTGACCGGAACGAACAGGCCGTCGCGGCCGGAGCCCTGGTGAATGGCGCGGGCCACCAGTTCCTTGCCGGTGCCGGTCTCGCCGCAGATCAGTACCGGGGACCCGGTGGGGGCCACGCGCGCGATCAGTTCCCGGAGGGCCTGCATGGCCGGGCTCTCGCCCACCAGCCCGTCCTTGTCGCGCGCCAGTTCCTCGCGCAGGAAGCGGTTTTCCTGCTCCACGCGCGCCAGTGCAAGCGCGCGCTGCACGGCCATTTCCACGGTTTCGACCTCGAAAGGACGCAGTATGTAATCGCAGGCGCCACTCTTCATGGCGGTCACGGCGCTTTCCACCGATCCGTAGGCGGTCACGACGATGACAGGGGTCTGGTCTCCCTGGGCACGCAGGGCCTGCACCAGGGCGATGCCGTCCAT